>DAISIL010000023.1:0-43820 GCA_036822015.1 Bernardetiaceae bacterium | reverse complement strand
ATGGAGCAACAAGAAAAAGCCATGGAAAAAATGAAGCGGATGATGCAAAGCAAAAAAGAAGAGTAGTGCGTATTTGTTTTCTTTCGGTTGTTTTTTTGTGCCAGGTCGCGACTGCCCTGGCACAGCAATTAACGGGTAGCATCAGGGATAGCACCACTCGGGAAGCCCTCCCACGGGCTACACTGATCGCCAAAAGCACCCGAGGCAAAACGCTTGCTTTTACGGTAGCCGATAACGACGGGCGTTATGCACTCAACCTACCCATACCCCTACCCGACAGCCTACGACTAGAAATCCGCTTTTTGGGTTTTGAAACAAAGGCGCAAGTTGTGGCAGTAAGTGATCTGATCGAAGGAAAAAAATATGATTTTTTGCTCGTTCCTTCAACAACCGCCCTACAAGAGGTAGAAATTGAAGGAAGACCGCCACCCATAGCCGTACAAGGCGACACGACGCGCTATGACGTAGAGCGGTTTAGGGATAGCACAGAGGTTACGCTCGGTGATCTGCTCGGGCAACTCCCCGGCGTAGAGGTCTCCGAAGAGGGCAATATCAGCGTCAATGGCAAAAGAATAGATCGTTTGTTGATCGAAGGGCGGGAGTTTTTTGGGAATAACCAACGCCTGGCCACCCAAAACATCAACGCCAAGATGATCGGCGCTGTCTCCGTTTATCGCAACTATGAAGAAGACAAGGTAGCTCGGCAGTTTGGCAAAGGTGATCTGGCCGTGATGGACATCGGCATCAAGGACGAGTACAAGGGACGCATCACAGGCAACGTAGGCATAGGCGGCGGACAAACCCAAAAGTACAACGCCCAAACGACACTCCTACGCTTTACCCAAAAATCCCAATCGGCACTCATAGGGCGCAGCAACAACACCGGCGAACGTCTCCTGACTTACACCGACTACCAAAGCCTCATGGGAGCAAATGCCCTCAATGGCAGGCTCTCTAACCTCATCTTCTCGGGCAACCAGAACGCCTCCCGAGCCGGCGAAATGATCGCCCTCAACTACTCGCTCTACCCTTCGGAGGCCTGGCAAATACAAAGCCATGCCGTCGTGAGCCGCAACGAACAAGACAACCAGCAAGTACGCCAAACCCGCTTCCTATCCACTAGCGATACCCTGCCCCTCAACCTCACCCAAAACGACGGACGAGAACGGCTGCTTTTTGCTACCCTCTCCCTCAAGATAGCCCACAGCCCGACAGATAAACGTCTCACCCGATATCACTTACAGCTCAACGGAGATACCCAAAAAGCCAGGGAAAACATCCAAAATAGCTTCGGGGAAACCAGCCAAAGTTTTGCCCAAAACGACGGGCAAGAGCAAATCGGAATCAGCCAAGACCTCCAACACAGCCAACTGCTCGGAGAGCGTACCCTCTGGAAAGCCAATATCAAACACCAGTTGAATAGGCAAAATAATGACCGTCTGCTGGGGTCAGATACCAGTTTTTTGGGTATTCCAATTACGATGGATCGACTAGAAGTGCTGCAAAAACAACAACTAAACCAAGATAAATATTACTTTTCTACCGAACTCAATCGACGTGTTTTTGGCTTTTCGGTGAATGCAAACATGAGTAGCGCACTGGTACATGACCGTTTCCAGACTGCCATCATCGACTTCTCGGGGGCAAGCGTGGACTTGCGGCAGTATGACCATCGCCTGGGCCTGCGCCTCAAAAAGGAAAGCGATCGCCTAAGCTACGAAGTGTTTTTGACGGGCTTGCGCCTAGACCTACACACCCAGGATGACCATGTAGGACGATGGGGCATCTGGCCTGGCTTTGGCCTCAAAGCCAACTTACCGCTCGGGATTTTCCAGACCAGATACGAAATCACCAACAGCTGGGCTACGGCAAGCGATTTGCAGGAAAGCCCTCAAATACAGAGCTTTCAGGGTATCACAGAAGGGGGCATTCCGCTGGATTTCTTTCAAACCCAACACCGTTTGTTCTTCAACTACCTGCTCCTCCACGCCCTAAGCGGGACGATGCTCAACGCCAATCTGGTCTTTACCCGCAGTCTGGAGGTCATCACACGCAGCAGCGCACCCACGCCTAGCTACACCCGGACGATACCCATTTTGGGTGAGCAAGAACAGCGTTGGATAGGTAGCCTCAAGTGGACGCAGGTTTGGGGCTTATCTCCTTTCTCGACAGACGTGCAACTGAACTACCTTCAAGCAGAGATGCCTACCTTTGTTGGCACAAGTGCCAGTAGCCTCGAGATGCAAAAAATAGGTGGTGTGGTTTATTTCAAATCCGCCTTCCAGGAATCTCCCATCAACTTCAGAATAGGATTGACGGTAGAGCGGCAGCGCAACCGCTTTGCTTTCACAGACAACGATGTACGTCTGTTGGCTTTTGCGCCTGCGCTTCGCTTGCGCGGAAAGTTTGGTAAGTCCTGGGTGTGGACTGCTGACCTGACGCAGCAGAACTTCAACAGCCAGACAGAGGAACGCCAGCTATGGAAAGCCGATTTTGCGTTGCGTTACCGGCCCAAGCGTAAGTTTTGGCACCTGGCCTTACGGGGCGATAATATCTTGAACCTAAGCAGCCCGCAACAGGTAAACGTCTCGGCCAACGAACAATGGACACGCACGACGGCGATCAATGTTTTGCCGGGTTTTGTTGTCCTGGAGGTGGTCTGGCAATGGTAAAACACAAAAAAAACGCCTCAAACGTTTGATCGCTTGAGGCGTTTTTGTTAGTAGAACGTACTGGATTCGAACCAGTGACCTCTGCCCTGTCAAGGCAGCGCTCTAAACCAACTGAGCTAACGTTCCGCAAAATGGTCTGCAAATATAGGTATTTTTTTTAGCTTGCCACAAAAAAAAGACGTGATTTTTATTGAACACCTCCACCAGCACGACCCTGCACTCAACCTAGCCCTGGAAGAGTTTGTCGCACAAAGGCTTCCAAAAACAAGCCCGTATTTTCTGTTGTACCAAAACAGCCCGAGCGTCATCCTGGGACGCAACCAAAACATCTACGAGGAGGTGGACTTGCGTTTTGCTGATGCCCAAAAGATCGCTTTGCATCGGAGGATTTCGGGGGGCGGTGCCGTTTATCACGACCTCGGCAACCTCAATTATAGTTTCTTGCACCCCCACGATCCCGCCCTGATCGGCAACTGGACAACAATTTTGGCGCCCCTCCTCCACGCACTGCACCAAATCGGCGTACCTGCCCAGCTCAACTACCGCAACGACATCCTCCTCGAGGGCAAAAAAATATCCGGCACTGCCCAACGCGCCGGCCGACACCTGATGATTAGCCACGGCACACTCCTGGTAGAAACTGACCTAGAGCGGCTCTTGCGCGTCCTGAACCCCAGCGGCGCGACGATCACGTCCCAAAGTCTCAAATCGTTTCGGAGTAAAGTTACGAACATAAAAAATTGGCTACCAGAGGATTGGGATGTGATAAAGCTACGCGACTATCTGCGCGACACCCTTGCTCCCGAGCATACTTACACACCCACAAGCGAAGATTGGCAAGAAGTTCGTAATTTAGCTCAGCAAAAATACCGTAGCTGGGATTGGAACTTTGGACGCTCACCGGCTTTTGTCCTGACCCGAGAAACGACATGGGAAGAAGAACCCCTGACGATGACCCTATCCGTAGGCAAACAAGGCGTAATCACTAACTTGCGTTTTTCGCAAGAAAAAGCTATCTGGTCAAAAATTACCAAAGACCTTATCCAAACCCGTTACCATAAGGGCGATTTACTCGCTTATCTGCAACGTTATTTTCCCGATCAACACCAAACCCTCATTCAATTTTTGTACTGATGCAACACCAATCACGATTTTTTTACACCTTCATTTTTATTTGCGCTTGCACGCTTAGCACCCTGGCGCAAAACGTCCGTATCATCGGCGTAGGCGACATCATGATGGGAACCAATTACCCCTCTGCAAGCTACCTGCCACCCAACGACGGTAAAGACCTCCTGGCCCCTGTCGTGGAGATTCTCAAAGCTGCCGATGTAACCTTTGGCAACCTTGAAGGGACGGTACTCAACGAAGGAGGAAATGTTAAAAAGTGCAGCAATCCAGATGCTTGTTACGCTTTCAGGATGCCCGAGAAGTACGTTGATAACTTGCTCACGGCCGGCTTTGATTTGGTCAGCATTGCCAATAACCACGTAGGCGACTTTGGGGAACCCGGGCGCAAAAATACCGTTGCTTATCTCCAGCGCGTAGGGCTAGCAGCAGCCGGCTTGCTCTCCCAGCCTACGGCAATCATCGAACGCAACGGACTCAAGTTTGGCTTAGCTGCCTTTGCCCCCAACAGCGGTACGGTAGATATTCGCAACCTGAACGAGGCAAAAACCATCGTGCGTGAACTCGCCAAAACGGTGGATATTGTCATCGTTTCCTTTCATGGAGGAGCCGAAGGGCGTAACCATCAGCATGTTCCCTGCAAAACAGAGATCTATTACGGCGAAAATCGAGGTAATGTATGTGCCTTTGCCGAGGCGGTCATTGATGCCGGTGCTGATGTTGTCTTTGGTCATGGCCCGCACGTAACCCGTGCTATCAATTTGTACAAGGGTCGTTTTATTGCGTACAGTTTGGGCAACTTTTGTACGTATGCGCGGTTTAGCCTGACGGGAGAAAGTGGCCTCGCCCCTATTATTTCCGTCGAAACAGACCGCGAAGGAAAGTTTGTACAAGCCCAGATTACGTCTATTTTTCAAGAAAAACCGGGCGGCGTTCAATTAGACCCACAAAAACGGGTCGTTAAAATTATTCAGAAACTAACCAAAGATGACTTTCCCGATGCTCCCTTAAAGATCACCGATGAAGGTTTGATTTTACAAAAATAAAAACTGAATATGCCAGTTCGTGGGCGTTTTTTCTGGTCGTTGCTGCTGCTCTTTTTGAGCCTTGGCGGAGGGGTAAGCGGCTTTATGCTTCTGGAAAAAATGCCTTTGGTAGATGCTTTTTATATGACCGTCATTGTCATCTCAACGGTTGGGATGAACGAAGTTGGGACGGTTAGCCCCGAAACCCGCTTGTTTCTTTCGGTCTATATCATCTTCAATCTTGCAATTTTTGCTTATTTTTTGTCTGCATTTACTCGCTATATCTTGGAGGGAGAACTGCGACAAGTTTTTCACGCAT
Source organism: Bernardetiaceae bacterium (assembly GCA_036822015.1). Classification (GTDB taxonomy): domain Bacteria; phylum Bacteroidota; class Bacteroidia; order Cytophagales; family Bernardetiaceae; genus DAISIL01. Next base: position 38,676 of record DAISIL010000023.1, on the reverse strand, counting down.
ACATGAACCAAAGGGTAGGAAACAAAATGGAACACCACGTGATCGTTTGCGGCTACGGCAATGTCGGAAGGAGCGTCGTACAAGAACTCCTACGGGAGCAACGTCGCTTCGCCCTCATTGACATCAATGCCCAACAAATCGAAGAAAATTTACACAAGTCCTCGGAGGTTTTTGTCATCGAAGGCGATGCCACCCAGGAAAATATCCTGGAAGATGCTGGCATTAGCCGAGCTAGTACGCTCATCACAACGCTCAACAGCGATGCCCATAATGTCTTTGTAAGCTTGACAGCCAAAGGCTTAGCTCCTCATATTGAAATTATTGCAAGAGCTTCTAATCAAAACAGCATCAGCAAACTCAAGCGGGCAGGAGCAGACAAAGTTATCATGCCGGATGCCATCGGTGGACGGCACATGGCTACCTTCATTACGCGCCCCAATGTCATCGAATTTCTACAGGCCATCGAAGAGCGCAATGGCTTTAGCCTAGCCGAAGTACGCTACGAAGACCTCAAAGCCATCTACCAAAACTGTAGCGTAGATACACTCAAACTACACACCCAAAACGGACTGCTGCTAGTGGGTATTCGCGGTGATAACAAAAAATATTTATTCAATCCACCCCCAGACAAAAAAATATGTGCTGGGGATGTGATTATTTTACTAGGAACCAACGAAAAATTGAAAGAAATAACGGCACAATATATTCGCTAATTGGCTAAGTAAGCCGCATACATCCAAATATGCTTTTCTTGTTGCTTAATATAGCCACTCATGAGTTCCACCGTACCTTCGTCGCCGGCAGCATCGGCTAGGTTAAGGATAGCGCGTTCTTTGAGTAACAAAACTTGAAAGCCATCCAGTAAGGTATGAACTGCCTCAACGCCATCCGAAATGTGTTTAGCTTCCGGAATTTCCGCGCGCTCGAGATAGGCAGTAAAGCTATGCAAAGGCGTGGCTCCCAAAGTCAAGATACGCTCCGCAACAGCATCAATGTTGAGTGCCAACTCGTCATAGATCAGTTCAAATTTTTCATGGAGTTCAAAAAAAGCACTGCCTTTGATGTTCCAGTGCAAGCCACGAACGTTCATATAAAAAACCTGCATATTGGAAAGCAGATCATTTAATCCGTCGTGAATTTTAGCCAACTCTTCGGGCTTGAAGCCCAATCGTTCCTGTGCATTCATATAGGTAGATTTTTGTTAAAGTTTGAATTTATGAAGAAACAATCATCTATTAAACGCGCTTTGTCCCAAAAATGTTTCAAAATAGTTCTTCCTGGGTATCTGCCTCTACTGGTACAACGGCACGCAGTCGCACGTGTTGGATATGAGGTTCGTTGAGCCGGCTCCCGATAGCACGCCATCCCTTAACTTCCTCCAAACGACTGACCCGATAAAGCATTTGTTTCTCCTCTTTGGCTCGTGGTGATAAGCGATACGCAATCTCCAAATCAGCATCTGCCCCCGTACTCACGGCCATAACTTCGGTTCGGCGATGATCGTTCAGAAACGCAAAGGTTTTATTGAGCGTTGTTGTCTCGATATAGAATCGCTTGATGTAGTGTGCCTTGCTTTGTCCCTCGTAATAAACCGTCGTAACGATGTCTGTTGGGTTGAGGCGCGTGATGTGTATCAATTTTTCAAAGTCGTATCGGTTGGTGAGTTGGCAGTCGGTGAGTTCATAAGTGCCGTTTTTATAGATCGCCAGGATGTTTTCCGTCCCCATGAACGTTCCGATACTTTGCCCGATCTGGTCGGTGTTGAGCGTCCCACTTTGAGGGTCATACCAAATCTGAAAACCGCCCAGGGTGGATGCTCCTTTCTCTTTGAAAGTAATTTTTCGGACGGGATATTTGGATAAAATGTTGCCTTTTACACCTCTTCCTTTTATTTCGATTTCTGAAAAATCAAAGTCGAATACTTTTTGCCGCGCTTTGCTGCCTGGCGTAAGTTGTACCGTGATTCGCTCGGCTTCTCCGTTGGGATTTGCCGAAAAGTACAACACCTTAGACCCCTTTACTGCACTAGCCAACTGATACTCACGGTCGCGGGTAATGGCCGATATTTGAAAGCGTTTAATCATTGTTCGTCCGGTTTCGGCATCGAGATAAGCCATGTTATAGACCATCCGGTCATCGCTTTTCCTGAACACGTCCACATGTATGATGTCCTTGCCCATGAATAACTTATCCGCGATTTTGGAGATCTTTGCTATGCCATCTTGCCGAAAAACAACAATATCGTCGATGTCCGAGCAATCACAGACAAACTCTTCCTTTTTTAGTCCTGTCCCGACAAAACCTTCTTTTCGATTGACGTACAACTTAACGTTATTTTCAGCAACCACAGCAGCTTCTATTTCCTCAAACGAGGCTGCAATTTTGGTGCGTCGCTCTCGTCCTTTTCCGTAATCTTGTTTAAGATTTTTGAAATATTTGATGGCGTAACCCGTAAGGTGTTCGATGTTGAAGATGACCTCTTCGAGTTCGGTGGAGAGTTTTTTCATCTGCTCGTCGGCGCGTTGGGCATCATACTTAGAGATACGCTTGATGCGGATTTCGGTGAGCCGAGTTACATCTTCGTCGGTTACTTGTCGGTACAAGTCGCCCAGGTAGGGGACAAGTCCGGCATGGATGATTTGTAGTACCTGTTCCCAGGTCTCGGCTTCTTCGATTTGGCGATAGATGCGATTTTCAATAAATATTTTTTCAAGAGAAAGAAAGAATATTTTTTCTTGCAATTCTTTTTTCTTGATGGTGAGTTCTTCCCCCAGCAAGTTTTTCGTGTGCGCTGTTGAGCATCGTAAAATCTCACTGACTCCCAAAAATTGGGGATTCTCATCGACGATCAAGCAAGCGTTAGGCGAAATGGATGTTTCGCAATCCGTGAATGCGTAAAGAGCGGCAATGGTTTTGTCAGGAGAAGTGCCGGGTGCAAGGTTTATCAGTATTTCTACATCTTTTGCTGTATTATCAACAACTTTTTTAATTTTTATTTTTCCTGAATCATTGGCTTTCAAAATGGAATCAATGAGGGTATCGGTAGTCGTTCCGTAGGGAATTTCACGGATGATGAGCGTCTTGGTATCCAGTTCTTCGATGCGGGCCCGTACCTTGATCCGCCCGCCGCGTTGTCCGTCGTTGTAATCAGAAAAATCTGCTATTCCCCCGGTAGGAAAGTCAGGAAAAATATCAATTTTCTTTCCTTTTAGTACATCAATGGAAGCCTCGATAAGTTCGACAAAATTATGGGGCATAATCTTCGTTGCCAAACCTACGGCGATTCCTTCCACGCCCATCATGAGCAAGAGCGGAAACTTGACGGGCAGCGTGATTGGCTCGCGTTTACGCCCGTCGTAAGAGAGCTGCCACTGGGTTGTTTGGGGATTAAAGAGAACTTGCAGGGCAAACTTAGATAAGCGAGCTTCGATATAACGCGGGGCGGCAGCCCGATCTCCCGTGCGAATATCTCCCCAGTTTCCCTGTGTATCAATAAGTAAATCTTTTTGTCCAATATTGACCAAGGCTTCACCGATGGAGGCATCTCCGTGTGGATGATACTGCATCGTCTGTCCGATCACGTTGGCTACCTTATGAAAACGCCCATCGTTCATCTGATAAAGTGCATGTAAGATGCGCCGCTGTACGGGTTTTAGTCCGTCGTCAAGATGTGGAATAGCCCGATCCAAAATCACATAAGAGGCGTAATCTAGGAACCAGTTTTCGTACAATCCATCCAAAGAAATTACATCACTTTCAGGGGCCTTTTTATCTTTGTCCATCATCAATGATCGGTGTTGAATAAACAAAGATACAGATTTTTTGCGTAGCTTAGATGGTCAAAAAATGTCTTTCCTATGGATGCTTACCATCCCGATACCTTGCTCTTGGAGTTTTTCTCGGCTTCTGAACCTCTGATAATTTTTGATATTGGTGCTTGTGAGGGAGAAAGCTCTGTTTTTTATCAACAACTGTTTAAAGAAGCACATTTGTTTGCTTTTGAGCCTGTTCCTGATAATTTTTCCCTTGCGCAGCGACGAACAAGCTCCTTTCCCAACATTCAACTCTTTGATCTAGCGTTGAGTAAAGAAAACGGGACGGCAACTTTTCATTTATCTTCGGGCCGCCCTGACCACGCTACGGCCGATGATCCTGTGGATTATGGCAACAAATCCAGTTCACTGCTTCCCCCAGACCGACATACAGAAACGCATCAATGGCTAAAATTTGAAACTACCCTTACCGTCCAGACCCAACGCCTAGATGATTTCTGTCAGCAACACAATATTTCTTCTATCGACTTCATACACATTGACGTACAAGGTGCCGAGCTGATGGTTTTTGAGGGCGCCCCTTCGATGATGCGTGCAGTAAAGTGTATCTGGATGGAGGTAGAAGAAATCGAACTTTACAAAAACCAGCCGTTGCGCCCAGAGGTTGAACGATTTATGCAAAAATTGGGATTTTTGAAATACTATGACACTGTAGGCAGTATCTCAGGCGATCAATTTTATGTGCAACGCCGCTTTTTCATTGCCCACAAGGGGTACATGGCTTACTTGGGCTGCCTACTGCACAACCAATGGCGTGAAGTTGAGCGGTGGCTCCACAAAAACACTTTTTATCAGCAAGCCATGTATTACAAAAATCGAATTTTTTCAATTATTGCCCGCTAATACGCAACAAGCCTTCGGGATCTAAAATGGTGATGCTACTTCCGCGCACCTCAATCACCTTCTCTTTTTTGAAATCGGATAGGGTGCGAATCACCGTCTCTTGGGCCGTCCCGACGATGCTCGCCAACTCCTCTCGTGAGATCGCCATCGAAAAATTGCGCGTATCCTCTGTTCCTTCAAAGCGATCTTTGAGGCGCAGCAAAGCTCCGGCTACCCGCATCCTGACCGAGTCATAGGCCAGGCGCAGCAGTCGTTCTTCCTTCTCTTCCAAAGCATTAGCCATCATTTTGATAAACTGACTGGATACATCTCGGTTGCCGTACAGGAGATTAAAAAAATCCTCCCGTGGAATAAAACGCACCTCTGTCTCCTCCATAGCCGAAGCCGACTCATGGTAAGTGCTGTTTTCGAGCAGCGACCGATAACCGATAAAATCACCTGCCTTAAAAAGCCCCGTTACGTACTCTTTTCCGTCTTCGTTGGTTTTGTAGGTGCGCACACGTCCTTTTTCGATGAAAAACAATTTTTTGGGATAGCTTCCTTCGCGATAGATGATTTGTTTTTTGGAATAAATCATGGTCTCGCGGTCATCGGAGAGATTAGTCAGGGCTTGCAATCCACGGGCTTCATTCAAAAAGCGTTGCAAACCTTCGGCGTTGTTTTGAAACTCCATTTGGAGAATGCTACTTTTGCGTAGGCGGCTCTCAACGGCATCCAGCAACTCAACTTCTTCAAAGGGTTTAGTTAGATAATCGTCTGCACCGAGGTTCATTCCCTTCCGAAAGTCGCTTTTTTCGGCTTTTGCCGTCAAAAAAATGAAAGGGATACGGGCCGTCCGAGGTGTTTTGCTCAGGATATGGAGTACCCCAAAGCCGTCGAGTTCGGGCATCATGACATCGGAGATAATCAGATCGAGCGGGGTGCGATTGGCGATTTCTACACCTATTTTTCCATTTTCGGCGGTGAGTACCTGGTAGCCCGCTAACTCAAGGATTTCGGCTGTATTCTCCCGCATATCGGAGTTATCCTCAATCAGTAAAATGACTTTTTGTTTATTGTCTTTCATTGGGTGTGTGAACTGGTTCAAAACGTGATTCAAGATCAAAAGTGATACAAAAGCGACTTCCCTTGCCCTCCTGGCTGTCAAAGGTGATTCGTCCATCCATCATATCCAGATAACGCTGGACGATATTTAACCCCAACCCGGTACCTTGAATGTTCATCGCGTTGTGGGCCCGAAAAAAGCGGGTAAACAAATGGGTCTGCTCCGACTCCGGAATGCCAATCCCCTCATCCTCAATTTCGAGTGTGATCTGATGGTTTAGCTTATGAACACGAATATAAATGTTTTTATTTTCGTGGGAATATTTAATTGCATTGGATAACAAATTATTAAGTACATTTTTCAAAATATGCTTATCCATATACACCCGATGCGCAACCTCGAGGGGAGAGAAGCGTATCTGCTGTCCTTTCTTAGCCACGACCTGCATCTCCTCGGCTATGTCTTCGAGGAACTCACACAGACCAAACCACTCGGGGTGATTGCGCACTTTGCCCTCTTCGAGTTTACTGATGGAGAGGAAATCATCCAGGATCGTCGTCAAGTTTTTGACCGCTGACTTGATCCGTTCAATATGCTTTTGTCGTTTGGGGGCATCCTCCGATTTTTCGTATCGTCCAATCAAAGAAACCGAAGACAAAATGGTACTCAAAGGCGTTCGGAACTCGTGGGAAGCCATGGAGACAAAGCGCGATTTGAGTTCATTGACTTGTTTCTCTTTGGCCAGAGAGCGGTGCAACTCTTCCTGGCTTACCTGCAAGGCCTCCTTTGCGGCCTGGGTCTGGAGGATTTGCTCTTCGAGGTCTTTGTTGGTGGCCAGGAGTTTATCTACGACCTCTGTGAGTTCAGCGGTACGCTGCGCTACCCGCTGCTCGAGTTCGGCGTTGAGGCGGCGTATCTTTTGGAGGTTGAGGCTCTGACGGATGTTGTAGCGGATCGAACGCTCGAGCAGATCGGAGGTGATGTTGGCCTTGACCAGGTAATCGGAGGCACCTGCTTTGAGGGCCCGTTCATCGGTCTCACGGTCGTCTTGTCCCGTAAGCAGGATCAAGGGTGCCTGGCAGCCGTTCTGGATGGCGGTCTGGATGATCTCGAGTCCGGTATGGGCCCCGAGGCGGTAGTCGATCAGATAAAGGGCGTGCCGCTGCTCCTGGATCAAGCGCAAAGCCCGCCCGTAGTCGCTCACCCACTCGAGGCGATAACGGCTCCCCGAAATACCTTGCAGGAGATCCTGCGTAAGCATAAAGTCCTCCTCATCGTCATCGACAAGGAGAATCAGTATTTCGCTTTCTTGATCTACGTCAGGAATGGTTCCAATATGAATTTTAGAGGGAATCTTCATATTCAAAAAGAAAGTCTTCGTATGCGTTGTAAAGTTCCTGATAGAACTTATGATTTTGGTCTGCCTTCAGGCGAAGTAGCCCCTCTTTGTAGAGCCGCTGTGCTTCCGGTAGGCGTTCAAGGCTTGTGTAGAGTTCGGCTAAGGCGTAGTAGGTAGGTTGATAATCAGGGCTTTGCTCGTGCAGGGTCTCCAACAACTGTACAGCTTTTTCGGGATCGCTGTCTCGGTACTCCATAGCCAGGGCATACAACAAAAAAGTATCTGTTGGATTTTGTTGCTGCATAAGATGTAACTGCTCGAGTCGGGGCATGGGTGAACGCACGCAAATATAAAGTAAACAAATATCGTTGTTGTTGGCGATTGGCTAAATTAAATTGAGGCGTAAGTTTATGGAATGATCTAACAGAAAACGCTCATTATCAGTAGCTTTACCGAAAACGGATGGCCAGCCTCTGCCATAGAAAAGTCCCAATCATACCAAAACTTATACCTTTTGCTTCACCAAAAATAAGGATTTCTGCGTATTCTAAACAAGGTAGGTAATTTTTTGGTTATTCTTTCACGTAAAAGCACAAAGTTACCCTTGTGATAAGTCATTGATTATGATGCAGCAAATCGCGCCCATGACGCGCAACATCTTGATTGTAAATCTACTGGTATTTGTTGGGCAACAACTCGTACCTAGCCTTACGTCTTTGTTGGGCTTGCGATTCTTTACCGCTGATCTCTTTGAACCCTACCAACTCCTGACCCACATGTTTGCCCACGCGGGTTTGTGGCATTTGTTTGGCAATATGTTTTCTTTGTTCATCTTTGGCTCTGCTTTGGAGGAAACCTGGGGAGCAAAGAGATTTTTGATTTTTTATCTCATCACGGGTTTTGGTGCTAGCCTGTTGTTTCAAGCCGTTAATGGCTGGGAAATTGAGCAGTTGCGTCAAGAGCTTACGCCTTACTTGTCTGATCCTAAGGCGGCTGCTTATTTGTACCAGCGCGAAAACTTGCCGGTATTGGGTGCTTCGGGGGCTGTCTTTGGTATCTTGATGGCTTTTGCGATGCTTTACCCTAACGTGCGCTTGATGCTACTTTTTCCTCCCATACCCATCAAGGCTAAGTATTTTGTGGCACTTTATGGGGCATACGAACTCTACGCAACCATACAAGCCAACCCAGGCGATAATGTGGCGCATCTAGCGCATTTGGGTGGAATGCTATTTGCCTTTATATTGGTGAAACTTTGGCAACATAACAGCCGTTCTTATTACTAAAAATCACTTCAAGTCAGGATCATGAATAACAGTCAGAGCATTTTGGATGATTTTCAAACCGAATGGAAAAAACCCAATAACATTACTTTTCGGATCATTGTTGTCAATGTTGCGGTATGGGTGATCCTTTTTCTGTTGAGTGCTTTTGGTAGGCACGGAGATGCCCTCGAGGGGGTGTATAATTTCACGCGAAAGACGATCTACCTCTCCCCCGACCCCGGAACGTTCCTGCTGCGCCCCTGGACGATGATTACGTATGGCTTTGCCCATGAAGGATTCTTTCATATTTTGTTCAATATGTTGGTCTTTTATTGGTTTTCGATCATCCTCAAAAACTACCTGGGCAGTATGCGTGTCCTGGCCATCTACGTCTATGGAACGATGATGGGCGGCGCGTTTTATCTCTTGCTCTACAACCTCATTCCGGCCTTTGGAGCCGTGGGTAGTTCGGTAGGGCTGCTAGGAGCTTCGGGGGCTGTTTATGCAGTGGTGGTGGCTACGGCCACGCTGCTACCCGACCAACGTATTTTTATGCTTTTCATTGGCCCTGTACGTCTCAAGTACGTAGCCCTGGTGTATGTGGGGCTTTCGTTTTTGATGTTTTTGGGGGGTAGCAATGCCGGTGGCAACATCGCACATCTGGGCGGTGCTTTGATGGGGTATTTGTTCATCCAACAATACCAGGGAGGCAACGACTGGAGTACGCCCGTAGTACAGTTTGTGGAATGGTGCGAGAAACTTTTTCAGCCCACCACCACCACCAACACCACCAACAAAAAGCAGAAAAAAGCCAAAACCAGCGCACAAGGCAATGCCGCCGGAAAAAAGCAAGGTAAAGCCACCGCTACCGGATCAGGAAGCGACATCAGCCAAGACGAAATAGATCGCATCCTGGATAAAATATCCGAATCTGGCTACGAGAAACTGACCAAAGAAGAAAAGCAAATGCTTTTTAGGGCAAGTCAGAAGAACGGATAACTGCTGATTTAATATCCTTCATTCTGTACCAAGTTTGGATTGATGGCTAGTTCGCTGGATGGAATAGGTAGCACCAACCTGGGATCATCGAAAGGAACACCACCTGGGCTAAGCCGCCAACGCCGCACATCGCGTAGCGCATGTCCCTCGTAAGCCAACTCTCGTTGCCGTTCCTCCTGAATCTCTGCTAACCCGTCTATTGGAATAGCTGGCAGGCCCGCTCGGTTACGCAAAAAATTTAATGCAGATGGATTTTGATTGAGTTGTAAAGCTGCCTCTGCATCCAGGAGATATATCTCTGCTGACCGCAAAACAGGTACAAAATTTCCATTATTCCACTTCTGACAACGCCAGCGGCTTCCCTCTGGTACGAAAAACGCCCGTCGGCGATCTTCGGCAGCATAGCGGTTAAGATGGGCATTCAGTACCAAAATGCGCTCGGCGTAGATGCTACCGAGCGTGTTGGTGCGAAAGGCAAACAAGACCTCCTCCGAAGTCGGGTCAGTAAAGGCCCTGCGTGGGTCTTCCTCCAGGATAAGTGAAGCCGCCAAAAGGCTTTGAGTGAGCGCGTAAACCTCCGCCCAGTCCTGTTGCTGGGCGGCTACCCTGGCCAGCAGTGCTTGTGCAGCCTTGCTCCCCCAGCGGAAAGGATGCTCGGGATGGCGTTCGGGCAAATCCGCGATGGCCTGCCGCAGGTCTTCTCGGATGCGGGCATACACCTGCCCACGGGTAGCCCGCGCCGGAAAGTTATCTGTGGTGTTTTCGTCTATGAGCGGTACGCCTGACTGCTCTGGCTTGCCTACGGAAAAGTTTTCGAGGAGTTCAACGTACAACAAAGCCCGCATACACAAAGCCTCAGCACGCAGCTGGGGCGCCATTGCTCCGGCCAAATCGCTGTTTCTCAGAACGATATTTGTCGTTAGGATGGCTTGATATGCCCGCTGCCAAAGTTGCGCAACGGCAGTGTTGTTGGCTTGCATCCGCGAGAAAGCAATCGCATCCAGGGGAGAGGCAGGGTCGTCCCAAAACGTCTCTCCGAGCAGCCAGCCTACGGGAAGTGTCCCCGTCAGCCAAAGCAAATCCCCATACAGTCCCGTTTCGGATGTCGTAGCGTAGCCCCCGCGCAGGAGTTCTTCGAGTTCGGTGGCGTTGGTGGGTACGGCGGGGAGGTTCTGCTCGAGGTTGGGCGCGATGGCGATCCAGTCCTGGCAAGCGGATAAGAAAAAAAAGGGCAAGATCAATAAGATGCAGCGGATGGAATTAGTCTTAGTCTTCATAAGGTGGCGTGTTGTCGGGTTCGAGGAGGGTTACGCGCACTTGCCCAATTCGGGCCCCTCTTACTTCAAGGATTTCGATTTTAACCGCATCGGTCTCCATGATATGCAACTTCTTGGGGACGCTGCCCAGGGTCTCGATGATGAAGCCTCCGAGCGTATCGTAGTCGCCTTCGGGGATGGGCCAGCCGTACTCCTCCCGCAAGTCCTTGACTTTGTAGCGGGCATGGAGTTCAAAAATATTCGTACTGACCTGATAAACACTGGCTTCGGGTTTATCATGTTCATCTTCGATCTCTCCCAGGATGGTCTCGACGATGTCCTCCATCGTGATAATGCCGGCCGTTCCGCCAAACTCATCCGTTACCAGAGCGATGGTTTTGTGTTCGGCAATCAGTCGTCGCATGAGTTGGATGGTGAGCGTAGCAGTAGGGGTGATGGGTATTTCGGTGAGGATGTCGGTGATCTGTTGGGGCTGCTCATACATGCGTATGGCGTGGCAGTAGCCTCGGATGTTATCAATATCTCCTTGATAGACAATGATTTTGGAGTGTCCCGTGGTCAAAAACAACTGTCGGAGTTCCTGGATGGAGGCCGTCTGCTCAATGGCGACAATATCCGTTCGTGGGATCATGCAATCCCGAACTCGGACACGCTGAAAGGCGATGGCATTTTCAAAAATCTTATTTTCAAACTCCATCGTCTGCTCGTCGTTGTCTTTGGTCTCGGCGTTTCGCAAGAAGTTACTCAAATCCTGGAGCCGTACCTCGTGCTTTTCTTTGGTTTGCTGGAGACCCAGGACGTGTTTCATGAGCAGTTTATTGGTTTGGAGAACAACCCAGGTGAAGGGCTTCAAGAGGCGATAGATCGGATCCATGATCTGAATCAAGATCAGGAGGAGTTTGAGGTTGTGCGAAAAGATCAAGCCCAGATATTTGGGCGTAAACTCGGCAATGGCCAAAACCACACCCGTTGAGAGCATCGTTTGGAGGAGCAGGAGCAGGATTTCACTCTGCTCCCCGAGGAACTGTTGCAGCGGAGGATCGAGTAGCTTCGCAAAAAACACCCCATAAACGACCAGCGAGATGGTGTTGCCGATCAAGGTAGTCGTCAAGAAGCGATCCCTTTGGTTGTAAAACGTCCGCAACAGCCGCCCCAAACGATCTCCTTGCTCCTGCCTGACCGTCAGTTGTAGCATATCGGCTGAAACGAAGGATATTTCGATGGAGGAGAAAAAAGCCGAAAGCAGCAGAGAGATCGCTATGTAAAAAAGGGTTTCAGTCATTTGCTTTTTTTACTGAATTTATGCAAAAGTAGGCAAATGGAGGCAAACATAAAGAAGGGATAGCTGGCCAGAATGCCCTCCTGCCATACCGGATGCCGAAGTGTTTGGTCAATGCCAACGATGAGTAAGCCCATGGCCGCCGGCAGCCAGAGGGCATTGAAAAACTTTTTCATGTCAATCGAGGATTTTCCATTCGTTGTTCAGGATGCTGATGGCATGATGAGCCGTCAGATCAAAGACACAAGGCACAACGGAGACGTAGTTGTTGCCCAGGGCCCACACATCAGTATCCTCTCCCTTATCAAAATTGACAAAATCACCGACCAGCCAGAAGTAGCTACGTCCGTAAGGATCAATGCGTTCATCAAAATCTTCTTGCCACTTCGCCCGTGCCTGGCGGCATATCTTTACTCCTTTGGGAGGTTCGGCACTCTTAGCGGGGATGTTTACGTTGAGGGCCGTCCCACGGGGCAGGGAGGTCTCGAGTACCTGTGCCGCAATCGCACGGACAAAGGGGCGGGTATGGGAAAAGTCCGCGTCGTGTCCGTACTCACACAGCGAAAAACCAATGGCCGGCGCACCTTCGATGGCCCCCTCAATGGCAGCCGACATCGTCCCCGAATACAAGATGCTGATAGAACTGTTGCTACCGTGATTGACCCCACTGACGATCAAATCCGGTGGGCGATTAAACAAAATATGGTGTTTGGCCAACTTGATACAATCCACGGGCGTACCCGAACAGGCATAAGCCTCCACACCCAAATCACTGAATACCTGGCTCTTATGTATTTTCAAAGGTTCATTGATCGTAATGGCGTGTCCCATCCCTGATTGTGGGCTATCGGGTGCCACTACTACTACTTCGGCATCCAGTTGGCACATCTCCTCGGTGAGGACGCGAATGCCGTTAGCCGTAATGCCATCGTCGTTACAAACCAATATTAAGGGCTTTTTTGCCTGATTCATCGTCAAAAGTTTTTTTCAAAGATATTCTTTTTATAGGTTTGCAAGCGCAAAAGGTGGATAAATTTGTGGGCATCGAAGTTTTTTTAATGAAATATTTGGATGCTGCTTATTTTCTTAGCTAATTTGCGTTAAATAATGCTGGAGAGATGGCCGAGTGGTCGAAGGCGCACGCCTGGAAAGTGTGTATACCGTTACCGCGGTATCGAGGGTTCGAATCCCTCTCTCTCCGCAGTGCATTTTTGTTTCATTTTTACCCTATTGTTACCGAAATAAACAACAACATCCGTTTAATTACCTGTAATCATGAGAAAATTACTGACCCTTTTGGCATTGATTAGTACCCTTACTTTCGGTACGGCGGTGTGTACATACGCCCATGACCTGACCGACGAACGCCTGCCCCGTGTGGAGCAAACCGATGAAGGGGGTGCTACGGCTGGCGAAGAAACTGGTTTTCATCAACGCATCAAAGAGAAGTTTCTCGAAGGTGGCTGGGATTTTATGAGTATCGTATTGCTCTGTCTGATTTTGGGATTGGCCGTGGCCATCGAACGTATCCTGGTCTTGAATTTAGCCTCCTCCAACACCAAAAAGATGCTCCAAACCGTTGAAAGTGCGCTCAACGAAGGCGGTGTAGAGAAAGCCGTCGAAGTAACGAAGGCTACACGCGGCCCCGTGGCTACCATCTTTGCCCAGGGACTTTCCAACGCCAAAAGTGGTATTGAGATGGTAGAAAAAACAGTTGTTTCGGCGGGTTCAGTAGAGATGTCTAAGCTGGAGCGTAACCTGGTCTGGATTTCACTTTTTATCTCCCTGGCCCCCATGTTGGGCTTTATGGGAACGGTTATCGGGATGATTGAGGCTTTTGATGCCATCGAAGCTGCTGGTGATATTTCTCCTTCTTTGGTTGCACGCGGTATCAAAATCGCTCTCTTGACCACCGTAGCGGGTCTGATCGTAGCCATCATTCTCCAACTTTTCTATAACTATTGTGTCTCTAAGGTCGATGCCCTGGTTACACAAATGGAGGAAGCCTCGATCTTGTTGGTCGATTTGTTGATCCGTCATGAAGCTAAATTGAGCAAATAAGATTTTTAGCATATCCTGTCCCTTGTGCGGGCAGGATATGCTTTTGTTTTTGGATCAACTCTAACAAATATCAACCCTATTATGGAAGCCTTCTTTTCAGAATTTGGACTAAAATTGACTTATTTCCTTATCATCGTAGCCGCAGCCGGTGCTATCCTTGCCCCGCTCGTTACGACGGTACTCAACAACCCCAAAGCACTCATTTACACCGGTGGTGCCATCGCTCTCCTGGCGATCGTTTACTTTATCGGTGTGGGCATGGAAACCGGAGAAGCCAAGATGATCGGTGGACAGGAGGTTTCTGAAAGTCTATCCCGCAACGTAGGCGGTGCCTTGAAAATGATGTACATCTTGATCTTTGTAGCCATCGGCGGCATTGTTTATACGGAAATCGCAAAATTCTTTCGCTAATGGCACTCAAAAAACGTGAACTTCAAGGAATCAATGCCGGCTCCATGGCCGACATTGCCTTTCTGCTCCTGATCTTCTTTTTGGTAACGACCACGATTGATGCCGACAAAGGGCTTTCCTTCTTGTTGCCCCCCAAAACAGACGACATCCAGGATGTAGAAATCAAAGAACGCGACCTATTCAAAATCCTGCTCAACTCCCAGGATATGCTCTTGATCGAAGAGAAGCCCGCAAAAGTAGAAGACATCCAGGATATGATCCGAAAGCATATCACCAACGAGGGCAAAGACCCTGAACTCTCCCAAAGCCCACAAAAAGCCGTTGTCTCTGTCAAGACCGACCGAGGGACTTCATACGAGATGTACGTTCGGGTAATGGATGAGGTGAAGGCCGCCTACAACAAAGAACGCGCTGACTACCTGGGCGTTTCCCTGGCCAAATACCTTGAAATCTCCAAAAAGGCAACGCCCGAAGATAAGGAACTCTACGACAAGGCACGTAAGAAGTATCCCTTCCAGGTCTCCGATGCCGAGCCGAGCAATGCCGGTAACTAATTTCATCTTCTAAAAACAGCAGATACGTATGTCTAAGTTTAAGAAAAAAACAGGTACTAGCCAGGAAATTCCAACCGCTGCCTTGCCTGATATTATCTTCATGCTCTTGTTTTTCTTTATGGTAACGACCGTCATGCGCACCAGCGAACTGCTCATTGATGTAAAGATACCTAAGGCAACGCAACTCCAAAAACTGGAAAAGAAATCCCTCGTGAGCTATATCTACATCGGTAAGCCAAAGGATGTGAGCCAGTATGGAGACGAGCCGCGTATTCAGGTCAATGATGCCCTGATTGTACCGGAGGACATTCCACGCTTTGTGTTGGAGGAAAAAGAAAAACTTGACGAAGTAGAACGCGACAAGATCACGATGTCTATCAAGGCAGATGTAGAAACCGAGATGGGTATTGTCATCGACGTAAAGCAGGAGCTACGCAAAGCCAATGCTTTAAAGCTCAATTACTCCTCTACGCCACGGCTGGATTAGGTCTTATCCGCCTAACAAAAAAAGGTGTGATGAACGCTTCTCAACAGAGAAGACTCATCACACTTTTTTGTTTTCAACTAAACTCTGTTTCAAAAAAAGCTCACAAAGACTACTGAAAAAATTGTTCCAATTTTCTCAATACCCCAAAATACGGAGCATAGATTTGTAACTTTGTTCCTTAGCATAGAGGCGCGTACTGTAGTCTCCATCGGGAAGTTTATTGATAATCACGTGCTTAGGGGCAGGTGTAAGGCAATGCTGAATCCCTCCATAGCCGCCCAAAGATTCCTGATACGCGCCCGTATGAAAAAAGCCGATATAGAGCGGATCATCGGGATCGTAGCGAGGCAGGTAGATGGCGTTGCGGTGTGCCTCCGAGTTGTAGTAGTCATCGCTATCACAGGTCAAGCCACCGAGCAAGACGCGCTCATAAATGGCATCCCAATGATTGACGGCAAGGAGCGTAAACCGCTTACTAATCGCCCAGCTATCCGGTAGGGAGGTCATAAAAGAACCGTCGATCATGTACCATACCTCACGGTCGTTTTGCTTTTTCTGCTCCATCACCGAAAAAATGGTAGCCCCACTTTCTCCCACCGTAAAAGACCCAAACTCGGTAAAAATATCGGGTTCTTTGACGTTTTCGGTTTGGCACATGTTCTTGATTTGGGCAATGATTTCCTCCAAAATGTACTCGTAGTCATACGCAAAAGAGAGCGAGTTCTTGATCGGCAGCCCACCGCCGATATTGAGGCTGCGCAAGTAGGGGGCTACCTTAGCTAATTCTCGATAAACGCCCACGCACTTGCTTAGTTCGCTCCAATAGTAGGCCGTATCGCTGATGCCTGTGTTGATGAAAAAGTGAAGCATCTCAAAGCGGAACATTGGGTTGTTCTTGATCCGCGATTCATAAAAAGGGACGATGTCTTTGTAACCAATCCCCAGCCGAGAGGTATAAAACTCAAACTTGGGGTCTTCTTCGGCCGCGATTCGGATGCCGATCTTGCAAGGGCGATCCAGGACGGCCTCCAACTGGTCCAGTTCACGGATGTTGTCCAGGACGACGACGACGTTCTCAAAACCGTTCTTAATCAGTCGGGCAATGTTCTCGATGTACTGCGGGCGTTTACAGCCATTGCAGACGATGTAGCGATCTTTTTCCAGAAGTCCCTCCTCGTGTAAACGCTCGACGATGTTGATATCAAAAGCCGAAGATGTCTCGATGTGTACATCATTTTTGAGGGCTTCCTCCAACACAAAAGAAAAGTGCGAGCTTTTGGTACAGTAGCAATAGTGATAGTCGCCTTCATAGTCCACCTTAGCCATAGCCACGTTCATCATGCGTTTGGCGCGTGTGATTTGGGCAGATATTTTGGGTAAATACGTCAAGCGCAAGGGTGTCCCGTACTGCTTGATGACCTCCATAAGCGGAATCTCATGGAACAACAAGGCATTATCTTCTACCCGAAATTCCTCCTGGGGAAACTCAAAGGTTTGCTCAATCAGGTCAATATATTTGTTTTTCAAGGTGTTTGGTAGTAAAAGAGTACGTAGAAAAAAGAGAGTAACAAACGCGGCTGAAAGTTAATAGGTTTCTCGAAATTTTTTAAAAAATCTTAGAAGATCGGATGCTGCTGTTTTTGTGCGTATTTTCACGAAAAAATAAGACCGCTTTGGGCGTATGCTGCTAGAAATTGATCGTACCTGGACACTTTTTTTGGATCGCGATGGGGTCTTGAACCGCAAATTAGCGGGCGACTACGTCCGCAGCCCCCAAGACCTTGTCCTACTCCCTGATGTAGCCGAAGCCCTGCTTGTCCTGCGTCCGCTTTTTGGGCGCATCATCGTCGTTACCAACCAGCAAGGCATCGGCAAAGGGCTGATGAGCGAAACCGACCTAAATCAGGTACACGAAGAACTCTACCGGCAGCTTGGCACAGCCGCCCATACCATCGACCGCATCTACCACTGCCCCGACCTGGCTACCACCCACAGCCCCTGCCGCAAACCCCAAATCGGCATGGCTCAGCAAGCCCAACAAGACTTCCCCGAGATCGACCTCTCCCGCTCGATTATCGTCGGGGATAGCCCGTCGGATATGGAGTTTGGGCGACGGGCTGGTATGCAAACCGTCTTTGTCGGAACAGACCCTGTCCTGATTCGGCAGCAGATTGGTCAGATCACGGCAGCCGTCAGCGATCTGTTTGCCTTTACCAGTCTTTTGTACACAAAAAATCGTTAAAGGCTAGGGCAGTTCATACAAATCCCCTACCTTTGTTGTGTAGTCGGTGCGACTTGCTCCCGCTGAACTCCCCCAGGATCGAGAGATAGCAAGGGTAAGTGGTTGAGCAGTGCGACACCGGCTATTTTTTTTTGATAAAAGTTTTCCCTCCCTCTACGAATAATATCTTTGCTAAGCCCAATGGGTGGCTGTTTTTTTTAGCAGGCTGTATATATTTGGGTGTTAGTGGCAATGTCCACGCAACACCCATCAGACAAACAAAACCTTGGACATATGTTAAAATTCAACTAAATGATACAGCTAACCAATTAAAATTTTTTACCTTTGATGGATGTTTTATAGACGAAAAGTTATATTAGCCATGTTCCAAATTTTTGGGGGAAAGATTGACAAAATCAGTCTACAAAAATTGCTTTACCTTTTTACAAAACATCAAGCTAAACCCGAATACGACTTTATTCCATATAAATATGGTTGTTATTCGTACTCTGCAAATGCAGACTTAATGGCTATGGTTAAAAAAGGAATGCTAAGCGAAACAAAAAGCCATTTTACAAGCAACGAAACAACAAATTATCTTAATTTACTTAAATCGGGCGACAAAAAGTTAATGTTGTGTGTAAAAGACCAATATGGTAAAATGAATGCTAATGCTTTAATGAAACACACTTATTTAAATTTTCCATACACGGCAATAAAGAGCATAAAAGCAAAAGACATTTTAACACCGGAGCAGTTTGAAAAAGTAAATAAGAGTCGTCCTAATGTCAATAAAACAATTTTGTTTACCATTGGCTATGAGGGAATTTCGTTAGAAGAATACTTAAATCGATTACTAAAAAATGATGTTAAAGTTTTAGTTGATGTTCGCAACAATCCGTTAAGTATGAAATACGGATTTAGTAAAAGTCAATTACAGCGCTATTGCAATAGTTTGGGAATTGATTATGTACACTATCCTGAAGTTGGCATACAATCTGAACAACGACAAAAACTAAATACACAAGCTGATTACGATAAATTATTTGCTGTTTATTGCGAAAATAACTTAGCAAAAACTATATCTTCGCAAGAGAAAATTTTAAACTTGCTGAAAGATAAAAAACGCATCGCTTTAACTTGCTTTGAAGCAAACATTTGTCAATGTCACCGCAAGCACTTAGCAGAAGCCATCGAGAATTTGCCTAATTTTGAATACGAAGTAAAACATATTTAAAATGGCAAAGACAAAAGTTTTAATCACAGTAAAAACCTATCCTACCATTTCGAGCAAATATGATGAATTGGTTTGTACAGCAGGTTTTCTTGAAGACGGAAATTGGATTAGAATTTACCCTATTCAATTTCGTAAAAAATCATTCGAGGAACAATACAAAAAATACGATTGGATAGAAATAGACCTTGTGAAAAACACAAGCGATTTAAGAAAAGAAAGCTATAGACCTGTTTCTTACAAGACTGAGATTAAAATTTTAGACCATTTAGACACGAAAAATAATTGGTTTCTACGAAAGGAGATTGTGTTTAAAAAAAAAGTATATACTGATATAAATAAACTCATCGCAGAAGCCAAAAATCGAGAAAAAATGACCTCTCTTGCTGTCTTTAAACCAACCGAAATTGTCGATTTCACTATTGAGAAAGTAGAAAGAGAATGGGATAAAAAGAAACTCGAAAAACTAAGGCAAGACAGAAGCAGTAATTTGTTTGCTCAAGAAGATGAAGATTTGTTTGAAGTTGTTAGAAAACTACCATACAAATTTTCTTATGTATTGCATGATTGTAACGGAAGAAAAAGCAAAATGATGATTGAAGATTGGGAAATAGGACAACTTTATTGGAATTGTCTCTCTCGACATGAGGGAAACGAAACAAAAGCAGTTGAAGATGTTAAGAAAAAATATTTTGACGACTTTGCTAAAACAAAAGATCTGCATTTGTTTTTAGGGACATCGCAACTTCATCATTTCACAGGCAAGAATCCATTTATGATTATTGGGACTTTTCACCCAAAAATCGAAGTACAAACTTCTTTGTTTTAATAACGAATAACAATATATTTCCCATAACAAGGTAGTGCCAAAAGCGGCACTAAACGGCTTCGATTGGACATTTGTGCCAAGAATCCCCACCCCTCGCCAAGCCCCAAAACGCCGCCAGTAACATACCCAACAACGGCACAACAGCAAGTTTTGCGCTACCGTTGTTGGGTGTGTTTGTTTTAGCGCACGGCTTTCAGTTGTGCGGCTGCCGTGATACGCTTCATGGCTTTCTGGATGGCTACCTCCTGGGGAGGCGTGTTTTGTTGGTAGGCTGTGTGCAAGACTTCGAGCGTCATGTCGTAGAGTTTTTCGGTTTTGCGCACGACCCATTCGCGGCTTTTGCCTGCTACTTCGGCATAGACGTTAATCACTCCACCGGCATTGATAAGAAAATCAGGGGCGTAGATGATACCCTTCTCCATGCAACGACGGCCGTGCAGGTCTTCGTCTTCGAGTTGGTTGTTGGCTGCTCCGGCGATGATCTGGCATTGTAGCTGCTCGAGCGTCGCATCATTGAGGGTCGCCCCGAGAGCGCAGGGCGCGTAAATGTCCATCGGCAGATCGTAGATGTCATGGGGGGCTACTACCGTAATCCCGCTATGGCGCGTAGTTACGGCTTTGATTTGGTCTTCGTAAATATCGCAAATGACGACCTGACAATTTTCCTTCACGAGGTGATCGACCAGATATTGCCCCACGTGTCCTACGCCTTGCACCACAACCGTTTTTCCGGTAAGGCTATCAGAGCCATAGGCTTTTTTGGCGGCTGCTTTCATGCCCATATACGTTCCGAGAGCCGTAAAAGGCGAGGGATCACCTGCCCCACCTTCGCTCTCGTGGATGCCAGCAGCAAACTTCGTTTCCTGGGCGACGTACTCAATATCATCTGTTCCCATCCCGACATCTTCGGCCGTGATGTACTTACCGTTAAGGCTATCGACAAACTTACCGTAACGCCGCAGCAACATCTCACTTTTATCGGTGCGGCTGTTGCCGATAATGACCGCCTTACCGCCGCCGAGGTTAAGTCCGGCAATGGCGTTCTTGAAGGTCATCCCGCGTGAGAGCCGCAAGGCATCGCGGAGAGCTTCGGCTTCGGTGGCATAGTTCCACATGCGCGTTCCGCCGAGGGCAGGGCCTAGGGTGGTATTGTGGATGCCGATGATGGCGCGTAATCCTGTATGGGGATCGTGGCAAAAGACAACTTGTTCGTGTCCGAGGGCGGCTACCTGCTCAAAAACTGGGGTAGTCTGGACTTGGGAGGCGGTGAGTTCGGTGGTGGTGGTCATGGCTGGTCTATCAGATGAAAGTAGTGGTCAGTGATGATGGGTGTGTATAGTTCTCACAAAACTAAGGACTTAGGGCAATAAAGCAAATTGTATGCTTGGCTGCTCAATCCCCAGCTTTGGTCAGAGTGGGGCTTGATAAGGCAACAACACCTTGAATCAGGTCAAGTTCCCAATAATGTAGCAGTAAATTAACCTTTGGGTAAAATAAAATTTTTTTCGCATCTTTTTGTGGTCTGCTGTACTTTTGTATCTTGTTCAATAACTCATCTCCATTTTTTATGCCCGAACGCAGCAGTATTTTTGATATGATCGGCCCCGTGATGATCGGCCCATCGAGTTCGCACACCGCCGGCGTGGTCAAGATCGCCAACACAGCCATCAAAATCCTCAACGACCTGCCCGAGCAAGCCGAAATCACGTTCTATAACTCCTTTGCCCGCACCTACGAGGGGCATGGATCGGATCGGGCCATCATCGGTGGGCTACTGGGCTTCAAGCCGGACGACGGACGCATACGGGAGGCTTTCGACTACGCCAAAACTGCCGGATTTGTGTATCACTTTCGTTCTGTGGGCAACGCCTCTACTTATCACCCCAATTCCATCCAGATCAAACTCCGCAAAGGCGAACAAAGCCGAACTGTCCTGGGGGTCAGCAAGGGCGGTGGGGTCATCGAAATACAGGAAGTCGATGGATTCAGAGCGCATTTTACCGGACAAACCTACACGCTCATCTTCTATGCCCGCGACCAAAAAGGCAGCATTGCCTACATTGCCGCCATCCTGGCCAACGAATCTTGTAATATCGCCACCATGTCCGTCTCCCGAACCGGAAAAAACAAACTCGCCTGCCTCGTCATCGAAATCGACTCGGCTATATCCGAACTCACCCTCAACTATTTGCGCAGCCTCAACTGGGTGCAGGAGATGATCTACATCGCCCAAGACCTCGAAGAAACCGACATCGAACTCCCCCAAACCAAGCACTGATGCTCCCCACCCTCATCACCATCGCCGAAACTGCCGGTGAGCAAATCATGGCCGTCTATCAAGACCCTCAACTCTTTGCCCAGCTGGATCACAAAAGCGATCAATCCCCCCTCACCCTGGCCGACCGTCGGGCCCATACCTGCATTGCCGATGCCTTAGCCAAACATTTTCCAGATATTCCCCTGCTTTCGGAGGAAGGCAAACACACGCCCTACGCTACCCGCAAAGACTGGACGCGCTTTTGGCTCGTCGATCCGCTCGACGGTACGAAAGAGTTCGTCCAACGCAACGGAGACTTTACAGTCAATATCGCCCTGATAGACAAAGGAAAACCCATCCTGGGAGTCATCGTCGCGCCCGCATACGGGCATACCTACACGGGCATCGTGGGCCAGGGAGCCACCCGAAAAAGCGGCACGCAAAGCCATCCCATACAGGTACGCCACCGCACCCGCGACTGGGTCGCACTCGTGAGCAGAGCGCACGCCTCCCCCGAGGAGCAGGTCTTTTTGGCAGACTATCCCGTTACGGAGACGCAGGCTGTGGGAAGTTCGCTCAAGTTTTGCCGCATCGCCGAAGGAGCCGCCGACTGCTACCTCCGCACCGGACCCACCATGGAATGGGATACCGCCGCAGGGCAGGCCATCCTCGAAGCCGCCGGCGGAACGATCACCCAAATCGACGGCTCACCCATGACCTACAACAAAGAAAACCTCCGCAACCCGGCTTTTTGGTGCCTGGGGGGAAAAACTTTATAGAAAGAAAAGGATTATTTTACAAATATGACTGCTCATGTTGCCATCCCGCAGGAGCCATACAACGAAGTAACCAGGCGATGGCGTTTGATTCTCCAAAAGGGCAATTTTATCCCCCAGAATTTGACAGAAATTGCCGTAAACACGTATTTACATGACGCTACTCAAATTCGGTTTTTATCTGCACGAGGGCATCGAAGTATTAGACTTTTCCGGGCCAATGGAGGTTTTCAGCCAGGCAGGATACGCGCTTTATACCTTCGCTGTAAGCCAAAAAACCATCACGAGCCAGGGCGTACTGGACATCATCCCGCGCTATACCCTGGACACACTCCCCCCGATGGATTGGCTTTGCTTCTTTGGGGGCAATAGTCAGGCGGCATCCCAAAACCCGCAGTTGTTGCACTGGCTTGCCCAACAGAAGCCATCCCAGCAGTACTTCTCCGTCTGTACGGGTGCGTATATCCTGGCTCGTGCCGGACTCCTGAACGGCAAGGAAGCTACTACTTTTGCTCCTTATCTTGCTGATTTACAAGATAAATTTCCAGCGATTGCGGTAGTCGATCGGCGTTTTGTCGATACTGGCTCCCTCATCACTTCGGCAGGCGTAGCGGCAGGTATAGATGCCGCCCTGCACCTAGTCGCTCGGCTGGAGGGCCATACGCGAGCCGCTGAAATTGCGGCGTACATGGCCTATCCCTACTCAAAATCTCAATTCTAAGCCCACAAAAAAAGTACGCCGCGAAAAGAACGAAAACTGCCGTTGGGTGTAATCGACGTTATAGCTGAGTGCTTGTACATTTCCGCGATCCAGTATATTGCTTACATTGGCAAAGGCGATGACTTGTATCCCCTCCCCCAACAAAAAAAGGTAAGAAGCATTCCAGTTGATGATCTGATAATAGGGCAGGCGTTCGGGGACATCCAAGGCATCCGGCGCATATACGCCCAACTGCTCATCAAAGCGGGCCGACACTACCGGAACCACAAAAGTACCGCTGCGCTGCAAACCCGAACATCCAAAGCTAAGACGCGGCGTAGGATTGTAGCTCGCCTGCAAACGTAAAAAGTATGCCATCGGCTGAGGCTCTCGGGCATCGTGCAGGAGCGTCAGCGAAAAATCACCCGTGAACTTGCTTACCTTGTAAGCTATCCAACTCTCTGATCCATAGATTGTTGATTGCGTGACCGTTCGGAAAAGTGCCTGATGAAACTCCCACCGCTTATCCGCATAGCGATAATCAAGGGAGAACTGCCGCCGCCGAAAATGCAGCAGGGCATCTCCCTCACCCCGCGACAAAGCCACTCTGTGGTATTGCCCCACAGCAACAATCACCCGATGCGATGACCCAAATTCCTTTGCCAAATTGAGTTGCCAACCCGTATGCGGGCGCGTCATGTCCTGCCGAAGACCGCCCCCCAAAGTAAGCCCTTCGTTGAGGTGGTACTTTCCATATACGTACCCCTCGGGAATGTCAGCTACCTGCCGGCCCTGATAAGCCGTGCTGGGATGTTGCTCCGCCAAAGCGTACCCAAAAACCGGCACCGTACCGCTGGCCCGCGATGCCCTACGATCCCAGCTTAACCCTGTTTTGAGCGACCAGCGTTCCTGCCGATACCGAATACTACCGGATAAATAGTTGTCTTGCTGGCGGTTATCAAGTGAAGTATTCCCACCACCAAACATGAACCAATCATAACTCCAACCTGCATGGCCTTCCGCCTCCCAGTTTTGATACTGGTAGCGATAACTCAACACGGTAAAGTTACGCCAGCGATCCTGGACATAGACAAGCGGCCCCGAAGGATGCGCCTGGTTAAACGTATAGCTTTCTTTGAGGCTGTAATTGAATAGCTTCACCGTAGATTTTTTCAAATCTGCAAATACCTGTAAGCCTGCGTCCAATGATTGAAAACGTTCAATTTGTGCAAAAGCCCCTGGATTCAGTCCTTTTAAAGCAAAAGAAGGGGTGAAATTACCGAAAAATATAAGTCCTATACGCTTTCCCAGACGTTGGCGTGTCTGTGCTGTAATGCCTACCAAATTGATACCGACACCATAGCTGCGTTCTTGTGGCAACTGGCTTTGGGTTTCGATGGCCAGCAAACCCGAGCTGGTGTTGCCGAACTCCAAAGGCGGGTTGCTCGGAAAGACCTCCACCCGGTCGGTCAGGCCTGTATTAAAGATACTCAACGTACCCACGCCATTGATCTGCGAAAAACGAGCGATGTCATAAATTGGTACGCCATTAAGAAAAACACCCGTCTCGGCGGGGCTTCCCCCGCGCAAACTCAATGCCGCCGACTCGTCCAGGGTAGTGGAGGCGGGCAAGGCTTGCACAGCCAGTACGGGGTCGGCTTTGGAAAGTGGACTTGTATAAATCTCCAACTGGTTAATCTTTTCAATCCTAAACTCCTCTGCCACAAGGGATTTTTCTTGAATCGTGATCTCCTCTAAGACTGCCGGACGAGCCGCCAAAAAAACCTCCAGCGGCTTTTCTGTCAAAAAAACCAGTTGCTCATCGTACCCGACATAACTCACCACCAGATGAAGGCGGGTATCTGTTGTCGCTAGCGCAAAACGACCAAGACTATCGGTTACTGTTTCTAGTTCGGGCTGCTCAAGGACAAATACACTTGCCCCTGAGAGCGGCCGCCCATCGTTGGCATCATAGACAACTCCTCGGGTTTGCCCCCAAACGATGAGCGGAAAGAAGAAAAACAACCAGATTTTCATCTTTACTTGCGCGTTGTCATGGATCGTACCCAGGTATATCCAGGCTCAATGGCAAGTGCCTTCTCGAAGGCTACACGAGCCGCCGGCGTATTCCCGGCCTTGTTCTCTGCTATACCCAACCAGGCTAGTGCATAGAGATAATACCAATTTTTGGCTTTCTGGTTTTTTTCTTCAAAAATTTGAACTGATTTTCTAAAATGTTCAAGTGCCAACACTGGATCACCGCCCCACATTTCGGGTGTGTTGTGTTTGTTCATCGCAAAAAAGAGATGTCCTACTGGATGATCGGCTTGGCTTTGGATGCCTGCTTCACTAAGACTGCTACTTTTTCCGCCCAAAAACATTCCCTTCATGGGGCTATACGCGATTTTGAGTCCGTAGATGGCTCCCAGAATACCACTTGCTTCTACCTGCTGTGGATTTTTTTTGAGGATTTGTTTGGCTAGTTTTTCGGCATCATCTACGTAAAGATCGAAGGTCTCCTCGTCGTTATCGCGCATGGTGTTGTTGAGGAGCAAATAGTAGGCTTCCAGGAGCCGAAGATCATTTCTCTCGGGAGATTTTTTGATGTGATCCACGGCCGTTTTGAGCAAGGTTTGGCTACTCTTGATATAGCCTTGATAGAGATAATCCTCCGCTTGAGCTTGTGCCAAAAAAGGAATGACAACTAATACCACAAAAAAAGTCAATCGTTGCATGAGCGTTGTTTGATTTGGTGAACGCTTCAAAACAACGGCTTCTTGCTCCGTTACGCAAAAACGATTGACCAACGGCCGATAACGATTGACCAGCTACCCGTCGTGCAGGATAGGGGACGATCAAAAAGGCACATCGTCGGGGTTGGCGGGGGGAGGTGTATCGCGGTTGATGCTGCTATCGAAGGTCATCACATCGTCGGCACTACCCATCATAAAGTCGTTGCCAGCATCGGCGGGAAGGGCCGGAAAGTCATAGCTGCCCGCCGTAAAACCACTACCGGCATCCTCCCAGTCTTTGAACTTCGTATATCGCCCCTCAAACTTGAGCCGGATAGTTTCGAGGGCCCCATGTCTGTTTTTTGCAATAATGACATCGGCGCAGTCTTTGGTGGGGTTGCCTTCTTCGTCTTGTGTGATCTCGTAATACTCGGGGCGATACAAGAACAACACCTGATCGCTGTCTTGCTCGATCGAACCCGATTCACGGAGATCGGAGAGCATCGGTTTTTTGTCTCCCCCGCGTGTCTCGACTGCCCGTGATAGCTGGGCTAGGGCAATGACAGGGATGTTAAGTTCTTTGGCTAACTGTTTGAGGGATCTAGATATACCTGCAATTTCCTGCTCGCGATTGCCCCCTTTTCCGCTATCGCCGCTCATGAGCTGGAGGTAGTCGATCACGACCAGATCAATACCGTATTGGGCTTTGAGGCGGCGGCATTTGGCGCGTACCTCAAGGATGGAGATGGAGGCCGTATCGTCAATGAATATTTTGGCTTCGGCTAGGCGGTCTGTTTTTTGGAGGAGCTGCTCCCACTCATAATCCGCTAGCTTTCCATTCTTGATCTTGTTGCTTTCAATTTCTGATTCCGATGAGATCAGGCGCATGGCTAGCTGCAAGGCCGACATTTCGAGGGAGAAAACGGCTACGGATTTCTCAAACTCTACGGCGGCATTTCGGACGGCACTCAAAATAAACGACGTTTTTCCCATCCCGGGGCGTGCCGCAATGATAATGAGATCGGAGTTTTGCCAGCCTGCCGTAACCCGATCCAGGGAGGGGAAGCCCGTGCCTACCCCCGTTAGTCCGTCTTTGTGGTCTTTCTTGTTTTGTAGTTCTTTGATGGCCTCCTGCAAGATGGATTTCATATCTACGTAGTTCTTGCGCACATTGACTTCGGCAATATCAAAGAGTCGTTTTTGCGCCCGATCCAGTAAGTCAAAAACATCGGTACGGTCTTCGTAGGCTTCGCGCTGAACGTCAATGGTAGTCTGGATCATCTCGCGCCTGATGTACTTCTCGGAGACAATTCGGGCGTGTGTCGAGAGGTGGGCCGAGGCGTTGATTTTGTTGGTGAGTTCTGTAACGGCATATGCCCCGCCTACCCTTTGTAGATCACCCGTTTTGCGGAGTTGTTCGGTTACGGTAAGTAGGTCGATGGGCGTACCTTCGTTGAAAAGCGTCAGGATGGCTTGATACACGAGTTGGTGTGCTTCTTTGTAAAAACTCTCGGGCTTCAAGATGTCCACGACCTGATCCAGGGCATCTTTTTCGATCATGAGCGCACCCAGGACGGCTTCTTCTAGGTCAAGGGCCTGGGGAGGGAGCCGCCCGAGCTGGGTCTGGGCTTGAGAGGGATTAAGCGGCGCACGCAAACGGTTGTTGTCTTTTGTATCTTTCTTATTCATGGCGGGAGGACGTAGAGGCGTAAGGCAAAAATAGAAAATCCCCAACAGTTGAGGCGATCCCGTGCTTGATACAAAGTAGTAAAAAATCGGGATAAGTAGGGGCTAATGACCAAAGAATCCCGTCATTTGATTGGACAAAAACCGGATATGCACACTTATCCACAAAAGAAAAAAAGATGTGCGTAACTATTTTCGGGGGCTACCCCATATCTTCTTTTGGGCATCTAGCTGCAAGGTGATGTCTTGATTAACAGATATTTGGCAAGAAAGTCGCGAATAACCAAACCGATGGGCCAGGCGGTCGTGCCAATGGGTAGGCGGCAAAAGCTCGGGCGCGTGTATCCATACGCCACAGGTAGCACAAAGGCCGCGTCCACCGCAGTTGAGGCGTTGTGTGAGAGGGGCATAAGGAGAAAAGCCGTGTTGAAGCAGAAGCCGCCGGAGGTTATCTCCGGTTTGGGCTTCGATTTGGTGCGCGTCTCCGTTGTGGTCAAAGATTGTGATTTGGTGGGTGTCAGTCATGGATGCGGAACCTTCTGGGTGCTTTTTTCTGATCGAGGATTTGCTCGAGATCATCACGGAGCTTGAGGAGTTCGTTTTGGAGTCGCATTTTTTCGAGGGCAAACTTTCGATCTTGCTCCTCTGGGTCATCTCCCGCAAAGCGACGATAGATAAAGCCTGTATCGCCGCGCTGGGTAGTCTGCTCCCACTCCTGCTCGAGGGTCTGGCACTGGGTGTGTAACTCTTCGTTGATCCACTGAATTTGGGATGGAGAAAGAGGAGGCTGCTCCTCAAAATGCTCTTGATGCAAGCGCAGGAGTTCAAACCAATCGCGGCTTTGGTAGGCTGCCGTGAGCTGCTGCATGAGGGTGTTTTTCTGGATGCGTTGCTGCTCGTCGGGGTCGCGGTCGGGGTGCAGGTGTTTGGCTAGTCGGGTGTAAAGACTTCGGAGGATTTTTTGGAGGTCGTCGGTCTGGATGATAAATTTTTTGGGTTCGGGATCGGGATAGTCGGGTTCTCGAAACGAAGGCTCCTCGAGATCGTCGTCCTCTTCAAAGATACCCAGGAGCGATTGGGCCGTTTGCTCGGCAAAATCCAGCCACTGCTCGAGCGGATCCTGGTGATACCGGCGGTACAAAGTCTCGGCTTCGCTCGTGCCATGCTGATAGACTAGCTCAAAAGTACGGGCTTGCAAAAGCTGCCGAATACCCTCGCGCTCAAATATTCCGAAATAACCTTTTTGGTAGGCTTCGTCCAGAATCTTCACAAAAGACAACTTGTGTTCGATCACCTGCCGTACCATCGGGTTGATTTCTCTTTGGAGGCGGCGTTCGATGGCTTCCAGCCGTTCCTGGGCGGCTGCATTACGGGTTTTGAGGGTCTCGATACGGTCGAGGTAGTCATTGAACTGCTGCTGCCAATGCGGAACTTGACCGGTAGAATCATCTTGTTGCTGAAGGGATCGTTCGTCCATCAATCTTCGATCTGTTGTAAACGTACAAACTGCTGATAGGTACCTGCCTGATGCAGGAGTTCTTCGTGGGTACCTTTTTGGATGATTTGCCCTTGCTCGAGGACATAAATCATATCGACGTTTCGGATCGTGGCCAGGCGGTGGGCGATAATAATGGTCGTGCGGTCTTTCATGAGCGTATGCAGGGCCTCTTGCACCAGTTGCTCCGATTCGGCATCAAGCGAGCTGGTGGCCTCATCCAAAATTAATATCTCGGGGTCTTTCAGGATCGCCCGAGCGATGGCGATGCGCTGCCGCTGCCCCCCTGAAAGTTTTACGCCGCGCTCTCCCACAAGCGTCTCCATGCCTTGAGGGAAACTTTCAATAAATGGTAAGGCATTGGCCTGCCGGGCTGCCTCCCGAATCTCCGTCTCACTGGCCAGTGGATTTCCATAAGCAATATTTTCACGGATCGTTCCGCCAAAGAGGATCACCTCCTGCGGCACAATGCCAATATGCTGACGATAGGCATGGAGGTCATAGGTGTTGATCGGTTGTTGATCGACCAAAATCTGACTACCCTCGGGCAGGGGATAAAACCGCAAAAGTAGCTGGATAATCGTCGATTTGCCGGCGCCACTAGCACCGATGAGGGCTACCTTTTCGCCCGTCCTGATATGCAAATCAAGCCCTTTGAGGACTTGTAACTCGGGGCGGGTGGGATAGGCAAAGTTTACGTGTCGGAAGTCAATTTCCCCGTATATCTTCTCCGATTCTGGCGCAAGCAAAGCAGTAGGCGGATCGAGTTCGCCGCGCTCCTGGATGATCTCCAGGACGCGCTCGGAGGCACCAATAGCTGCCTGTATCTGGGCGTAGATCGTACCGAGGCCCGCGATCGAACCCGCAATAAAAACGGTGTAGAGGATGAACTCCACCAATGCGCCGGCGGTCAGCTCGCCCACCGCCACCAGGCTTGCCCCGTACCACAAGACGGCAATCACGGTGCTGAAAAGAGCCACCACAATAAAAGCCGCAAAAGCCGCCCGATAGACCGCCGCCCGCAAGGCTGTCGCTACGACACGGGTTTGCCCTTGTCGGTAACGGTTCCACTCAAAGGCTTCATTAGCAAAGGATTTGACGACAGAAATTGCCTGCAAGGTCTCATCAACGATGGTGTTGGTCTCGGCCAGCACGTCCTGGGTCTGGCGTGATATTTTACGAATCCTGCGCCCAAAAAACATCGCCCCCACCACCACCACCGGCACGATGCCGAGCATAAAAAGCGTCAGGCTGGGGTTGGTAACAAACAACAAAATCACACCTACAACCAGGGTCAAGACCTGCCGAAAAAACTCGGCCAGCGTCGTCGAAAAGGCACTTTGCAGCGTCGAGACATCTGCCGTTACGCGGCTGACGAGTGCGCCTACGCGGTGCTGATCGAAGAATCCCATCGAGAGTACCAGGAGTTTTCCGTACAAGGCCTGACGAATATCAGCCATGGCCGGTTCATTGACCTTAGCAAAAAGCCAAATCCGCAAAAAAGACAACAAGCCCTGCAAGAGAAAGACCCCAAAAGCCACCAAGGCAATCGTCTGCATGTCCCCAAAAAAAGCCGGCATCCGCTCCGAGGACTTCCCCATGGCTACATCCAGCAGCATCCCGGCAAACTTCGGAAAGGCCAGAGAAATCAAGCTCGAAAACAACAAAGCCAGCATTCCCCAAAAGAAAAAATGCCGATAGGGTATCAGGTAGTGATAAATCCCCAATAGTTGTTGGAATCCTTTCTTGTCAATTTTTTGTTTTTTTTCTTTGTCTTCGTTCCTCATAAACAAGCATTCATTTTTTTGTAGATAAAGCTGTCAGTGCCGCCAGACGATCTCGGTAGAGTTGGGCTTTTAGTGCTGAAAGATCGGCATATTTTTCTTCCCGACGCAGATAGGCGATGAAGTGCAGCGTCAGCGATTGCCCATAAATATCTTCTTGAAAATCAAAAATGTTTACTTCGATGGTGCGTTTGAGGTCGTTACCAATCGTGGGACGCAAGCCGATACTCAACATGCCCTGGTAGCGGTTCTGCTGGTGCGTTAGCTCTACGGCATAAATGCCATCAGCGGGTACGAGCTTGTGGGGATCATCAACGGCGAGGTTGGCAGTAGGGAAGCCAATTTGCCGCCCGATTTGTTGCCCTTTTACGACGCGCCCCGTTAGCGTATAGGGATAACCCAAATAGCGTTGAGCGGTTTCGGGATCGCCCTGCCGCAGTGCCTCTCGGATGCGGGTGCTACTCACGCCTACGGCATCAATGGTTTGGCGCGGAATCTCCTCAATCAGAAAGGGATAGCGTTCGGCATGGGCTTGCAAGTACGCAAAACTTCCCTCGCGGTTGTGTCCAAAACGATGATCGTAGCCAATGACCAGATGCTGGGTGCGCAGGCACCGGATCAAGATGTCCTCAATGAACTCCTCTGAGCGCGTGCGGGCAAATGCCTTCGTGAACGGCAAAACCAACAGATGGTTGATGCCAGCCAGGCGCAGGCGTTCGATTTTTTCGGGGAGCGTAGAGAGCAGCACCAGAGGTTTGTCCGGTTGGAGTACCTGGCGTGGGTGGGGATCAAAGGTAATGACCAGTGTCTGACAATCGGGCGCACCTTGCTGTATGCTTACGAGCCGCTCCAAAATCGTCTGATGTCCTTGATGGACACCATCAAAACTGCCACTGGTAACGATGGTAGATGGAAGGGCAGGTACCTGTCCAAGACCCAAATAGACGTTCATTACACAAAGGTACAAGAAAATCAGCGAAGATGCGCCAGCCTTAGCACAACAAAAAACTATGAAGAATCTCCAAAAAATTTGCAAGTAAAGCAGATTAATTGTAGATTAACATTTTCAATGTTTCACCTAAACGAATGATCCTATGAAACTGCAAATTCATTCCATTCACTTTGACGCAGCCGAACACCTGACCGATTTTATTCAACAGAAAGTAGATAAGCTCGAAACGTTTTTTGATGCCATCATCGACGGCGAGGTCTTCTTGCGTTTGGACAAGGGCGAACACGCCCGCCAAAATAAAATGGTGGAAATTAAACTCAACATCCCCGGACAAACCTTATTTGCCAAAGAAATCGACGTTAGTTTTGAGGCGGCCACCGATGAAGCCGTCGAATCCTTGCGCCGGCAGTTACGCAAACACAAATCCAAGCTCCAAAGCCACTAAACATCAAGCCTTAAGCTCTCCCCCCTCACACACGAGGGGGGATTTTTTATGATGATCGAACCCCGCTATCATCCCCTGTATGCCCGCTTCTGGTCGTGGTATTTTCGGACGATTATCCGTTCCGATTTCGCTAGCTTTTCCGTTATGGACAACATACAAACCGATCCCGAGCATAGCATTCTCTTGCTCCAAAACCATATCAGTTGGTGGGATGGCTTTTGGGCGTATCACCTCAACGATCTGTACTTCGGGCGGCGGTTTCATGTGATGATGCTCGAGGAGGAGCTAGCCAAACGACGTTTCTTGACCTACGCCGGTGCTTTTTCTGTCCAAAAAAACAGCCGCAGTATCATCCAGTCGCTCAACTTTTGTGCGCAACTGCTCCGAAGCCCCGAAAACCTACTGCTGCTCTTCCCGCAGGGCAAAATCGAATCCCTGCAAATTCCACAACTCTCTTTTGGCAAGGGAGTAATCCGCGTTTTGGAGCAGGCGCGGGCGCATACCCAGGTGATTTATGCCTGTGCCTTACCCGATTATTTTTCGGATCGAAAACCGCACTTACGCCTCTACCTGAAGCACATACCCAACGGAGAACTCGGGCAGATCACAGATTGGATGCAAGATTTTAACGAATTTTATACCATCAGCAAGACCCGACAGCTCCTCCACCCAGAGCAGGAGAACAATCAAGCATAACGGGCTGGCTTACGTAATTTTTTCATTGCTTGTTCGATAACTAGCCACCAAAGCGGCAAAACTTATTACTAAATTTTTCAGTTCTTGCAGGTATGAATCACTACGATATTTTGGGACTACCAAGGACGGCCACTCCCGAACAGATCAAAGCCGCATATCGAAAGTTAGCCTTTGCTTATCACCCCGACCGCAACCCCAACAACGCCGCGGCCGAGGAAAAATTCAAGCAAATCAATGCCGCCTATCAGGCACTCCTCCATGCCAAACCCCAGGATCAGACATCCCCACCTCCCCAACAAGAACAGACCTACACCCCACCCCCCCATGCCCGCACGCACACCCGCAGGCCACCACCGCCGCGTCCTTCTTCGCCGCCCATCGACCAGACCCAAAACATGCGGTATTCCATTTACGCGCTCCTGATCGTGTTCACTTTTGCTATCCTAAGTTGGATAGGCGGGCTATGGATGATGCGCTACTCAGCCGAAGAGAACTACCGCAAAGCCTTGTTTTTTTGGGAGATGGATGACCTGATACAAGCCAAAACTTATCTCAACTACGCCTTCGGACAAAACGACGAACACCCAGGCATTTATGCCCTACGTGCCGAAATGACCTTCACCGAAACCGTACCACCCCCACCGCCAGATGCCCTCCAATCCATGAAACAGGACATCGACAGGGCTTTTGCCTTAGCCCAACAACAGCAACAAGACAGCCTACCCACACAATGGTACCAGACCCGAGCGAATATCTATCAAGCACTCGGCAAAGTAGAAGCCGCCCTCCGCGACTGGCAAACCCTCCTACAAAAACAGCCCAAAGACCCCCAAGCCTGGATCGCCGTAGCCGATATTTTGCTCTACGATATGGAGGAAGCCAACGAGTCACTTGCCTACTACGAGCAATCCTTAAAACTTTTTTCAGAAAAACTTAAAAATGAAAGAATATCTGACAAAAAGCAAATTATCATCCAAATTCAAAGCGTTTATCACGGAAGAATTTGGGCTTTTTGGCAAAAGAAAGACCTCCCCCAAATGCAACAGGCCCTAAAAGAAGTGCGCAGCCTTGCCCCAGCAGACCCTACGGCCGACTATCTGGAGGGGTATTATCGCATCGCTCAACAAGACACCACCACCGCTTGCAAATATTGGCAAAATGCGCTGGTAAACGGCAACAGCGAAGCTGCCACCCCACTCCGCCAATATTGCTGGGAATGACCCACTTTATCTGTACTTTTGTAGCCTCACTAAGATCAATACGATGCAATTTTATAGTACCGCCCAACAAAGCCCACTTACGGATTGGAAAACCGTTGTTTTTCGTGGCTTAGCGCCCGATAGCGGCCTCTTTATGCCC
The DNA here is from genome assembly GCA_036822015.1 of Bernardetiaceae bacterium. Classification (GTDB taxonomy): domain Bacteria; phylum Bacteroidota; class Bacteroidia; order Cytophagales; family Bernardetiaceae; genus DAISIL01. The sequence continues at coordinate 4,117 of DAISIL010000023.1, read as the reverse complement.
GAGCGCATCCCGACAGTCTGGACAAGCGACCTGTACCCGTCCAGCCTACCCGAGATCGGCTATGCCGTTGCACGAGCGTTTTTGCCGGCCGAACTCATCTCGGACAAAGCACTACGCACCCTGGTCGAGGAAAGCCTCAATTTCCCCATTCCGTTGGTGGCTCTGGATGAACAGATACATACCCTCGAGCTTTTTCATGGCCCCACGCTGGCCTTCAAGGATGTAGGGGCGCGGTTTATGGCCCGGATCATGGGTTTCTTGCGCGAACCTTCGGAGGAACTTGTCGTCCTGGCGGCTACCTCGGGGGATACGGGCAGTGCCGTAGCCAGTGGTTTTTTTGATGTGCCGGGGATTCGGGTGGTGCTGCTTTTCCCGAAGGGGCGCGTGAGCCGGTTACAGGAACAGCAACTGACAACCTGGGGACACAACATCACGGCCCTTGAAGTATCGGGGACTTTTGATGACTGCCAACGGCTGGTCAAGATGGCTTTTCAGGATCAAACCTTGCGTAAGCGGCTCACGCTCACCTCTGCCAACTCCATCAACTTTGCTCGGCTGCTTCCCCAGTCCTTTTACTACTTTTATGCACTGGCACAATTACCCAAAGAAAAACGAAAAAAAGTAGTTTTTGCTGTGCCAAGTGGAAACTTTGGACACTTAACAGCCGGTCTGCTAGCCGAGCGGATGGGTATGCCCGTCCAGTATTTTATCGCGGCCACCAACGCCAACGATGTTGTCCCCGAGTATCTCTCCACGGGAAAGTTTCAGCCCCGGCCTTCTATCCCGACGATATCCAACGCTATGGATGTCGGTAACCCAAGCAATTTTGACCGCATGTTGGCCCTTTTTGGGGGCGATCATGCCGCGATGCAAGCCCGAGTACGTGGATTTTGCCTAAACGATGCCCAAACAACAGCCGTTTTGCAAGATATTTACACCCAACACCACTACCTAGCCGACCCGCACGGTGCCATTGGCTATGCCGCCTTGAAGCACTACCTGGCCCCCGACGAAACGGGTATTTTCCTCGAAACTGCCCACCCCTCGAAGTTTGGAGAACCCGTTACGGCAGCTACAGGAGAAGTACCGCCCATGCCTGAACGCCTATCTCAAACCTTGCAAAAACAAAAACAATCCACACCACTAAGCGCACAGTGGGAGGACTTCCGAGATTTTTTGCTAAATTTTTAGCTTTCGCCAGGTACCTTTCATGAAGTTGTAGCGCAGCGTACTGGGCAAGGCCAGCCACCAATAGCGGTTCATTTCTACGGCAAACGACGGCTGCATGTAGCAGTTGATGGCACAGCCCTCGCAGGCCGGCATCCGTCCTTCCTGGGCGATGAGCCGTTGTACTTTTGCGGAGCGATGGAGATCGTAGAGTTTTCCTTCGATGGGAATTTCCTCCAAGCCGGCATGATAACAGGGCAGCACCAGCGCGTTTTGGGGCGAGATCACGACGGTACTGCTCCCGGCCTTACAAACGGGATCGGATCGCCGGTTGCCACCCCGTTGGCGCAAATCCAGAAAAGCTGTGTTGAGATAGACGCGCTTGCGCCAGGCCCAGCTCCGCAGATGATCCAGGTTTTGGACGGAAAGCCCGCCGCCGTTGTCGATCTGGTTATAGTCAAAGATTGGGTTGATAATCAGGATCAAGTCGTTGGGCAGGCAAATCTCCTCCCAGACACGCGGCAGCTCGTCCATGTTTTGATCCGAAACCGTAAAAAGTATATCGGGACGCTCCCCCAACGACCGCGCCACGGCAATACTCTCCATCACGGAATCAAAGCAAGGCACTCCTCGGAGGGTATCGTGGGTATGGGCATCGGCGGCATCCAACGAAAAATGCAACATATCCACTTGCCCTTGCAAGGAATGGGCCATGCGCAGATAGCGCATGGCGTTGGTTGTAAGGGTAGTAATGAATCCTAAATTTTTTGCCTCCCGCAGGAAATCGGGAATTTGTGGATGGAGGAGTGGCTCGCCTCCCGTAAAGTCGATCACCTTTACGCCGAGGCGGCGGAGATCGTGGAGGTTTTGCAAGACATCCTCCGGACGCACAAAAGGCGATGGCCGTTCCCAAATATCACAAAAGCTACAACGGGCATTGCAGCGGTAGGTAAGGTAGTAGTTGCACAGGACTGGGTGTGGTATCAAGCGCATAGATTGGTACTTTTTTTGACTTTCAAAGCGTTAAGAAGAAAAGCAAAAACAGACACGATGCGCCAATACGAAGTTTCCTCCAAGATCATTCGGAAAGTGGGCTACAATCCCGAGACTGAACAACTAACGATTTCCTTTGCCCGAGGCGATAGCCGCTGCTACCAGGCTGTGCCTCCCCAGATATATGCTGCCCTGATGAATGCCCCTTCCATCGGACGCTACTACCAAAAGCATATCCGGCAGCAGTTTGTTTATGTCAATGAAGCATAAGCATCAAAAGTTCAAGCCAGGATAGTAGGCCAACTCTCCGAGTTGCTCCTCGATGCGTAGCAACTGGTTGTATTTGGCCATGCGATCGGAGCGCGAAGCGGAACCGGTTTTGATCTGTCCCGTATTTAGGGCTACGGCCAGATCGGCGATGATGGCATCTTCGGTTTCGCCGGAGCGATGCGACATGACGCATTTGTAGCCGTTGCGGTGAGCCATCGTTACGGCTTGGATGGTTTCGGTGAGCGTCCCGATTTGGTTTACTTTGACGAGCAGGGCATTGCCGATGCCTTCCTCTATGCCTCGGGCTAGTCGTCGGGTGTTGGTTACAAAGAGGTCATCCCCAACGAGTTGTACTTGTTCGCCGATGGCATCGGTGAGTTGCTTCCAGCCCTGCCAGTCGTCCTCGTGCATTCCATCTTCGATCGAGAGGATGGGGTAATCTTTCACCCAACGGGCCCAATAGTCCACCATCTCTGCTGCCGTGCGTTGCTCTCCCGTAGAGGCAAAGCGGTACATTTTGGAGGTGGTGTCATAAAACTCCGAGCTAGCAGCATCAAGAGCAATAAAAATATCTTCTCCTGGACGGTAGCCTGCCTTTTCGATGGCCATCAGGATGGTTTCGATGGCGGCTTCGTTGGAGGCAAGGTTAGGCGCAAATCCACCTTCGTCGCCAACGTTGGTGCTGTGTCCTTGTTTTTGGAGGACGGTTTTGAGGTGATGAAAGACCTCTACGCCCATGCGCAGGGCATCCGAGAAGGAGTCCGCCTTAACGGGCATGACCATAAACTCCTGAATATCAATTTTGTTATCGGCATGAGAGCCACCGTTGAGGATGTTCATCATCGGTACGGGCAGCGTACCGGCACTTACCCCGCCCACATAGCGGAAAAGCGGCAAGTTCACCTCCTCGGCAGCGGCTTTGGCTACGGCCAATGAAACGCCGAGCAGGGCATTGGCCCCGAGCTTGGATTTGTTTTCGGTGCCGTCCAGTTGCAGTAGGATTTGGTCGATGAGTTGCTGCTCCGTAACGGGCAAGCCCAAAAGTTCCTCGGCGATGGTCTCGTTTACGTGCCTGACCGCCTGCTGTACGCCCTTACCCAGGTATCGCTTCGGGTCTTTATCGCGCAACTCAATCGCCTCATGGATACCCGTAGAAGCCCCCGAAGGGACGGCAGCCCGTCCAAAAGCACCCGAGTTGGTGCGGATTTCGACTTCTATGGTAGGATTGCCGCGTGAGTCCAGGATCTGGCGGGCATGAACGTCTTCAATAAGTCCGGTGTGATGGGTAAAACGCATGAATGAAAAAGTGTGTAGGGATAAAAAAGTGTATAAAGTGATAACAAAGATAAAGATAAGAAATTGATAACGAAAAATGAAGCAGGGAGAATTTCACAAATCATTATTTATCAATTACTTATACTTAAATTCATTTTTTTCATTGCAAGCGATAACGCACCTGAAGCCGAATATCTGAACGCAAGTTACCCGATATGGTCTCCAAACCCGAGCTAATCCGATCCTGGTTGCGATAGCGGGTGTAGCTGTACTTGATCCAAATATCCCAGCGGCGGTGGGGCCGAAACTGCACCAGGTAGTAGTTGCGGTAGCCGCGTCCGTTCAGGGCCGGGATCAAGAAGACGTAGAGTACGTCTTTTTCGTAGGCATACTGTCGATTTTGAAAATCATC
>DAISIL010000022.1:7860-47334 GCA_036822015.1 Bernardetiaceae bacterium | reverse complement strand
GTACGTTTTGCGCGTCAGATAACGCAATGGGCCGGGGGGAGGGCTTCTAAGGATGGTCTTATCGTACTGACTTTTATTTTTTGGGTACGACCACCTTGAATCGCCCTATTTTTTGTTTGTGAATGTTATTTTTTTTTGAGAGCAACGATGCTTGTGGGTTTGTTCTGATTTGTTTGAGCAATTTTAATTTTCTCAGATACGTTACATTTTTGTCATACGTATCTCTATCGTTTGTGTTCATGGCTGAATAAATATCGGCGGGAGATAATTCTTTGTTGTTCATTCCTGCAACAATGATTCGTTTTTGAATAGATGTTAATTCAAAATCAGCAAATAATCGCAAGAACTCCTCTTGTATGGGCGTAAAATCAGATTTGTTAAATAGTGTTACCGTAAACCATACGGTATTTGAGTATAACCTGGGTCTTTGCAGTTCACTTTGTTGCATGAGCGTAAAAATTCGCTTCATACCTTCGCCCATCTCTCGCATCAATTTATTCACTTTTAGGGTATATGCAATCTTGGCATTCCTGGAGTCGTGCCTGTTATCCAATGCCTCGAGGTCTTCTATTGTCAGGGTAGCAAGCAACGCGCCCGGACTTTTGATTTCCATTCGGTCATTAAAAATATGAACTTCTATTCCTCGTCCCTCTGCTGCATAATCTCTGTGAGCGATCGCATTAAGCAAGGTCTCTTTGCAGGCCTCTTCGGGATAGATAAACTTTTGTTCAAATTGGGCATTTGCACCAAACTCTGTTTTGTATGCCAAATACGGACGCATAGCCTCCCAGGACTTAAAGACCAGTTCATAAATATTACCCTGTACAAATTCATCACTGATGACATTATATTTTTCGCCTGAAAGCAACTCAGTACCTGAAATTTTAATAAATCGCACCTGAGATCGCGGATGCCACCGCTGAATATCTTTGGCAAACAACAAAACGGCAGCTCTTGTAAGTCTCAATCCATTAGAGGCATATTCGGCCAAGCCTAAATGCTGTAAGTATCTTTCAGCCGTATAGCCTTTTAGGTAGCTATCTGCCAAAGATTGAACCAGAGCAATATCCAAATCTGATACTGTCGCTCCATCCACAAACTGCCGGTCGTATGCTCTTGACTTAGCCTCCTGTCTATCGAACTGTAAACTTTTGATGTGGGCAGGTACCGTTTGGCGTTTTTCATTTCGCCGCATCACTCTTCCATCACGAAGCTGGTATATTTCAGAACTTCCCTTATCCACCTGAAAAAACAATACCACCTTCCCTTCAATCGTGGCTTTCAAACCATAAACCATCGGTAGCTCTTGCCCCTGATACACGTGCGTTTGGGGAGCTTTGAGCATCAACTCCATATCCTCCTTCGAATGTGGAACGCCCGTGATGGTTGTATCATCCTCGACACCAATAATGATTTCACCACCATCTGTGTTGGCAAATGCTACCAATGCCTCTGCTATATCATCGCATATCTTTTTTGCCAGGCGAGGCTTTTTATTTCCAGGTTTCCCTTCTAAGGCAGATTTAAACTCTCTAAAATCACTCTCTCCCACAAGGATAGAGTTTTTGATCCTTTCTTGTAATAGTAATATGTCTGTCATTTCGTCTTTTTGTTGATTTCTCCGAAGTAAATACGAACGAGTAAGGTAAGCTAAGCATCATCTTGCGCTTGCTTGTGTTGCGCAAAAAATCATCCATTTTTAATTGATCCCCTCCCAGGCCCATACTGCCCACTGCCAGAGATCAAAGATTTGGATGACCGTCAGGGTGAGCATGAAAGCCAGCAACCAACGAGCAACTTTGTTGGCGTTGGGATTGTTGAGGGCAAAGTCCGTCGCGATCCATGTCCCGATCACCTGCCCCACCGAGAGCAAGATAGCCAGCCACCAGTCCACCTGCCCGTAAGCCACAAAAATACCGAAGACAGGCAGCGTATAAACCAACGTAATGAGCATCTTGATCGCGTTGGCGCGGATAAAACTCATCCCGACCACCTCGGCCAGCAGCGGCACAATCACGAGGGCGATCCCTCCTTGCACCAGCCCCCCATAAAAACCGATCCCCAAAAAAGCCACCCAGACCAGCAGCCTTTTCCAAAAGGGCAGGCGTTGGCCAAACTTAACCTTAGGCTTCGATTTCTTGAATATCGTCGGGATCAGGAGGAGCATCAGCCCACCCACGATGTTTTCCAGGAGTTCTACGTCGATGTCCACGGCCACAAAAGCCCCCCAGACGGCACCCATCACGGAAGGCGGAATCAAGAAAAGCCCTATTTTGAGGTCGAGTAAGCCGTTTCGATAAAAGGTAGCCGATCCCCAAAAGTTTTGGATCAGGATGCCGAGTCGGTTCGTGCCATTGGCGATGTTGGCCGGCAGCCCGAGCAGGAGCATAATCGAAAAGGTAAGGTTATTACCGCCCCCAGAAAGCGTATTGATTCCACCAGCCAGGATGCCACCGGCCAGATATAAGGCATAGTGCCATAGTTCTTCAGGCATAGGAAAGTTTGCTACACATCAAGCCCAAAGATAAACAAACAATTTTTTCTCGTTTGCCTTTCTTGTTTTATCTTTGCCCTAAGCATATTTTGATCTTGTTTTTCCGATGGCATATTCCGAGTCAAAACCTTCTAGTTATTCGCATATCGCCCAAGAAATCGGGCAGTTGTGGAAGCAGCACGATACCTTTCTTCGGTCGATCACCCAACGCGAAGGTTGTCCTACGTTTACGTTTTTTGAAGGGCCGCCTTCGGCCAATGGTCTGCCGGGCATCCATCACGTGATGGCCCGAACGATCAAGGATATTTTTTGTCGTTACCAAACCCTCAAAGGTTTTCAGGTACACCGCAAGGCCGGCTGGGATACCCACGGGCTGCCCGTTGAGTTGCAGGTCGAAAAAGAACTCGGTATCACCAAAGAAGACATCGGTACCAAAATCTCCATCGAAGCATATAACCAAAAGTGCCGTCAAGCCGTCATGCGCTACAAAGCCATCTGGGAGGCGATCACACAAAAGATGGGCTATTGGGTCGATATGAGCGATCCCTACGTTACCTATCACACCGACTACATGGAGACGCTTTGGCAGCTCTTGCAACAACTCTACAACAAAGACCTGCTCTACAAAGGCTACACCATCCAGCCCTTTTCACCCAAAGCCGGCACCGGACTTAGCTCCCACGAGATCAACCAGCCAGGCTGTTATCGCTCCATCAAAGACACCTCCATAACGGCGCAGTTCAAGATCAAGGATACGGTCAATGACTACTTCCTGGCCTGGACAACCACCCCCTGGACACTGCCCTCCAACACCTGCCTGATCGTCAATAAAAATATCGAATACGTAAAAATTGAAACCCATAACCAGTACACCAACAAGCCCATCAACGTCATCCTAGCCAAGGCGGCTATTCCCCGTCTCTTCGATGCCTCCAAATACATACCCGCCAACGAGTACGACGAAGAAAAACACCCCAAAAAACACCCCTATACCGTCGTCGAGACCTTCAAGGGAGAAGTCCTCGTAGGTACGCGCTACGAGCAACTGATGCCCTACGTACAACCCAATGAGAATGTCGAAAATGCGTTTCAAGTCATTGAAGATGATTTTATTACGACGGAAGAAGGCACGGGCATCGTCCATGCTGCCCCCACCTTTGGGGCCGATGACAAACGCGCCGCCGACCGCTACGGTGTCCCTCCCCTGACCGTCCTGGATGCCCAGGGCAAGGCCGCTCCCCTCGTCGATCGCCAGGGGCGTTTTGTATCCGAGGTCAGTGATTTTGCGGGCATGTATGTCAAGGCCGAATACGAAAGCGATGCCACCCAAGCCGAGCCGGACTTCAAGCCCACCGATGTAAAAATTGCCATCCTGCTCAAAGAAAAAAACCGCGCCTTCAAAGTCGAAAAATACGAACACAACTACCCTCACTGCTGGCGCACAGATAAGCCCATCTTGTACTACCCGATGGAATCCTGGTTTGTCCGAACGACTGCACGCAAAGACCGCCTCGTTGCCCTCAACAAAACCATCCAATGGAAACCCGCCTCCACCGGCGAAGGGCGTTTCGGCAACTGGCTCGAAAACCTCGTCGATTGGAACCTCTCCCGATCCCGATTTTGGGGAACGCCCCTCCCGATCTGGCGCAGCGAAGACCAAAGCGAAGAAATCTGCATCGGATCGCTGGCCCAACTCAAAGCCGAACTCGAAGCAGCCAACGCCTCCGGACTGCTCACAGCAGAAGAAGCCCGAGAAAACAGCGATTTTATCCAAAAAATAGACACAAAAAACGCTGACCTACACCGCCCTTACGTAGATCGGATCACGCTCACTAAATCGGGCAAAAAGCTCTTTCGGGAACCGGACTTGATCGACGTATGGTTTGATTCGGGGGCCATGCCCTACGCCCAGTGGCACTATCCCTTTGAAAACCACGAGAAATTTAAAGACAACTTCCCCGCCGATTTTATCGCCGAAGGCGTAGATCAAACCCGAGGATGGTTCTTTACGCTGCACGCCATCAGCACGCTTGTTTTTGATTCGGTGGCTTACAAAAACGTGGTATCCAATGGCTTAGTCCTCGATAAAAGCGGACAAAAGATGTCTAAGTCTAAGGGCAACGCCATTGATCCCTTCGAGGCCATCGACCGCTATGGCATCGACCCCATCCGCTGGTACATGATCGCCAATGCCTCCCCCTGGGATAACCTGCGCTTCGATCTGGCAGGTGTAGCCGAAACAGCCCGCAGGTTTTTTGCTACCCTCCAAAACACCTACGCCTTCTTTGCCATGTATGCCAATCTGGATGGCTATACCTTTGATCCACAAAAACTTGTGCCGATCAATCAACTCACCGAAAGCGATCGCTGGATCAGCTCACGCCTCCAAACGCTCATCCAAACCGTCGATGCCGCCTACACCGACTATGAACCCACCAAAGCTGCCCGAGCCATCCAAACCTTCGCCGACCAGGACTTGAGTAACTGGTACGTTCGCCTCAACCGCAAGCGATTCTGGCTCACGGAGATGAACACCGACAAAGCCGCCGCCTACCAAACGCTCTATCAGTGCCTCCATACTTTGAGCCTTCTGATGGCTCCCATTGCGCCCTTTTATGCCGACCACCTGTACCGCAAGCTACACGCCGCCACCCCCGACGATCCCCGATCTGTCCACCTGGACGACTTCCCAAAAGCCAACCCAGACCTGATCGACGAGGATTTAGAAGAACAAATGCAACTGGCCCAACGCATCTCATCCCTGGTGCATTCGCTCCGCAAAAAGGAAAAAATCCGCGTCCGGCAACCCCTCCAAAAAATCCTTGTCCCGATCATTGACCCCCAGCTCAAGCAACAGATCGAAGCCATCAAAGAACTGATCCTCAATGAGGTAAACGTAAAGACACTCGAGTACGTAGACGAAAACGCCGATATACTCGTCAAGCGCATCAAGCCCAACTTTGCCAAGCTCGGCAAGCAGTACGGCAAGCAGATGAAAGCCCTTGCCACACAAATTAACGCCCTTTCGCAGGCACAAATCCGAGAACTCGAGCAAGACCAGCATCTCGAGCTATCCCTGGACGGACAAACGGTGTCGCTTAGCCTGGATGATGTCGAGATCACCCCTGCTGACATTCCGGGCTGGCTCGTAGCCAACGATGCCCAGCTTACCGTCGCCCTCGATATTACGCTCACCGAGTCGTTGGAGCAGGAAGGCTTTGCCCGTGATTTGGTCAATCGCCTCCAAAATCTCCGCAAGGAAAAAGCCCTCGAGGTACAAGACAAGATCACCCTCCACATCCGACAAAACGGACATTGGGTACAGGCGGCCATCGAAACCCACAAGGATTACATCTGCCAAGAAACCCAAACCCAGCAACTGACCTTTGTCGAAGAGCTCCCCCAGGGAGAGACCCTCGATATCGAAGGCAAAACCATCACCCTCCACCTCCAGCGCATTCATGCCTAAACCCGATGCCCGTACCGATGCCTTTCGTGAGCAGGCTTACGCTTTGGGTTTCAGCTATGTGGGCTTTTCGGAAGCTGGTTTTTTGGCAGAGGAAGCCCCACGCTTAGAGCGATGGCTCGCCCAAGGCAAGCATGGGCAGATGCAGTGGATGGAGGATCACTTCGACAAACGCCTGGATACTCGCTTGCTGGTGCCGGGCGCAAAGACGGTTATCTCTTTGGCTTTCAATTACTTTCCGAAGGTAGAAATCTTACACCAGCGCAACAACTACCGCATCGCCAAGTACGCCTACGGCAAAGACTACCACCGCGTCCTCAAAAAGAAGCTCAAAAAACTCATCCAGTTCCTCCAAACCACCGAAGGGCATCCCATCAACGGCCGAGCTTTCGTTGATTCGGCACCCGTGATGGAAAAAGCCTGGGCGGTACGGGGGGGCATCGGCTGGCAGGGCAAAAACAGTAACCTCATCACGAAGCAGACCGGCAGTTTTTTGTTTCTCTGCCAGATCATCCTCGACCTCGAATTTGTCTATGATGGTCCCATCCGCGACTATTGCGGCCGCTGCACCCTCTGCCTTGATGCCTGCCCAACGGGAGCCATCCCCGAGCCGTATGTCGTGGACGGCAGCCGCTGTATCGCTTACCTCACCATCGAGCTGAAAGAAAATATCCCGAGTGAATTTCAGGGCAGTTGGAAAAATTGGGCTTTTGGTTGCGATATTTGTCAGGATGTTTGTCCCTGGAACCGTCGCTCTCTCCCGCATCAGGAGCCAGCCTTTGCCCCCAAAGCCGAGCTATCAGCGATGCAAGCCAAAGACTGGGAGGAACTCACCGAAACTATCTTCGATCAACTCTTCGCGGGAACGGCCTTGAAGCGCACGAAGTTTGCGGGCTTGCAGCGCAACATCCGGTTTTTGTCTTCGTCAGAGGGATAATATCTCGTGAATGGACTGGCTAAGATCGGTGAGCGGCAGGCGACAAGTGCGGTTTTGGCAGACGTGTACGTAGGTGCGGCCGTCGGCAGAGGTGCGCCCCTCGAGCATCGGGCGGCTAGCCCCCAAAATACTGACATCCAAAACTTTATGCGGATGATACACCCGCCCAATCGCCTGGGCATACGCCAGGGCATCGGGCCCTACGATGGCTACCTCGGCGATGGGCTTAGCCAGTAACGTATAAAAAACACCCCAGTTGGAGAGATAACGCGGCTCGTTGGGGAGCCGCCCCAGCACCTGGGCCAGCATCGCCTGGGCGCGTTCTTGATAGCCGGGTTGCTCGTCCAGAAAACTTAGCCAAAAGAGATTTTGCGCCATGACAGAATTGGCGGCCGGCGTAACGTTATCGAAAAACTCCTTGCGGCGGGTGATGAGCGGATCGGCATTTTGGTCGGTAAAAAAAAGAAGGACTTCTTTCGGATCATTGAAATTTTCGAGGGCGTAGGCAGTCAGTTGTCGGGCGGCTTGTAGCCACTGCGGATCAAAATCAACTTGATAAAGTGCCAGCAGCCCCTGGGTAAGGAAAGCGTAGTCGTCGAGGTAAGCGGCCAGGTGCGCCTTCCCGGCCCTGTAGGTGTGTAAGAGCTTACCCGTGCTGGGATCAAACATCGTTTGGCAAAGAAAACGAGCGGCGTTTTGGGCAAGGGTCAGGGCTTCCGTGGAGGCAATGGCCAGATGAGCATCCACCAAACCCTTGATGGCTAAGCCGTTCCAGTCGGTCAGGATTTTATCATCGGTAGCAGGACGGATGCGCTTGGCGCGTGCCTGCATCAAGACACGCTGCCAATGATCGACTTTGGCGTAAAGTTGCGGCAAGGTAAGTTGGTGTGCCTGGGCAAAGGCCTGGTCGGGTTGTTGTCGTTGGAGGATGTTGCTTTGGGCTTCGTGCCAGTTGCCGTGGGTGGTGATGTTGTAGTAGCGGCAACACAGCTCGGCTTCTTCGGGTGGCAAGAGATGGAAGATGTCGCTTTTGTCCCAGAGATAAAACTTACCCTCTTCGCCTTCGCTGTCAGCATCGAGAGCGGAGAAGAAGCCACCTTCGGGGGCGGTCATTTCTCGGGCGATGAAAGCGATGGTTTGTTCGAGGATACGCCTGTACTCCTCGGATGAGGTACATTGGAAGGCTTCGGCGTAGAGGCTAAGGAGTTGGGCGTTATCGTAGAGCATCTTCTCGAAGTGGGGGACGTGCCAGTCGGGGGTAACGGAATAGCGGGCAAACCCACCACCGATCTGGTCGTAGATGCCGCCGCGTGCCATCGCATCAAGGGTGCGCATGACGTGCGCCAGGGCCGCTGCATGAGGAGCCAGGGCATGGATGCGCAACAGCAGCACATAAATCGTCGGCATCGGAAACTTGGGGGCATGTCCTAAACCGCCATTTTGGGTGTCAAACTGCTCCTCGAGGTGGTCTGCCATCTGTCGGAGAGCCTGCGGATCGAAGTCCGCTGATGCCTGGGGCTTTAAGCGTTCGGTAGGAGAGATGGACAAGAATTGCATCAGCCGTTGGGCTGACTCCTCGAGCTGCCCACCGTAGGTTTCCCAGTCCTGAAAGGCTGCCCCGATACGCTCGAGGAGGTCTTTCCAGGCTTCGGGCTTAAAGTAGGTTCCCCCAAAAAATGGACGTTGATCGGGCAACAAAAAAGCATGGAGCGGCCAGCCGCCCCCTACCCCCAGGGCTTGCACCGCATCCATATAGACGGCATCTACGTCGGGGCGTTCCTCCCGATCCACCTTGATACAGACAAAATAACGGTTCATCACAGCCGCAATCGCCTCATCTTCAAATGACTCGCGTTCCATGACATGGCACCAGTGGCAGGCAGCATAGCCGATACTGACCAAAATGGGCTTCTGCTCACGAGCTGCACGTTGGAGGGCTTCCATTCCCCATGGATACCACTCCACAGGATTGTGGGCGTGCTGGAGCAGGTAAGGACTGGTGCTGTGTTGTAAACGATTGGGCATCAGAAATTTTGTTGATGATTTTGCCGAAATAACATAAACAAAATCATTTCTCCAAAGGTTTTGCCCCTATAAAAACTGACTTTTATCATATTTTATCATCACCTGCCATGATTTTCTTCTTAGCCGTTCTCGCCCAACTGATTGTCATTCCTCTGGTTGCCATTATCCTCCTGCAAAAGGACAAAACCAACACCCACGCCCAGGACGAGCATTGGGAGGAAGTGCGCCTGGTGGATTTGCCCGAAGGCATCACGACACCCAGCCAACAGCCGTACAGCCGCCATCGCCGTTCCTAACATTTGGGACACTCAAAAAAAGTGGGTATCTTTCACGTCCCAAATCAATTTGAGCGCGATGAAAAACTCCCTACTTTTCCTTGTTTTGTTGCTGACGAGCTTTTCCTTGTCGGCCCAAATACCCGTACCCGCAAAGGCACAAAGCCAAACTATAGCCATCCGAAACGTTACCCTTCACGATGGCAACGGCCAGATGCTCACCAACGCTGCCGTTGTTTTTGCGGATGGAAAGATTACTTTTGTGGGCAAAGATGCAGACCTTGACACAAAAGATGCGCAGGTCATCGACGGAACAGGCAAGCACCTCTATCCAGGTCTGATCCTCACCAACACCATCCTGGGTTTGGAGGAGATCGGTGCCGTAGCAGCTACCCAGGATCAAGCCGAAACAGGGAGTTTTAACCCAGAAGTACGTAGCATTGTTGCCTACAACACCGATTCGCAGCTCATACCGACTACGCGCACCAACGGCATTTTGCTTGCCCAGGTGGTTCCCGAAGGTGGTCTGGTTTCTGGAACCTCTGCCGTTGTCCAGTTGGATGCCTGGAACTGGGAGGATGCCGCCGTGCGCCCCGAAGAGGGTATCCACTTTCGATTTCCCCAAAAGGTATTGCCCCCCCGCTGGTGGATGAACGAAACCGAAGCCCGCCCCAACCCCCAATACAAAGCCCAGCTACAAGCCTTCACCGATGCCCTCCAGGCGGGCAAAGCCTACGTGAATGCACCCACTACGCCCGCTAACCTCAAGCTGGCCGCCATGAAAGGCCTTTACGATGGCACACGAACGGCTTACCTGCACGTGGACTACGCCGAAGGCATCGTGGCCGGCGTACAGCTCCTCCAAAAAGAAGGCGCACAAAAAATCGTTCTCATCGGTGGGGCAGAGGCGTTTTATGTCCAGGATTTCTTGGTTGCCAACAAAATCCCGATCATCCTGCGCAATGTCCATAGCCTACCCTATCGCGACGACGAACCCGTCGATCAGCCGTATAGCCTACCCAAACTGCTCACCGAGGCCGGACTGACCGTAGCCCTGGGCTACGAAGGTGTATCCAATGCCCGAAACCTACCTTTCTTTGCCGGCACAACCATTACGCATGGCCTCGACAAAGAAACTGCCCTCCAACTGATTACCAAAAATCCGGCGATCATTCTCGGGATAGCAGAGCGTTTTGGCACCATCGACGTAGGCAAATCCGCTACCCTACTGCTCACCTCCGGCGACTTACTCGACATGCGGGAAAGCCAGGTAGAACAAGCCTTCATTGATGGACGCGCCCTTGATCTGGACAACAAACACCACCAACTGTATCGACGGTTTCAGCAAAAATATACCAAGCCCACCGAATAAATACGCCAGCCAAATCACGTTCGTCATCCATTATCCATTGCTTACACCATGTCACGTATCCTCACCGGTATTCAGAGTTCGGGTAGCCCACACTTAGGCAATCTATTGGGAGCCATCTTGCCGGCCATCGACCTCTCGAAAGACCCCAAGAACGAATCTTTCTTTTTTATCGCCGATCTGCATTCCCTGACCACACTCAAGGACGGCCCTACCCGCATGACCAACACCCAGGCCGTGGCCGCCGCCTGGATCGCTTGTGGTTTTGATACAGAAAAAAACGTCTTTTATCGCCAATCCAGGGTGCTGGAGGTCTGTCAGTTGGCCTGGTATCTGAACTGCTTTTCGCCCTATCCGATGCTGGCCAATGCCCACTCGTTCAAGGATAAATCCGAAAACCTTGCCGACGTAAACGCAGGGCTTTTTACTTATCCGGTCTTGATGGCAGCCGATATTTTGCTTTACGATGCCAATATCGTTCCGGTAGGCAAAGACCAAAAGCAGCACCTCGAGATCACCCGCGACCTTGCCGCTGCCCTTAACCACCGCTACGGCGACGATACTTTTGTCTTGCCCGAAGCCCGTATCAGCCAAACAACACCCACCATTCCGGGAACGGACGGACGCAAGATGAGCAAGTCCTACGATAACTTCCTGGATGTCTTCTTGCCCGAAAAAGCCCTCAAAAAGCAAGTCATGGGTATCGTTACCGATAGTACCCCTTTGGATTCGCCCAAAGACCCCGAAACCTGCCACGTTTTTGCGATCTATCGCCTGCTAGCCACCGAAACGGAGGTAGAAGAGATGCGACAAAAATACCTAGCCGGCGGCTATGGCTACGGACACGCCAAAAAAGAACTCTTCGGGCTGCTCCTCGATCGCTTTGCCAAAGAGCGAGCGCAGTTTCAGCACTTGATCCAACACCCCGAGGAGCTAGAAGAACGCCTGCAAGCCGGCGAAGCCAAAGCCCGTCAGGTAGCCCGTCAGGTCTTGGAGAGGGTCAGCCAACGGCTGGGCTTCGCTTGATGGATATACCACCACGACTACCCAAGCAAACGATGCCTACCACAAGCTATCCCTTCCCGAGTATCGAGCGCACAGCAATCCCTGTTCCGTGGCAGGAAGAAACGACATCGCGCCTTTATCTGATCTTCGGAAACCCCCAAACGGGCAAGACGACCTGGGCGCGTCAGGTGTGCGGGCAGTCCGGCGGGAGCGTGCTGTATCACCTGGCCACCCAAACGCCCAGCCTTTTGTTTGCCTTGCAAAGCCTCGGCAGTGATCTTTTTTTGGACTTGCCCCAGCAATGGCAGGCCGCCGAAGAGACGGGCCCCTTGTGGCTCATCCTGGATCAGGTAAGCCCCAAAGCTGGTTTTTGGGACGAACTCACAGGGCTAGTTCGGGATGCCTCTTTTGCTCCCCGAGGGGGGATTTTGCTCCTCGCGGATACAAAGCAGATTGGCTACCTTGAAGCGCAACTCGAGGGATTGCCCCACGAGCGGGTGTTTTTTTTTCCACCTACGGCGGACGAACTCACGGCAGCCCTTACCTACTGGACAGACGAACACGGCGTTAGCTTTGAGGTTGGCCTGGCTGACCGCATGGTTAAGGAGTTTATCGCCGCCGAGCATCCCGAGCCGCTGTTTAGCTGGCAAACGCTTCTGTATCGCTTCTGGGAACAAAGCCTCGGCAAGGGCGTGCCGCGTCCGGTGTGGAGTATTTCGATGTACAAAAAAATCATCGCCGAAGGCATTGACCCTGTTTCTTTTGCGCACCAACAGACCGAAAAACTAGCCGAGCAGTTCCCTGACCTAGCCCAATCAGGTGCGCTCCTGCATCTACTCTCCTCCGAAGCCCTCCCCGAGCCACTTCGAGCGGCGGCCATAGACCTGCTCCTCCTCCAGGAAGACAACCAATGGCGACATCCGTACTTTGCCCAGGCAATCCAGGAACGCCACGCCCGATCGGGAAGACCCCTGCAAGTCATCCAGCGCATCGCGGCAGCCAAACGCGCCGCCAAGCCATCCCTTGCCCTCACCGCTGAGGAGATCAAGCTCTGGCAAGCCCACCAGGAATACCTCCCCAACGATGCCGATACTACCCTACACCTGCGCCAAAGCCACCGAGAGCTCAAGCGCAACCAGCGCGGAAAACGCCGCTGGCGGCTGCTGGCCTTGATGAGCCTTTGCTTGCTCCTGCTGCTCGGCGTGGGTGGCTACTGGCAGTACCTCGAACTCACGACAGAGAAAGAAAACATCTTGCTACGCAACCAGTCTATGCGCAGCGATTTTTTGGCCTTCATCGCCGAACGTCTCCTTGGGGAGCAACCCACGGCCGCCGTCCGAGTAGCCGCCCAAAACACCGGCATACAGCCCCTGCCTCCGGCAGCCCGACGGGCTTTGTACCGAACGTTTTTTGATCCTACACCTTATCAGGTAGCTCAAGGCACAACCGACCAGTGGCGACAAGTCAATTTCCGAAACGGACAAATCACCTACCTCACCGCCGACGGACAAGCCCAACGCCGACAAGCTACGGGGGGGCAGGTGCTTCAACACTACACCTCAGGCGATGCCACGGCAAGCCATCTCGGCACGCGCTATTGGTGGATCGGCACCAAATCCGGAAAAGTACAAGTCTTTGACCTCCAAAAAGATACTGCTGATATTTTGCGCATTGAGGCACACCCGCAGAGCATCACGCAGATAGAGGCAAGCCCCGACGAAACGCGCTTTTTTACCTTCACCCAAAACGGCGAAGTCTCCATCTGGGATACCCAAACCGGACAACAACGCCAGCAACTATCCGAAGACCTCCCCCAAGCCCATCGCTACCGGCTGTACTGGCAAGGCAATCAAATCTGGGCGACTGCCGATAGCCTCACCCAATACTGGGACACCAACGACAGCACCCAACTCGACTGGAAAGCCCAGCCCGCCATAGCTCCGCCCCCAGAAGCCCGAGTTGAGATCACGGACAACGCCCTGGTACGCCTAATGGAGGGCGATACGGCACGGGTGCTGGCCACGGCAGGACTGACCGTTGTGGAGGCACACCTCTCCGAGCAGCGCATCGTCTTACGATCCCGCGACCATCGTGTGCTGATCTTCGATCGTGCATCGCTTCATCTGATCGGAGAGATGGAGACAAGGCACCAGGACTTGTACCTGGATGGTGAGCTACTCCTGGTCGTAAACGAAAAAGACTGGGCGGTCTGGCGACTAGCCGACAAAGCCGCCCGCTCCTGGCCCGCCACCTGTAGGCTCCTCTTCGATCCGGCAGGTAAAGGTTATGTCCTGGCTCATCCCGAAGCCCAACAGTGGATCGCCTACACCCTCCCCGATCACGAACCGGCCCACCAAACTCCCTGGCAGGCCGGCGAAGAATACCGCGCCCAGTTCTTGCCCAGCGGGCGATACCTCATGCTTTCCACCAATCGCTACTGGGATACCCACACGGGAGAACTCCTCAGCAGCCCGACACCCATGCAAATCAGCCACAACGGGATGCAACTCCAGGAGCAAACCGACGGAAGGTTTTTCCTCAACGACCGCAACGGAATCCCCAGGGCCGTCCTCAAGGGCGAGCAGGCGCGTTGGCACCCAAACCGCGATAGCGTATGGGTACGCAATGCCGACGGACTGACCCTCTGGAACAGCGATGGCGATACGGTCTTGCAGATCCCGGGTAAGTGGCTAAGTATCAATATCTCCCACGACGGGCAGTCTTTGATCCTGACCGAAGACCGACAAAACTTTACCGCTTTTCGGCACCACGAAACGGGCATGAAAGCCCATCGTACCTATGCCCTCCTGCGTCCGGCCGTAGCTCACCTGGCCCCCAAGGATCAGGTGCTTTTTGTCGCTTACCACCCTGACCCCAAACAGCCCCAACAGTTACTTCAAGCCTACGTAGGCGATACGCCCGTGCGCCCACCCGAAAGCTACCTACGCGGAAACTTACGCGACTTGATGCCCACACCCGACGGCAAATACATCATCGCGGCCAACGAAAAGCACTGCGATTTTTTTGACTGGAAGGGCGAGCGACGCGGCTCTACGGCCGGGCGTTTTTTGGGTTACTACCCCGATCAAGGACTGATCCTGACCATGCTCCCCAATCAGTTTTTGCTCGGGGATGCCTACCGCCCCGGGACGTTTTTTAGTCGCTCCGTCATTGGCTTACAGCAAGTCGCCTTTGCTCCTGATCTGCAATGGATAGCCTGGAATGAAAACGAACGCCTCTCCATCCTACCTGCCTCCCCCGAGACGATCCAGGCGTTTCTGGAACGGGCGCAAATACTGCCTTTGTCGGCTTATCCGGAGGTCAAGGATTTCTTTGCGGAGTGAGGCTACCTAGTGGGTATTACTGTTGATTTCGGTAAGCACTTGATCTAGGGCAGCCGCGTCAAAATCTTGATAAAACTCGGCAAGTTGTGCCTCGTCCAGGGCTAGGGTAGGCTGCCTGAGGGCGTGGGTCAGGTCGGGGATGTCGTCGATCAGATAAACATTCGGGAAATCAAAGTGATCCCGAAACATGGTGTATTGGCTCCGCCGATATACCAAACATTTGACTTGCCGATACAGGGCCTCATAAAAAGCCGTTGATTGGGTCAGGAGGACAGCATGAACTTCATCCAAAATATCCGTCATGGAACGCTCCCCTGCGATGAGCTGGATGCGGCTTTCTCCCTTGAAGTGCTGGCGGAGGCGTTCGAGGTCATCGAAAGCATCGGGCTTTACCTTGAAGATGACTTGCCAGCCGGTATGGGCCACCAAAAAGCGGGCGACGAGCTCTTCCATGGAGGTCTCGGTCTGGACTTGATGCACCACCAGGAGCGTCTGCCACTGATCGCGCAGTTGTGGCGAAATGTTTTTCTTTTTTGCTAAGATGCGATTCCCGATTACGACGATTTTTCGGTGGGGATATTCGTTTACCTTTTCGAGGTAGCGATGAAAGGCCAGCATGTAGTCGATGGGCGGGAGTTGTTCCTCGGGTAGTTTTTGGGGCCAATGTGCCGAGGGGTCTGCGTAACGATAAGGCATCCCGTGCTGCACCTCAAGGGTAGGGATACTTTGCTCACGGGCAGCTCGGAGGAGTCCGTGGGGCAAACCTACCTTGATAAAAAAAATGGCTTTGCTCTTCAATCGCCTGACCAACAAGCGATACGTATAGTAGTCCAGGTAATTCCAAAAATAAATCCGCTTCAAGTACAGCAAGTCGATGGACTGCTCGGGATAATAAGCACGAAGCCAGTCTTGTAGCTCGGCAAAGTCTTCTTTGATCCAGCGATTGATCCAGGCATCCCGAAATAAGGGCCGCAGCACCAGGGGCAGATAGAGGAGATGATCGGGGTACAGATAGGGCAAAGCACCTTTGTTATCGTAGTTTTCGATAATCAAACTTTGGTGAGCAATTTTTTGAAGGGTATCATCCAGGAATACATCGTACTGCACTCCCTGATCGTTTTGCATCCTCGAGTTGGCGACGACAAGGTAGCGATACCGCTCGGTTGGCCCGGTTACCAGAACGGACAGCCAGCGCGTCAGGATACGGATCAGGCGCAGTGCTTTTTGGAGGGGGCGATCTTTTTTGAAGGTCTTGGGTGCTGCTTGCCCACCCCGCAACAGCAAATGGATGAGGTCATTGCGCAGCCAACTCCAATAGGGCTGTCCCGTTGCTGTTGTCCAGGCAAAGGCACCGGCCTCACGCTCGGCTTTCAGGAAAGCCTCCGTGCGTTGTTCTATCGTCGTTTTCATGGGATGTATTGCGCCCAAAATTCGGGGTCATGGCGTTGCCAGGCATGGCAGCCAAAGGGGAGCTTACCCTGGGTGAGGGCAAAAGCCTTTCGGGGAGCCAGATCGAAGGCAAAATGTAAGGCCTCCGAGCAGCTGGGGCGGCGGTATGGGTAGTAGCACCAGAAGATGTCTTCGTTTTTGGGGAAACGCCTCGTCAGCCAACCCAGATAACGGGTTGCCCACAGATGCGTTCGCACCCGTCGGAGCGATAAGCCACCGTTGCCTACCCTATCGACGAGCCATCGGGAAATATTCACGATCAGGGGGCGGTTGGTGGTGATGGGCATCGGGACAAGGAAAGGCGCACCAATGTAATCATAGCCTTTGTTGCACCAGTCCAGGAGTTCATCCCGAAACACATAAGCATCTGTTTGGCAGATCAATATGTAGGCATACGCCGAGAAAGCCGCGTAAAAACCTGCCGAAAGCATCAGACGATTGTAGCCCGGAATGCCATCGAAGAATTGCGGGGCAAAGCGATGTACTTTAAAGTTGGGGTAAAGGTCAAGATAAGCCGACAAATCCAATCCTTCGGGGGCAACAATGACCAGATCATAGCCCGAAAGGATGTCTGTGTTTTGGCGCAGCGAAATAAGGTCGTTTTCGGAGGGCTGCTGCTTGTAAATCGGCACGACAACAGCCACTTGGTGGGCTTGAATCATAGAACGAGCATAAAAAAACGAAAGATTGCACAAAAAAATAGCTTTTTGTGCAATCTTCCTTCCAACACAAAACAAAGCAAGCGGTCTAGTGTGCCAGTACTTTTGGTGCGCCAGCTAAGATGCTTTCATCGGCAAAATCGGCAAACTTCGTAAAGTTTTTGATGAAGGCTTCCGCCAGGCGGTTGGCACTTTCGTCGTAAGCTGATTTGTCCTCCCAGGTTTGGCGCGGGTTGAGTACCTCCGAAGGAACGCCCGGGCAGGCTTGCGGGACGGACACCCCAAAGACCGGATGGTTTTGGTAGGACACCTGATCGAGATCGCCGTTGAGGGCGGCCGTAATCATGGCTCGGGTATAGCGCAACTTAATGCGGTTGCCTTGCCCGTAGGCTCCCCCTGACCAGCCCGTATTGACGAGCCAAATCTTGACCTTGCTTTCTTTCATTTTTTGCCCCAACATCTGGGCATATTGCGTGGGGTGCAGCGGCAAAAAGGGCGAACCAAAGCAAGCCGAGAAAGCCGTTTGGGGTTCGGTGATGCCCTCCTCTGTGCCAGCGACCTTTGCGGTATAGCCCGAAATGAAGTGATACATGGCCTGCCCTTCGTTGAGACGCGAGATGGGCGGCAATACACCGTAGGCATCACAGGTCAAGAAAAAGATATTTTGAGGAACATCCCCTACAGCAGGCGCAATGGCGTTGTCGATGTAATGCAGGGGATAAGAAACGCGGGTGTTTTCGGTAATATCGTCTTTGGTGAAGTCGATGGTACGGGTCCCGGACGTATAAACGGTGTTTTCTACGAGGGAGCCAAACTTGATGGCATCCCAGATTTGGGGTTCTTTTTCCTGGGAGAGATCAATGGCTTTGGCATAGCACCCACCCTCGAAGTTGAAGACGCTATCGCTTGCCCAGCCGTGTTCGTCGTCGCCGATCAGGGGTCGATCTGGGTCTGCCGAAAGGGTGGTTTTGCCTGTTCCTGAAAGCCCAAAGAAGATAGCGGTATCTTTTTTCTCCTTGCCGATGTTTGCGCTACAGTGCATGGAGAGGACGTTGTGTTCGTGGGGGAGGAGGAAGTTGAGAATCGAGAAGATGCTCTTTTTCATCTCACCAGTATATCCCGTCCCACCAATCAGGATGAGTTTTTTGGTAAAACTAACGGCGACAAAGTTACCCTGTCGCGTACCGTCAATTTTGGGATCAGCAAAGAAGTACGGGTTTTGGATGATCGTAAACTCGGGGATGTGTTTGCTGAGCTGGTAGGCTTCCGGCCGCAAAAACATATTGTAGCAAAAGAGGTTTTGCCACGGATTGACGTTGATGACACGGAGATTGAGCCGGTATTTGGGATCAGCACACACGTAGGCATCACGGACGTAGAGTGT
This sequence comes from Bernardetiaceae bacterium, assembly GCA_036822015.1. GTDB lineage: Bacteria > Bacteroidota > Bacteroidia > Cytophagales > Bernardetiaceae > DAISIL01. The sequence continues at coordinate 28,927 of DAISIL010000022.1, read as the reverse complement.
TTTGTCGGTTAGGCTCTCGATGAGCTTGGCTTGTAGTTGGTCAAATTTATCTGCCTGTATGGGGATGTTGATCTCACCCCACCATATCGTATCGGCTGTTTTTTCGTCTTTTACGATAAAACGATCTTTGGGGGATCGTCCGGTAAACTTTCCGGTTTGGCAGACCAGGGCCCCGTTGTCGGCCAGCGTTCCCTCGTTTCGTCCGATGGTATGTTCGACCAGTTCGGCGGGGGTCAAGTTCCAGTAGGCTTCTTTGGCCTGAATACCCAGTTTGTCTAAGCCGTGTGTGCTAGATTTTATTCCAAACTCTTGCATGAGATATGTAGATTGATGTGTATGATCCTGGGGAACAGAATAAAAGTACAAATAAACCGTCCTTTGGGAACAATACCAAAAATATCCGCAAAAAATAGCCCTTTGTACCAAACAATTAGAAACTGGCCGGAATGTACCCTTCGTAGGCAGCTAGCTTTTGTCCGATCGAAGACATGGCAAAATCAATAAATTTTTTGACTTTATCTTCTTTGCTGGGCAAATAAAACAGGCTCAGGGGACGAATGATGGGGTATTTTTTTTCCATGGCATTTTTGAAAGTCGGCTTGACGTATGCCCCTGCCCCTTTCTTGACGGCAACCGTCCTGACGATGTCCTCGGCGTAAGCCAAACCGATATAACCAATTCCTGCTCGGTTTTTGCTGACCTGCTGCACGATACCGGAGTTGGATTCGAGTTCGAGGGCATCAGGAGAGAAAGCCTGCCCCTCTAGCACCTGCTCGAGCATGAAGCCATACGTACCCGAGCTTTTGTCGCGGTTGAAGAGTTGGATGGTTTCGTTGCGCCCCCCGACTTCTTTCCAGTTTTTGATTTTTCCTGAAAAAATATCTCGGATCTGCTCCATCGTGAGTTGATCGACGGGATTGCTGGGGTGTACAATGACCGAAAGCGCATCGTAAGCGATGACTTGCCTGCGGATGGTGGGCATTTCCTGCTCCTCCTGGGTCGTCAGGAGGCGGGAAGCCATGGCAATATCTGCTTTGTTTTTGTTCAAGGATTTGATACCCGTACCGCTGCCTCCCGGGCGAACGTTCACGGTAACGCCCTTGTTATCATCCATGTACAAACTAGACAGCTCTTTGATGAGCGGAAAGAGGGTAGTACTTCCCGCAACTTCAAGGGTGTTTTGGGCCCAAAGGCTTGTACTGAACAACAAAGCGGCAATAAGAAGCAAAAAACGTTTCATGGCAGTGGGATTAAAGAAGATGAAAGGAGTATTGTTTGTATTTGTGTTTGGTGGATTAGCCTTCCGTCAGGTCGATGACTTCTACCTTAGGGTATTTTTCCATCGGAAAGATAAACATCTTTTTTTGGAAATCTTTGCGTTCGGCAAACTGCTGGAGTTCGTAAGTGTGCTGCGTGCCATCTTTTTCGGACATGATCCATTTTTGGATCAAGTGCGTTTGGGGATCAAAGAAAATCCGGATCCGAAAGTAGGTTTCGTTTTTGTCCTCTGGGGTCAAATCGACGACCTGGGCCCCATTGATGGGATCGGAGAGCAGGTACTTGAAGCCTTTTTCGTATTTGCGCAGCAGGCTACTGGGCGAGACCTCCGTGTTATCTTCGGCAAAGTCGGTGATCGTTACCTCGTGTACATCGCTTAGGTACGTCCATATTTTTTCGCGGTTGTTGTAGATGATCTGGTTGTTGGTCTGCAAGACAAAGAGATCACCCATCACCTGGATATGCCCTTTGAGGGTCTCCTCGACACCCGCAGCGGCGTTTCTCATCACGTAAGTAAAGTCTGTCTCGAAGCCCTTCATGGCTTCGTATTTTTTTCGGGCAGTATCGAGTATCTTTTTTGCGCCGGTATCATATTGGGCTTGGCTTTGGGCCACAAAAAGAAAGCCCAACAAAATAGGCAACAAAAACAGGCGTAAGGTGCGTTTCATGGACGGGAAAAAGATCATGTGGTGTTTAGGAGAAAAGGATTATCTTTAAGACATCTGTTTTGGGTTGTCAAGAACTATTCCAACTCCCTCAAAAAAAATTGTTAAACCAAATGATTCAAGCAATCCTGATTGGCTTAGTGCGTCTGTATCAAGGGGCTATTTCGCCTTATCTGCCCCGCAGTTGTCGCTATACCCCCACTTGTTCGGCGTACATGATCGAAGCACTCCGAGAACATGGCCCCTGGCAGGGTTTGGGCTTGGGTTTGAGGCGCATCGGGCGGTGTCATCCCTGGGGCGGGCATGGCCACGATCCCGTCCCTCCAAAAGTTAAAGAAAAATAAATCATGGTGTTCTGCTTGAATACCTAAGACTCTTAGGTATATTTGCTGCATGTATTCTAAGGAACTTCTCAAAGGCACTTTGCAAACCATCATCTTGCAACTCCTCAACGAACACGGGCAGATGTACGGCTACCAGATCACGCAGCAAGTACGGGAGCAATCGGACGGCAAAATTATCCTGACCGAAGGCGGGCTTTATCCGACGCTTCATAAGATGGAAGCCGCCGGAATGCTCCAAACTGAAACCGTTGCTGTCGGCAACCGTACCCGGAAGTATTACCGCCTCACGCCACAAGGTGAGCAAGCGGCGGCCGAGCGGGTCTCGGAGCTGACGGAATTTTTTCGGACAATGCGCCTCTTGCTTTCGCTCAAATCCATCTGACCACCTCTCAACGCCCCCTTGCCATGTTATCGACCGCACAAGTGCAAGCCCTCTCCCAACGCCTCCAGGAGCATCTGCCGCCTTCGGCGATCAACGAAGAACTCATCGACCACCTGTGTTGCCTTACAGAGGAAAACCTACGTACCCAACCCTGGGAGATGGCCCAAGAACTGGCCTGGCAAGATTTCTTAGCCACCAACGACCTCTCCCTGCTTCGAGAGCATGTACAGACCACCCAACGCGCCAAGGCCTGGAAACGCCTGGGCATTTCGGGGGGAGTGCTGGCCATGCTGGGGCTTTTCTTTTGTGTGAGCCTCACGGTACGGGCTGCCCAAACGCCTAGCTTGCTGCCCATTGCGTCGGTGGCTTATCGTTGGATACCCGAGCGAGCGGCCCTCTACCTGGCCGTATCCCCCGATCAGCGGCTGCCCGTTTGTAGCAGCGGCAACGGACAAGTCCTCGAAATCAAAGCCGACACAAGCGCACAGCGATACACGATCCTGATTTGGCACAACGCCACCTACCAAAGCCATTACCACGCCTTATCCGCCCTGCAAGTCAAGGCCGGCGATCCTGTCCGTCAAGGCGACATCCTGGGATATGCCCACGGACAGCCCGTCTGGTATCAGGTCAAGGACAAAGGAACATTCATCAACCCTTCATCATTTTTCACTTATGAGTAATACCGATAATCCCGAAGAAGTACAAGCCACCCCACCAAAAAAGAAAAAGCAGAAGCCCAAAAAAGGGCCCGTCAGGGAGTGGTTCGATTCTATCGTTTTTGCTGTCATTGCGGCTACGCTCATCCGATGGCTCCTCCTGGAAGCCTATACCATCCCCACCTCCTCCATGGAAAAATCACTCCTGGTGGGCGATTATCTCTTTGTGAGCAAATTTCATTATGGCCCCCGAACGGCACAAACCCCCCTCCAGATTCCGCTCACTTTCCAGACCATCTGGGGAACCACCATCCCCTCTTACCTCGACTGGATCAAGCTCCCCATGCTGCGCCTGCCGGGCTTCTCGGAGGTGGTCCGCAACGATGTCGTCGTGTTTAATTACCCCGCCGAAAACTGGTATCCCGAAGCCCGCCCAGCCGACAACCAATACCCCGACGACCTCAAGACCTATTACATCAAACGCTGTGTCGCCGTGGCCGGTGATACCATCGCGATCAAAGACAAGACGGTTTTTGTCAATGGAACGCCGGCACAAATCCCCGATCAGATGCAGGTCAATTACTACATCGAAACCGATAAAATCGTAGCCGCAGATCGTTTCCTCAAACCCCGACAGATCACGGATTACAACTTCATTGATGGCATTGGTTCACCCCGCCCCAACGGCGATAAGATCGTGGCTAGCCTCACCCGCACGCAGGCCGAGGAACTCAAAAAAAGTGGCGTAAAACGCCTCCTTCCCCTCGAGCAAGTAAACCCCGAAGAACTGACCTTGAGCCAGATGGAGGCCACCGAACTCTTTTATGCTCGGCAGGACATCACCAACAACGAGCGGTGTTTTCCGCAGGGGAGTGATCGCTTTGGGTGGAGTACCAACAACTTCGGGCCGCTTTATATCCCCCGCAAGGGCGATCAAATCACGATCAATGCCGAAAACCTGGCCTTGTACCGAGACGTAATTTTGTCGTATGAGCGCAACACGGATGCCGAAATACGGGATAACCAACTCTGGATCAATGGAAACGCCGTAGCCCAATATACCTTCAAGCAAAACTACTACTTCGTCATGGGCGATAACCGCCACAACTCCCTCGACTCCCGCTACTGGGGCTTTGTTCCGATGGATCACATGGTCGGGAAGGCGGTACTGGTCTGGTTTTCGCAGGAGCCGGGCAGCCTCGGGACGTTCTTTCAGCGGATACGATGGAGCCGTATCTTCCAACCGATTGAGTAGCAAAACACAAACAAAGAACCCCAGAGACAAAGGCTTGTCCCTGGGGTTCAACTAGATCAGGCACTATCCTGGCTTAGGCCAGCACCTCCTGAGGCAAAGCCAGCGGAGCATCCGTTTGGCTGATGGCCGCGTAGCCACCCGCTACATTGATGAGGTTTTGCCAGCCCTTTGCCATCAACCAGGAAACCGCAATCGTAGAGCGATAGCCGCCCTGACAGTAGAGATACGTCGTTTGGTCTTTCGGGATGCGATCCATCTGCTGATCCAGCTTGGAGAGGCACAGATGCTCGGCCGCCTGTACGTGTCCATCGGCGAACTCCCCCGACTTACGGACATCAAACACGGATACTGGTGCTGTCTTCTGATCGGCATATAAGCCTGCAAAAGCCTCTGGCGTAACTTCGGGCAGCTGGGCAAGCGACTCTCCGGCGGCGACCCAACCAGCCACGCCTCCTTCCAAAAATCCGGCGACATTTTCGTAGCCCACACGTGCCAGACGCAAGATGGCTTCTTGTTCTCTACCCTCGTCCGTAATCAGGAGCAAGGTGGCATCCGTGGGAACAACAGCACCTACCCAAAGGGCATAGGAGCCGTCCAACCCAATATTGACCGACCCAGGGACAAATCCTCGTGCGAAGTCATTTTGTGTGCGGGTATCCAACAAAAACGCACCCTGCTCTTGGGTTTTGGCTTTGAAGGTTGCGGCAGGTAAGGCGTTGAGGTTGCGTGCCATAACGACATCCATGGTATCGTATCCCTGTTTGTTCATCCGTACATCCATCAAGAAATAGGCCGGAGCGACGGGCTGCCCCTTGAGTACAGTCTCGATAAACTCGGTTTTGCTCATGGGTTGGAGGGCGTAGTTGGTGGCTTTTTGCACACCCATCGTAGAGACGGTTTCTTTGCCGATCTGCTTGCCACAAGCCGACCCTGGACCATGCCCGGGATAAACGATCACCTCATCGGATAGCGGCATGAGCTTTTGGTGGAGTGAGTCGTAGAGCATACCGCCAAGTTCTTCTTTGCTGATGATGGCATCGAGCAAGTCAGGGCGACCCACATCACCGATAAACAGCGTATCGCCGGTAAAGATGGCGTGATTGGCTCCGCTTTCATCGCGCAACAAAAACGTACTCGACTCGGGCGTATGCCCGGGCGTGTGCAAAAGGACAATCTCTACGCCTCCTAAGCGGAACGACTCGTTATCCGCACCGATGTAGGCTTCATAAGCGGGCTTAGCCGTTGGGCCGAAGACGATCATGGCACCGGTAGCTTTGGCTAAGTCAAGGTGTCCCGATACAAAATCGGCGTGAAAGTGTGTCTCGAAGACGTACTTGATCGTAGCCTTGCGGGAGGCAGCCAAAGCCAGGTAAGTATCTGGCTCACGCACCGGATCAATGATCGCGGCTTCGCCGTTGGATTCGATGTAATAAGAGGCTTCGGCCAGGCAGTTGGTGTAAATCTGTTCGACGTACATAAGCAAAATGTTTTTTTGATATGAAGTTATGTTCATGTAATTGTACGAACAAAGTTTGCCAAAAGATGTGTCTTGCTGGATGATCTACGTCATATCTGGGATTGATTTTAGATGGACACCCCTCGGATCTGTTTTTGTTTTTTGTGAAAAACAAACTACTTTTGCTTGATACAAAAAAACTATCCCACAAAATGTCGTTGCAGGAAAAAATCGAATCCGAAATCAAAACAGCCATGCGGGCAAAGGACAAGGTACGCCTGCAGGCCCTGCGCTCGATCAAATCACAGATCCTCCTGGCCAAATCAGAAAAAGGTGCTGAAGGCGACCTGACAGCCGAGCGCGAACTTCAAATTCTATCCAAAGCCGCCAAGCAGCGCAAAGATTCCCTCGACATCTACACGCGGGAGGGCCGCCACGATCTGGCCGATGTCGAAGCCGCCGAACTAGCCATCATTGAGGAGTTCCTGCCCCAGATGCTCTCCGAAGACGAACTCCGAGCGGCAATCCAGGAGATCATCCAAGAAACCGGTGCCAATAGCCCCCAGCACATGGGCAAGGTCATGGGAGCCGCCACCCAAAAACTCGCCGGCAAGGCCGACAACAAAATGATCGCCCAAATCGTAAAGCAATTACTCACCACTCTCTAAACCTATCAGGATGCAAGACTTACTTTTTATTCTCCTGGATGCCGGCACACAAGTCTCTTTGCCCGATGTCAAGTTTCGCCTCCTCGACGTGGTCTTTCTGGGTTTTCTTATCATGGCTGCCTATCGCGGTTTTCAGAAAGGTTTTCTGGTAGAGTTGATCTCTAGTCTTGCCCTCATCATCGCTCTTTTCTTGACGCTCTGGCTCATCAAGCTCGGTTTTGCCGATGCCCTCCAGACGACCAACGTACCCAAAGCAGGGCCTTTTATCACCTTCATCGTCATTTATGTCATCCTGGTTTTTCTTATCATTGGTCTGGGGCAAATCCTCAAAAAAGTTCTTGCCTTCACTTTTTTTGATGCCCTAGATAACTTTATCGGGATGCTGCTGGGGGTCTTTAAGTACCTGGTGGGTTTGAGTTTTTTGTTGGCCATGATGACCTATGTCGGTTTCATCGACCCGAGCAGCCCGACGGACAAGATGTCAGAAACCATTTTTTATGACAACCTGATGGTCTTGCACAGCTACGTGATGGATATTGCCCGCGTCCTGATGCCGCAGTTTATCCCCGAACTCGAACAGGGCATCCAGAACTTACTCAAAGGCTAAACAACCCTATCCAGCAATCCGTTGCATCACCATCAACGATAACCTTACGGATGATGCAACGGATCGTACTAATTTGTCTCTTATCGCTTGCCCTGCCCAACGCCTTCTTGCAAGCCCAATTCAAACTCATGGGGACTGCCGCTTACATGGACAATCCCGATTGTATCCTCCTGACACCCGATAGCCCGTTTAGCGAGGGGCTGGCCTACCGACAAACCAAGCTCGATCTGACCCGTAACTTTGAAATTGAGTTTGATCTCTACCTCGGCAGCAAAGACGAGGGGGCCGATGGCATTACCTTTGTCATCCAAAACGACGAACGCCAATACGAAGCCTATGGCACCTGGGGCGAGTGCATGGGCTACGGACGCTGGAGCAAGTGGTATTTGGCCGGCGACTACATTGCCCCCTCCATCGCCGTAGAGTTTGATACCTACATGAATCGCCGCCAAAACGATCCGCCCTTCGATCACGTGGCCTACCTCGAAGACGGCACCAATTTCCACGAAACCTACTGGCACAACGACGACCCCAACTTCAACCTCGAAGACGACCGGATGCACAACTTTCGCTTTCGCTGGAACCCCACCACCCAACAAATCAACGTCTTTTTGGATGACCGCCTCGTACACGAAGGCAAGCGCGACCTCATCAACGACATCTTTGCTGGCGCAACGGAGGTCATCTGGGGATTTACCGCCTCAACGGGACGCAAAAGCAACCTGCAATACTTCTGCCTCCGTCGCCTTACACACCACAACATAGCCACCCCCTACACCAAAACCCGATGACCACCGACCTCCATCAAATCCTGGATGACTGCTGGAGGATGCTCTTTCGGGCGACCCAAGACAAAAAAAGCCCACTCCGTACCCCTGCCTTTGTCAGCGTCTCCCCCGAAGGGCTACCCCAAGCCCGAACCCTGGTTTTGCGTAAAGTCGAACGCCAAACGCGGCTCCTGCGTGCCTACACCGATGCCCGTGCCGAAAAAGTGTCCGATCTACGCGCCCAGCCCGAGGTCGTTTGGCTTTTTTATCATCCCCGCCAACAGCAGCAACTACGCCTGCGAGCCACCGTACACATCCACCACAACGACCCCACCACGGCGCATATCTGGCAACAACTTCCGCCCTTTGCCCGAAAAAACTACGCCACCCAACAGCCCCCAGGTACACCCACAGAGGCACTCACCAACGGGTTGCTCCCCGACTGGCAAGCCCAAACGGATGCTGCTTATGCGCACTTTGTTGTCCTGGATACCTTTGTGTATGCCATCGACTGGCTCTATCTGCATCCCGAGGTACAACATCGGGCCCGCTTTCGTTGGCAAAACGACGACTGGCAAAAATACTGGTGCATCCCTTGAACACCTTCTGCTGTCTTTGAGGGCCAGGATGACTGAACGCACTAATCCATGCGCTGGGTGAGCAAGGTGCTATCCGAAGGAGTGGCTTTGGGTTTGGGTAGTTTTTTGGGGGGCGTAATCAGGTCGGCTTCCAGGATGCGCTGCTCTTTGTAGGTCTGCGTAACGGTTCCTTTGAGGTACTGCTCCATCATCAGGCTGGCAATGGGAGCTGCCCATGTGCCACCAAAGCCGGCGTTCTCGACATAAACAGCAATCGCAATCTGGGGGTCTTCGTAGGGCGCAAAGGCGATAAAGGCCGAGTGATCGTTGCCGTGTGGGTTTTGTATCGTTCCTGTCTTGCCACAAACGGTGATCTCGGGTATCTGGGCGCGTCGGGCTGTACCTGCCCGAACGACATCAATCATGGCCCGCTGCAAGACGGGGAAATGTTCGGCGGAGACCTTTGGTAGGTGTCGGGGCCAGATCAAAGAATCCTGCTCTTGGTAGCGTCCAATTTTTCTGACCAAATGCGGGGTGATGTAATAACCGCCATTGGCAATCATGGCCGCGACATTGGCCATCTGGACGGGCGTAAGGTTTACCTCTCCCTGCCCGATGCTCAAAGAATAGATGTTGGAGACGCGCCAGGTATGGGGGGCTTTGTACTTGCTGTCGTAGTAGGCCACGGAGGGGATCAACCCTGGCTTCTCGGTGATGTCGATGCCCAAGGGTTGCCCCAAACCAAAGGAGGTCATGTAGTCTTTCCATTTGGTCAGTCCATCTCGGGTGTTTTCTTGATCGACAATTCGTCGAAAGACCTTGAGATAGAAGGGGTTGCAGGAGTGCTGGATAGAGCCATGTACATCGGTAGGGGAGGGGTGTCCGTGGCACTTGACGACCTCCTGTGTGCAGGCAATCCGCGTCGTAAGCGGATCAATGACTCCCTCCTCGAGGGCAATGAGTGCCTGCAAGAGTTTGAAAGTGGAGCCGGGGGGATAGGTCGCCATCGTCGCCCGATTGAAGAGCGGCTTGTTGGGGTCATTGAGGAGTGCCTGAAAGTTTTGGGATACTTTCAAGCCACTGCCCGTAAGTAGGTTGGGATCATAGGTGGGTGCCGAAATGAGGGCTAAGATTTCGCCGGTTTTGGGTTCGATGGCTACGATGGCACCGCGCTTGTTTTGCATGAGGCGTTCGCCGTAGCTTTGGAGTTGCGCGTCGATGGTGCTGACAAGGTCTAGCCCCACCTGTGCTGTGGTGGCGTCGGGGTCGGCATCGAAGTCTTTTTGTACGCCGCGTGCGCTGCGGATGTAGCGTTTGTTGCCGCGTTGCCCTCGGAGTTGAACTTCGTAGGTTTGCTCAAGCCCTGTACGCCCGATGAGGTCTCCCTGGCGGTAGTATTGGGTGGTGTCGCGCTTGATGATACGGGCATCGACTTCTTTGACGTAGCCTATACCGTGAGCAAAAGACCGGAAGGGATAGCGTCGGATGGTGCTGGCTTCGGTGTATATGCCTTCAAAATCAATCAAATGCGCCTCAAGCTGGGCGTGTTCTTCGACGTGAACCTGGCTTTTGAGGGTATAGGGCTGGTATCGCTGAATGCCGCGTCGGGCTTTTTGGAGATGCTGCCGAAGCTCGTCTATGGGTACCTGGAGGAGTTGGCACAAAAGAGCCGTATCAGGGATGACCAGGTCGTTAGCGATGATCTGGACATTAAAAACGGGGATGTTACTCACCATCAAAGCCCCATTCCGGTCATAAACCAGCCCTCGCTGCGGGTAATCGACGACCTTAATTGTGGTCTTCTCGAAGGCACGCCGAGCATAGGTATCATCGGATACCTGCACCTGATATAAGCGAAAAACAAATATCCCAAAAATCAATATGATCGCCGCCTGAATAAAATATGTCTGCTGATTTAGTTCCATGCGTACTTTCGATAAAATAGATATTGAAACAAGACGATACTCACAAAAGTAAACACCGTACTACTCAACACTTTCAGCAAAAACAAGCCCATATCGAAGACCTGAACAGATTCCACCAAAAAAAGTGTCGTGTGATGCACCAGCAGCAGCACCAAAACATAGGAAGAGAACCAACGCCAGGACATATCACCGAGCAAAGGACGCTGTCCGTTTTCGTAGCCATTACTCGGACGTAAGGCATCCAGCACCCACTTACGGGCATAAGCCAAAACTAGCGTTGCTGCCGTATGTACCCCCGAGCTATCATAAAACGCATCCACCAACAAGCCAAAGGTAAAAGCAATCAGGAGCAGTAGCACACTATCGGTATCCAGGGGTAAGAACAGCAAAAAACTCACGTACAACCAACAAAAAGCCACCCCGCCCAGAACAACACCCTCCAAAAAAAACACCTGGAAAGCCGCATAGCCCAAAAAAGCAAACACCTGAAAAAGAATTGAGAAGGCAGCCATACGGGTTCTATTTTGATGGCGAAAGTTTGGATTCTTTTTGCACAAAAGCAAGTAAACTTTGTTATATTTACTGCCAATCACAAAAAAAACAGCATGGACGGATTGCTTTCAGTGTATGTAGCCACGACTATCTTTGGAGGCGGTGTGATTGCGGTAGATATGTTGGGCTTGTTGAGCGGCCTCGGCAAGGAGGCACACGACGATGGCGGGCATGGCAGCGACGAGGAAGCAGACGAAGCAGATCACGGCAACGACGAGGACGACGATCAGGACGAGGGCGCAGACAAAGGAGCCGTGATGATGCACGACCGAGGCAACTCCAAAGCCCTTGTCCTTCGGTCTATTGCCTGGCTCAAAACGCTGGTCTATTTCGCCTTTGGCTTTGGGGCTACGGGATGGTTTGCCCTGGCGGTGGCTGGTAAGTTGGCCCTGGAAAGTTTGGTCTGGGGGGCAGGTGTGGGAGTTGTGTTGGCGGTGCTGGCCCGGGTGGTCAAGCGGCTACAACGCAACGAGTTTGATTCGACGTTTAAGGATGAAGAGTTGCTCATGGAGCGAGCCGAGGTCATTGTCCCGATTGAACCCGGAAAGATTGGCAAAATCAGAATCCACTACAACGGCTTGTATCTGGATCGCTTTGCTAGAGCAGAAAACCCGCACATGAGCTACAAACGTGGCGATCAAGTACGGGTCGTACAAATTACGGATGAATACTTTTTTGTGGACTAATGGGCGAACAATGGGATTCGAACCCACGACCCCCAGCGCCACAAGCTGGTGCTCTAACCTACTGAGCTATGTCCGCCATTTAAAAATAAGTGCTACAAAGGTAAATCAAAAAAAAACAGCCTCCAAGAAAAACTTTACAAAAAAATCTTGTACTTTGCCTGCCCGTTGTCGATCGTTCCCAAACACAATGTACCACCAGCGTCTTTTTTTGATGATTTTATTGATGTTCTGTTGGCTTACGGGGCAGGCCCAGCAACAAAACATCCGCGAGCTACAAACCAAAATTGAGGCCGCCCAAAGCAGGGGCGATACCAAACAAGCCGCCAAGCTGGAGGTCTATCTGGGCAACAACTACCTCCAATTACGGGAACTCGGAAACGCCACCCGTGCCTTTCAGCGGGCTTTAAGTTATAGCGATGCCGAAGCAGCTACGAAGGGCTACGCCTACTGGGGATTAGCCAAAAATGGGGTCTCGCCCAACACCAACTACCTACTTGCCGTCCGAAACTTCCAAGTGGGGCAGCTATGGGAACTCTACTACAAAGCACTCGATGATGCCGGGCAATACTTTCTCCGAAAAAACAACCTCACCAAAGCCCAAGAATCCTACGAACAAATGCAGGACGGCGCCTTGACCTATGGCTACACCGACTACGCCCGACGAGCCGATGCCGAGCTAGAAAACATCTACAACAAGACCGGACAACAATCCCAGGCCGCCCGCGTCAGGAAAGAACGCAGCAGCTCGGCCATCGTACAAAGCCGCAAGGTGGCCGCCTACCGTGAACGCGAACAAACCCTCGACTCCGTTCGGGTAGCCCTTGATTCGCTCCTGGCCGTAACCAGTGCTGATTCGGCACAAAAAGAACAACTCATCGCCGAAAAACGCCGCATCGAAGAGGAACTCATGTCCACGACCGTCCAGAAAGAAAAGGAGGTAGCCCAGGCCTTGCAGGATAAAGCCCGAGCCGAAGCCTCCAAAGAAGCAGCCCTCCGACAAAACTACATCATCGCCGTCGCGGCCCTGCTCATCATCACGATACTCTCCATCCTGGCCGTCGTTAGTGTGCGTGCCAACCGCAGCCTCAAGCAACAAAAGCAACTCGTCGATCAAGAACGCGAAAAGTCCGAAGCCCTCCTCCTCAATATCCTACCCGCTGCCGTAGCCGACGAACTCAAGAAACACGGCCGGGCCCAACCCCAATATTACGACTCTGCCACCGTTATTTTTACTGATTTCAAGGGATTTACGCAGGTAGCCGAAAAACTCTCTCCCCAAGACCTCATCCAAGAGCTAGAAGAGTACTTTCTCGCTTTCGATGAAATCCTGGAACGCCACAACCTCGAAAAAATCAAGACCATCGGCGATGCTTATATGTGTGCCGGTGGGCTGCCCATCATCAATACCACCCACGCAGAGGATGCCGTGAAAGCAGGGCTGGATATGCAACGCTTCATGGCACGTAAGCAAGAAGAAAAAAGCGCGCAAAACAAACCCTCTTTTCAGTTGCGGGTCGGGATACACACCGGCCCACTGGTAGCGGGTGTGGTCGGACGAAAAAAGTTCGCCTACGACATCTGGGGGGATACCGTAAATGTCGCCGCACGAATGGAGCAAAGCGGAGAACCTGACCGCGTGAACATCTCCGGAGAGACCTACGAGCGCATCAAAGACAAATTTAATTGCACCTATCGCGGCCAGGTGGCCGCCAAAAACAAAGGCAACGTCGATATGTATTTTGTCGAAGGCATCGCCTGGAACGCCATCAAAGAAGGGCGCATCAAATTATGAAACCCTACCCGCATCTCTTTTTTGATCTCGATCACACCCTCTGGGACTTCGATACCAACGCCCAGCTTACCCTGCACCAGCTCTACCAGGACTTCGACCTGGGGCAGCAATGGGATGCCTCCCGTGAGGCGTTCATCGAAGCGTTTTTTGTGGTCTTGCACCAACTCTGGGACGACTACAACCACGCCCGCATCACGAAGGATCAACTCCGCACCTGGCGTTTTCCGCGCATTGCCGAGCGGCTCACCGGACGCAAGTTTGACCCCATGCCCGAGCTAGAAGCCACCTACCAGCAGTGGGGGTCTAGCCAACCTGGATTGATGCCCTATGCACACCAAACGCTAGAAGACCTTCACCGTAAGGGCTATAAGTTGCATATCCTCACCAATGGTTTTCAGGAATCGCAATACACCAAACTGGAGGCCTCTGGTATTGCCCACTTTTTTGATACCCTAACGACCTCCGAATGCACGGGCAAGACCAAACCCGATCCGGCTATCTTTGCCCACGCCCTGGATAAGTCTGGGGCTGGCCCCGGGGAGGTCATCCTGATCGGGGATAACCCCTCGACGGATCTCGAAGGAGCCGCCGCTGCGGGCTGGGATGCCGTCTTTTACAACCCTCAACAGAAGCCGACCCAATCGCCGTTTCGGTATCATGTGCAGTGCCTGCGGGAGCTATCTCGGATTTTTGACTGACCCAAACAAGTATTTGCCCCTGGTGTTATGTTGGGAAATGACAAGGGTCAGCTTTTGTGTGCGATAATCTGTATCTTTGTCGGACTGACACAGTTAAGTTGATGGAATGATGAGACAATTTTTAGTGATTGCTGTTTGGCTATTTTTCTTTTGGGGAGTAATCGCCGAAGGGCAAGAGTTGCAACGCCATTGTGGCACAACGATAGACCATGCCCAGACGGGAGGTATCGGGCATCCTGCCTTTGAGCAATGGATGCGCCAACAAATCGCGGCCCAAAAAGCCGCCCGTAGCAGCCAAACCCAACAAAGCTACCGCATCCCCATCATCGTACATGTGGTTCACAACGGAGAAGCCATCGGCGAGGGGACAAACATCTCCGCCGCCCAGGTCTATTCGCAAATCGACGTCCTGAACGAAGATTTCAACCGCCGCAATGCCGATGCCGCCAACACCCGTCCCGCTTTCGCCGACGTAGTCTCGCGTCTGGAGATCAGCTTTGAGCCTGCCCAGGTCGATCCCGATGGCGTTCCCCTCGACGAACCCGGCATCCGTCGCTACAACGGCGGACGCAGCACCTGGACAGAAGCCCAAAGCCGACAAATCCTTCGCCCCAGCACGATATGGGATCCCCTGCGCTACTTCAACATCTGGTCGCTCAACCTCCCCGACGGCGAACTCGGCTATGCCCAGTTTCCCTCCTTCTCCGGGCTGCCCGGGCTTGACCCCGATCCCGGACGCGCCGATACCGATGGCGTAATCATCGACTACACCAACTTTGGCTCCATCGCTAAGGTATCGACCCCACAACTCGAAGCCGGCGCACCCTACAACCTCGGGCGTACCCTCACCCACGAACTCGGACACGCCTTCGGACTGATCCACATCTGGGGCGATGGCGGCTGCCAGGTCGATGATTTTTGTGAGGATACCCCGCCCTCCGATTCGCCCAACTACCGTTGCGATACCGAGCCGTTTAAGTGCCAAACCCTGGATATGTACGAAAATTACATGGACTACACCCGCGACGTGTGCATGAACGCCTTTACCGCCGACCAGGTGGCCCGTATGATCGTTGCCCTCGAAAACGCCGACCGCAGGCGCACCCTCTTGAGTTCTACGGTAGCCAACCCGATCACGGAAGGCATCTTTGCCCGCTTCGCCGCCAACAAAACCCGCACCTGTGCCGGCGGTGTCATTGCCTTTACCGATGATACCCGTAGCTTCAACGGCACACCCATCCAGCTTTGGCAATGGACGTTTGATGGCGGCGAGCCACCGACGGCCAGCGTTTCGGCACCCTTTGTGCGCTACCCCAATCCGGGAAGCTACGCCGTCGGCCTCTACGTAGAAGACTTTCGCAACAACAACCGCATCACCATCCCCGATTATGTGCAGGTAGTGGACATCAGCCGCGCCCAAAATGCCCCTTTTGCGGAAGACTTTCAGGCAAACATCAACGAAGGCGGCTGGCAAAGCACCAACGGATGGGAAATCCTCAACCTACCCGGCGGTAATATCGCCATTGCCGTCCGAAACGCCCTCCGCGACTTGCGCGGAAATCCCGCCCAACTCACGGCTCCCCTGATTCGCCTTCCCGAAGGAGAAGATTTTTTTGCGATCACCTTTGATCTAGCTTATGCCTTGCCCACCAACCCAGGTATCGAAGAATCCCTATCCGTTTGGGTATCCGATGATTGCGGCGGAACGCGCACCCGTATCTGGCAAAAAAGCGGCACAGACCTAGCCACCGCGGCCACCATCGCCAATTTTGCACCACTTGCCCCAACCGACTGGCGAGCAGAACGGGTCTTCATCCGACGGTCAGACTTCCCCGATGGCATCCTGCATATCAGCCTGGATATGGACGGACAACGGGGCAACAACCTCTACATCGACAACTTCTCTGTACAAGCAACCACCCTAAACCCACCCCTGGCAGACTTCGTAGCCGACATGACCACACTCCTGGAGGGCGAGGCGACGACCTTGCGCAGCCAAAGCACGGGAGATATTGCCACTTTCAGTTGGCAGCTCCCGGGGGCAGAGCCAGCCGAATCGAGTAGCCCCAACCCGACGGTGCGTTACCCCAGCATTGGCACGTACAATGTCAGCCTCACCGTTGCCAATCCAGCGGGCAATAACACCCGCGCCCGCAATGGCTACATCCGAGTACTCGATGGTGCGCGTCTGGATCGCCTCGATAACGCTCGCCTGGAGATGATCCGAGAGGGTACAGGCTTTCTGGCGGGCCACAATGCCCAGGGCGATCTGGCCAAAGCCGAGCTTTTCGTGGACGTACCCGCGTATGAGACCCTATTTGGTGTCGATCTGCGTTTTGGGGCAGCCGAAGTAAGCCAGCCGGATAGCTACCTGGATGTCGTCATCTGGACGGTAGGTAGCGAGGGCGCACCCGACCAGGTGCTGCTGCGGCAGGAGTTGTTGCTGGCTGATATTCAAGCGGCTGTTGATCGTAACATGCCCGTTCGGGTGATCTTTGATCGCCCGATTCAGCGTCCGCCCAATCGCTTTTTTGTGGGGATTGCCCTCAACTACCAAAGCAGCGATGCCGTTGGTCTCCTGGCCGCCAACCGCAACACCAACACCGGCTGGGAGCAACGTGCCGATGGCAGTTGGCTCCCCTACGAGCGTAGCCGAAACCGTCGCCTCTCCCATGCCATTTATCCGCTCTTTACGCCCGGAACGCCTATCGTAGCGGGGTTAGAAAAAAATCCAGTGAGCCAAAAGATCAACGTCTTCCCCAACCCCGTTGCCGAGCAGGTCTTTTGGTCAATTTCGGGGGCTTTACGGATTTACTACGTTGATCTTCTGGATGTGCAGGGGCGCGTTGTGCGTACTTTTTCCTCCCGCTACAACGATGGCCCCCTAGACGGTCTGGCAGCGGGCATTTATTTTTTGCATTTCACGACCAGCGAGGGCATCGGCATCAAGCGCATCATCGTTCAGAACAGATAGCCTGGGGATAGTTGCCGTCTTTGTGCCGAATTGTGAAATATATGTTGTAATTTAGCCCCTTCTATTGAGAATTTCTATGAGCGTCGAGCAAAACAAAAACAGCTATCGCGTGGAGCCACCGCAAGAAGGCACAACGACCACGGCGCCGTTCTGGCCAGACCGCCGCCTAAGGTTGGTGCTGGGGCTATCCTTGATGCTCTTTTCGTTGTACCTGGGGCTGGCTTTTCTCTCGTTTTTTTGGACGGGAGCCGCCGATCAAAGTGTCGTCGAGTCTCTGGCCTGGAAACAAACCACCCGTGCCGCCGGAGAGATCACCAACTGGCTCGGACTCACGGGGGCAGTCTTGTCCCATACGCTCGTTTATCGCTGGTTTGGGATGGCAGCGTTGCTGCTGGCACCCCTGCTCGGCTGGACAGGCTACCTGCTCTGGCGCGACCGCCCCACCCGACACATCACGGACTGGCTCCGTAACTTGCTCTTTCTGATGCTCGCTTTGAGTGTCTTTTTGGGCTATATCACGGCACAGGTACAGGGCCCGACCGAACTCGCCTTTTGGTGTGGAGGCATAGGCTATGCCATTGCGGCTTTCATGGATGGCATCATCGGCATCGGGACGCTCCTACTCCTGGGGCTGCTTGTCTTCGCTTACGTTATCTATTTTTTGCCTTCGGGGAAAGTATGGCTCCAAAACATCAAAAAAAGCCCCGCACCAAAACCCGTAACCGCAACAGAGGAAGCCCCCCATACGCCCGAGCCAAACATCCCGCCGATTCCCGAAGAAAAACCAAAAACCAAAAGCAAGGGATTCAAGAACCCCTTTCAGGCTAAGGCACCCAAAGAAACACCTCCCCCCAGCGCACCCACCCCCGAGCAGCAATCACTCCCCCCGAGCAGCACAACAGCAACAGCAACAGCAGAACAAGAAACCCCTGTTCCGCTCTTTGCCGAGGATGAAGAAGTACCCAACAACCAAAGCAATACCCCTGATCCTGATCCCATCGCTTATCTCGAGGACGAAGACGAAACCAGCGACGAAGAAAATACCGACGAACCAGAACTCGATCTGCTCTTTGCCGACAACGATACCCCAACACCACCCAAAAACCAGGACATCGGCGCACAGTTTGAGCAAGACGCACCCCACGAAAAAGAAATCGACATCCGAAGAGACCCCAAACTCTTCCCCGAAGAGGACGGCGTAGATCCCGTCCAGGAACTCCCCAATTACAGCCGCCCACCCGTCATGCTCCTCGAAGAACACGACGGCGGAGGCATTCGCGTCGATCCCTCCGAGCTACAAACCAACAAAGACAAGATCGTTGGTACGCTCGCCAACTTTAAAATTGGTGTGGATGCCATCAAAGCCGAGGTGGGCCCCACCGTAACGCTCTACGAAATCGTCCCCAGCCAGGGTGTAAAAATCTCCCAAATCCGAAACCTCGAAGACGACATCGCCCTCAACCTGGCCGCCCTCGGTATCCGTATCATCGCTCCCATGCCCGGGCGTGGCACCATCGGCATCGAAGTTCCGAACAAAGACCGCGAGACAGTCTCCCTGCGCTCCCTGATCGAAAGCAAGGTTTTCCGCGAAACCAAAAAAGACCTGCCCGTTGTCCTCGGCAAGACGATCTCCAACGAAGTCTTCATCACCGATCTGGCCAAGATGCCTCACCTCCTGATCGGAGGAGCAACAGGGCAAGGTAAGTCCGTAGGGATCAATGTCTTGCTTACGTCTTTGCTCTACAAAAAGCACCCAGGCGAACTCAAAATCGTCCTCATTGATCCCAAAAAAGTCGAGTTCTCGCTCTACAACAAACTCGACAAGCATTACATCGCTCACCTGCCCGATAGCAGCGAACCCGTCATCACGGAAGCCGAAGAAGCCATACGGGTACTCAACGCCCTTTGTGTGGAGATGGACAAACGCTATACCCTCCTCAAGCGTGCCAAATGCCGACAGGTCAAAGAATACAACGCCAAAATCCTTGCCCGCACCATCAGCATCGAAGACGGACACCGCTACCTGCCCTATATCGTCGTCGTGATTGATGAGCTGGCCGATCTGATGATTACCGTCGGTAAGTCCATCGAAAAACCCATCGCCCGCCTGGCCCAGATGGCCCGTGCCGTGGGTATGCACATGGTCGTTGCCACCCAACGCCCGTCCGTAAACGTCCTGACGGGTGTCATCAAAGCCAACTTTCCGGCTCGGATGGCCTTTCGGGTTACCTCTAAGGTCGATTCGCGGGTAGTCCTTGATATGGGCGGTGCCGAGCAACTCGTCGGGCGTGGGGATATGCTGCTCTCCAACGGAGCCGATGTGATCCGCTTGCAGTGTGCCTTCATTGATACCGACGAGGTGGAAAATATTTGTGATTTTATCGCCAAGCAAGATGGCTACCTGAAGCGGTTTTATCTGCCCGAGTGGGGCGGACACCTCGAGGCCGAGGAAGGCGAAGAGGAAAAGAAAAAGAAAAAACAGGACGATTTTTGATCCCCTTTTTTTATGCAAGCACAACAAAAGATTATCATCCTTGATTTTGGTTCCCAATACACCCAACTGATCGCCCGAAGGGTGCGCGAGTTGAACGTCTTTTGCGAGATTTATCCTTTTCATAGCCCGCCTCCCGTAGAGGATGCCATACGGGGGCTGATCCTCTCGGGTAGTCCTTGCTCGGTGCGGCAGCCCAATGCCCCCCAACCCGACCTTAGTGCCTGGTATGGGCGCGTGCCGGTCTTGGGGCTGTGCTATGGCGCCCAACTGATGGTGCATCAGAGCGGTGGACGGGTAGAACCCTCCCGTATGCGGGAGTACGGACGCGCCCAGCTACTGCCGGAGCAGCATCCCTTGTTTGCGGGCCTCTCGGGCCCGACGCAGGTCTGGATGTCGCATGGGGATAGCATCACACAGCTTCCCAAAGACTTTACCGTCATCGGGACAACAGAAAATATCCCCGTAGCGGCCTTTGCCCACCACCAGGAGCCTATCTATGGCTTACAATTTCATCCCGAGGTTACGCATACGGCCGAAGGGCAGCGCATCCTCCAAAACTTTATCCTGGACATTTGCCAGTGCCACAACGACTGGACACCGGCCGCCTTCGTGGAGCAAACCGTAGCCGAACTCAAAGCCCAGCTAGGACAAGACCGCGTCGTGATGGCTCTCTCCGGTGGTGTTGATTCTACGGTGGCCGCGTATCTCTTGCATCAAGCGATTGGTGATCGGTTGTTTGGTATTTTTGTCGATAACGGCTTGCTGCGCAAGGGAGAGTTTGAGCAGGTACTAGCGGCTTACCACCAGATGGGCCTCAACATCACGGGTATAGATGCCAAAGATCACTTCTACCATGCCCTGGCGGGCATCACGGATCCCGAACGCAAACGCAAGCGCATCGGGGCAGGCTTCATCGAAATCTTTGAGCAGGAAGCCAAACGAATCCAGGATGTGCGTTGGCTCGGACAAGGCACAATTTATCCCGATGTCATCGAATCGGTCTCCGTGCAGGGCCCCTCCGTTACGATCAAATCACACCACAACGTAGGCGGGCTGCCCGAGCGGATGCACCTTCAGGTCGTCGAACCCCTCCGAATGCTCTTCAAAGACGAGGTGCGGCGCGTGGGCAAGACCCTCGGCGTACCCGAGCAGATTCTGGGGCGGCATCCCTTTCCCGGCCCAGGGCTGGGTATCCGTATCCTGGGAGAGGTTACCCCCGAAAAAGTACACATCTTGCAAGAAGTCGATCATCGTTTCATCGAAGGTCTGCGGGCATACGGTCTCTAC
>DAISIL010000022.1:0-7850 GCA_036822015.1 Bernardetiaceae bacterium | reverse complement strand
GGGGCCATGCTGTTGCCCGTGCAGTCGGTGGGTGTGATGGGCGACGAACGCACCTACGAGCAAGTCGTTGCGCTACGCGCCGTAACGAGCCTGGATGGCATGACCGCCGACTGGGTGCATCTGCCGTATGACTTCCTGGCCGACATCTCCAACCGCATCATCAATCAAGTGAAGGGAGTCAATCGCGTCGTCTATGACATCAGTTCCAAACCTCCGGCGACGATCGAATGGGAATAGGAGAGGGTTACAGCGCGCGCGCGTTCTCTTCTTTCTCTTTCAGGTGCCAGACTTGCTGCGTAGCATCGTAGGTGTAGCGATCGTGTAAGAGCGGCATCCGACGCAACAAAAGCGAAAACTGATCGCGGGGATCAACGATGATCTCGGGACGAAAATACAGCATCTGCTCGGCAAGGACAGCCAGGGAAGCATAACTTTGCGGACGCTGTAAGTCCAGCACCAGCAGCCGGCTGTTGAGGTAAGGCATCACGGCGTAGTTGTTCTGATAAAACGACGGATCATCCCCCAAAACCCAAACCCGCTTGCCCGCAAAATCAGGGGCATCGGACAGACGCACCGTCTGCGCATAATCCGTGTAAGCAGTCATCGGAAAGGGCGTATAGGTGCTTTGGACAAACGAAAAAACAACTGCCAAAAAATAAATCGAAAAAGCCAACTCCCGCTTCCAGACCCGAAACGGATACAACAAAAGATAAGTCAAGAAAAAAGCCGCCGCCGGCAAGAGCAGCAAATGCTGATACACGGTAAAGTTGAGGGTAAAGAAAATACCAGACAAACTAAAAATCACCCAGACAGTCATGGATTGATGGCGCACCGTCTGAAAATTGACAAAACTCGTCGTCCGCAGCACCTGAACCATACCCAAAGCCAGCCCAAGCCACAATACCCCCACCAACAAAGCCCCCGAAAAATTGATGCCCAGCACGGCTCCCCATTGCCCCAAGCCCAAAAGCGGTACCAACAACTGATCCGTTGCCGCCCCGAGCGTCCCCCGAACGTAGAGGTACATCCCCATCAAGAGCAAGGGCAGCAGATAACCATACAACAGCACCAGATATTCCCGCAGGCGCGTCCCGCGAAACGTCGCCAGCCCTACCAAAGCCCACAACAAAAAGAAAAAACTACCCAAAAAAAACAGCGTCGCCACGCCAAGCAGCCCTCCCAACGAAAAGATCACCGATACGCTAGTCTTCTCGTTGAGCCGAAAAACGATCTGGAGAGCCAGCAATAGGAACGTGAGCGCCAGCAGCGTCGGGGAAAGCAACAAAAAACTCTCGTGGGTATGCAGGAGGAGGGCAAACAAAAACGTAGGCAGCAGCGTGCGCTCGCGATAAATATCGGGATCAGCGATGGCCCGCTGAAAAAGCAACAACTGTACCCCACAGACAAGCATAGCTACGACCCTATATCCCAACGGATGGCGACCAAAAGCACCATAAAGTACGCCATAAAGCCAGGCCGTGAGTGGTTCGATCTGTTCCCAGGTCTGGACGTAGAGCAATCTGCCCTCGTGCAAGTATTCGCCCACAAGTATCCAATCAAACTCCCGCTCCCAGGTCTGCCAGTCTGTGGCCAGCAGGACAAACAAACGCGGGAGCAGAAAAAGCAACAACACAAATACTAAACGCACGCCATCGGAGGCACGAAAGAACTGAATCATCCAAAAACTTTCACGTGTGAAGGCTGTTCTTTGGGGACAAACACCGGCAGGGGACTCCCCACATCGGGCGGAAGATCAATCTCTACATCGTTCCAGACATCGCCCCAGTCGTCGTCGTCTGGCTCATCGGTAGCTGCCGTGGGGGGAGCCACCAGGGTACGATCCGGCAAAAAACCTGGTCGGCGATTTTCGGCCACCAAAAAGAAGAAATAGCCAAAGATCAGCATTCCCACCAGGGCTAGGCTCATCAAGATTAGGTGTATCATGGGATTTTTTTTTGCTTAACGACAAAGTGCCGATAAGTGTTAAGGCTGTGGATGAATTATCCCACACAAAGGGCTATTTTTTGAGGAGCGTCTGCACAACGGTAAGCATCGCCTGTGTGCCATTGCGGAGCGTCGGGCCGGGATCAGGGGCAAAATAAGGCGAGTGCAGGGAGGGCAGGGGCGTGCCGGCTTTCTGATGCGCGGCGATGGTCTGCTCGGAAACGGCACCGAGCCAAAAGAGCGAGATCGGAACGCGCTCGGGCGTGCGTCCGTAAAGGCTAAAATCCTCGGCGCCCATGACGGGTGTTGTCCATTGGATGCGGTCTTTGCCCAAAGCCTCCCCAACGGCGAGATAGAGTTGTTCCGTAAGGGCAGCGTCATTATCAACGGCAGGCAGGGAGTTACCCTCGATTTCCAGGACGGGCAAGCGATCTTCGGACATCCCCGCCGAGAGGGCCGTGTGCCGAATGATACGCCGGATGGCGGCCAGGGTCTGCTCCCGAACAGCTTCGGTATAAGAGCGTAGGGTCAGTTCGAGCTTGACTTCGGGCGGGATGATGTTGTGCTTCGTGCCACCATGAATGGCCCCAACGGTAACAACGGCCGGCTCCAGTGGCGAGATTTCCCGACTAACAATCGTCTGCAAAGCCAGCACGATACGAGCCGCCAAGACGATGGGGTCTTTTGTCAGATGAGGGTAAGCACCATGTCCCCCTTCACCGAAGACCTTGATATTGACCATATCGACGTTAGCCATCGCGGGCCCCTTACAAAAGCCAATCGTTCCGGCAGGCATCCCCGCGCTTACGTGCAAAGCCACGGCATAATCGGGGACGGGATATTTTTTGTACAAGCCTGCCTCCAGCATGGCCTTGGCGCCTGTGCCGATCTCTTCGCTGGGTTGGGCGATCATCACGAGCGTTCCCGTCCAGGTGTTCTTGAAGGCTACGGCGGCTTCGGCTGTGGCAAGCCATACGCTCATGTGCATATCGTGTCCGCAGGCGTGCATGACGGGCAGCGCGGGGCCACCATCGGCACGGGGCATCTGCTTTTGGCTGCTGTAAGGCAGTCCGGTTTGCTCCTGGACGGGCAGCGCGTCGGTATCGGTGCGCAGCAAGAGTGTTTTGCCTTTGCCGTTTTTGAGGACAGCCACTACGCCATACTCACCAAAGTTTTCCTGGACATCGAAGCCCAGGCGGCGCATCTTCTCGGCCAGAAAAGCCGATGTTTCTTTCTCTTGTTGGGAGAGTTCGGGGTTGCGGTGGAGGTGCTGATAGGTAGCTTCCCAGGCAGGATATTGCTCCGCAATAAATTGCTCTAGCTGTGCTTGGGCATCAAGGACAAACAAAAGCAGGCTGGCAAATAAGCAAAGTAAACGTGGGGTGGGCATGAGACAAACTTGGTTTAGAGGTGTTGTACGATGTTTTCAAAGGTTTTGCCCCGATGCGCGTAGTTATCGAAGAGATCAAAGCTGGCACAAGCCGGCGAGAGCAAGACCACCCCTTCGGGCTGGGCCAGGCGATGGGCCGCCGCTACGGCCGTAGGCATATCCTCGGCGTAGGTGATCGGGACGATAGGCGTAAAGAAATCCCGTAGCTTGTCTTTGATGGCTCCCAGGACGACGATCGCCCTGACGTGCTTACGTACGGCGTGTTCGAGCAGGCGGTAGTCGTTGCCCTTGTCGATGCCGCCCGCAATCCAGATGACAGGTTCCCGAAAGCTCTTGAGGGCTTGTAGTGTCGCATCGACGTTGGTGGCTTTGGAATCGTTGTAGAATTGTACGCCCGCAATCGCTCGGACAAAAGCTAGGCGGTGCGGTTGCCCCCCAAAACTCGTCAGGGCATCAGCGATAAGCGTCCGGTTGATGCCCAACTGTTGAGCGATCAGGATGGCCACCGTGGCGTTGAAATAGTTATGCCCCCCGCGTATCTGCCAGGTCGTCAGATCAAAGGTATCTTTACGGACGTGTAGTTTTTGGTCGGATGGATTCCAGTAAGCGGGCTTGCATTGGGGGTTTTGGAGGTCCAGACCGATCATCTGGGGGTTGCCGGTGAGGTTTTGGAGATTTTGGCTTGTCCAGTAATCTTTGCTGTTGTAGATAAAAATATCGTTGTGGTTTTGGTTTTCGGTGATGCGCAGTTTGGCCGTTGTGTAGGCGTACATACTCTCGTGGTAGCGATCCAGATGATCTGGGGTTACGTTTAAGACCACGGAGATACGCGGATGAAACTGCTCAATATCTTCGAGTTGAAAGCTACTGACCTCCAGAACAAAATAATCAGCATCGCCTTCCCATAGGCTTTCGGCGAAGCTCTTGCCGATATTTCCGGCCAGCTTGACATCCAGTCCGGCGGCAGCCATGAGGTGATGTGTGAGGCTGGCCGTGGTAGTCTTGCCGTTGGTTCCTGTGATGGCGATGAGGTAGGCGTTGGTATGTCGGGCGGCAAATTCGATTTCGGAGATAATCGGGATGCGGTGCTTACGCAAGGCTTGCACAATGGGTGTCTCGGGAGAGATGCCTGGGCTTTTGATGACCCAATCCACGTCCAGGAGTGCATCCAGGCTGTGCAGTCCCTCCTCAAAGGGGATCTGCGCCTGGGCGAGTGTCTGTCGGTGGGCATCGGTGAGCGATCCATATTCGGAGACAAAGGCGGCATAGCCTACCTTTTGGGCCAGCAGTGCCGCTCCAATACCACTGCGGCCGCCGCCGAGGATACCTACCCGATGCCTTCCGTATCTCATGTCAGTTTTTTGATCGTTCGTCGCTCTTCTACATAAGTAATCAAATAGGGTTTCATGCGGCGTTCGACGAAACGACGCATGAGGTCATTGGTAACCTCCACCTGAAATGCGCCGTAGCGTTCGGGGCTGCCTTGTTCCCAGTTGCGGATTTGTCGGCTGATGGCCTCAATCAAAACCCCGATGGCGCGTCCCATGCGCTGGAGTTCGGGCGAGACAAATAGGGTCGTGTACTGCACCGTATCTGGGGCGATCTGGTGGGTCAGTACCCAGCCTACCACATTTCCCTCGTAGCGCAGGCCTACACAAGTGGGCAGGTGCATTTTGTCTTCGAGCTGAAAGGGAGTCAGGGAGTTGGGATACCAGTCCTCCTCGGCTTTGCGGCGTTTGATGTATAAGCGATCGGCTTCTGTGAGGTCTTTCCAATCAAAAAAAGTGTAGCCTTCGGGTAGGCGGTAGCTCTTGAACCAGGGCGCCGTCCCGATGGCTTCATTGGTCTTGCAGAGCATCAGGTGGGTTTTGGGAGGCGTAAAGGCGAGCTTTTGGGCCAGGTGTTCGAGGGAATTGACCTCTTTCCAGTCCGAGCGATACCGGATCACCATACGCCCGACACGCTTTTGGCGCAGGGCTTGTTCGAGATATTGCAGCAGCCGCTGCCCGATGCCATTGCCCCGAAACTGTGGCGGAACGAAGAAAGACAACAACTTACCGCGTCCGTCGGGGAAGAGTTCGGCGATGGCAGCCCCCAGGAACTGGTTGCCCTGCACGGCGACGGCCGTGATGAGGGGTTCGTTGATGCGCGTGGCGAAGGATTGTTTCTTGACGCTGGGAAAGGTCAGGTGATCGTATCCGTTGATGATCTGCTCGGCGGTTACCTTATCGGTAACCTGAAAGCGCACCTGACTAAGGTCGATCTTGGCGGCGGGTTGTCCGTTGGCGGGTTGCGCGGCTTGGGGTTGTGGGCCTGTCCCGAGGGCTAAGTCGGGGGCAAAGGTGGTGTTTTGGTTGCCTGCCTTTTCGCTTTCGGGCATGATGTGAAAGGCGATTTCTCCCGAAGGCTCCGGAAACGAGATCGTGCGGTTGATCTCCGTCGTCTTAAAACCCAAGACCGATGGGCAGATGCTCTGCTCGATGACCTGTACATCAAAAAGCTCCGTAATCAGTCCGCCCTCAAAGTGATACCAATGCACAATATCGCCACTTTCGATGTCAATGACCATCAAGCCACACTTAGGCAGGGCATCTTTTTGCTTGAGTCGCTCCTCGAGGGGCAGCCCACCAAAGGTTTTGTCGTGGCGCGGGCCGGATAGCCCCACGATGGCGTATTTGTCGTGGAAAGCCAGCCCACGCATGAAGCCCGGACAGAAAGTTAGCGGAACAAAACGCTGGTTGTCCAGGTCGGCGTAGCCAAAATCGCCGGTACCGGAGTTGAGGAGCCAAAGCCGGTCGCGGTAGTAGCGCGGCGAGTGGGGCATGGAAAGTCCCTCGAGGACGATTTTGTTTTGGGCGATGTCGATCAATACACCTCCATCGGCACGGCGGTCGCGCCAGCCATTGGGTACATCCGAGCGGCTGACGGCAGTGGCATAGGCGGGTTCTCCATCGCGGAGGGCTAGCCCGTTGAGGTGGCAACGATCCTGCGGGACAAGTTTGCTGATAAAAGGCGGCTGCCAGATGGGTTCAAAGCTGTGCTTATCACTCAACTTAGCCAAACAGCTAAAACGGGTGTTGATGAAGAGCAGTTCTCCCTTGCGGGTCATTACCAGGTCGTGGGTATCGAGTTCGCCCGTCGTGTGGGATTTGCGGGGAACATACAGGCGGTCGTACACGTCTTTATGCAACTGCTGCTTTGCCAGGGCGTTATCGAGTTGCCAGATTTGGTTACGGGTACTCAAAAAAAGTCTTTCGCTGCTCGTAAAGAGTCCCATCGGGCGATCAAAGGTGCGCTCAAAAGTGGACATGCGCCCATCGGGCTTCACCCCGATCAGGAACAAGCGGTTGGTTTGGTAGGTCGTAATGCCGAGGCTTACTTGTTGCTCCCGCAACCAGGCCGGGAAGTAAGCCGAGGCACTCAATTCAATTTTGGGTGTAGCAGACGGGGTTTGTGTCATGCGAAAAAAAGATGTAGATGATTGAATACAGGACGTTAAAGATGCTACTTTTTTTTGAAGATCACAAATGGGCTTGCAGCCGTAGCCCTGCCCGAAACCAACGCCCAGGCATCGGCACCAGGTTCACGCCCACATACGAGGTGTTGGTGAGGTTGGAGGCTTCGGCAAAAAAAGCATAGCTGCGCTCCTGCCAGGTCAGGCGGCTATCCACCACCCAAAAGGCATCTCCGGTTACGCGCTCCGACCAGCGCACCCGCAAATCGTGGGAGAGCTTACCCGCCACTCGGTGCGCCGTCTGGAGAATCAACTGATGCCGCAACTGCTGCAAGACATAGCGGCTAGATACGCCTTCGTTTTGGTCTTCGAGGGTACCCTGGAGGTAGTTATAGCCCAACGAAAAGCGCGTGATGGCTGCCGCCCAGGATGCCTCGGAGAGTTGTTGGGGTTCGAGGGTAAGCTGGGTTTCGAGGCCGCTCATGCGCAAGTCGGTGAAATTACCCACTTGCCAGGCTTCGGTATCGCTCGTGCGTGTCCAGTCAATGAGCTGCTGGGCAAACTGGTCAAAGAAACTCATCTCCCATAGCCATCCGCGTCCGCTTTGGCGCAGCCCGATCTCGTAAATGAAGGCCTGCTCGGGTTGCAAGTCGGGGTTGCCACGGTTGCTGGGGTCTTCGTAGTAGAGGTCGGTGTAGGTGGGGATGCGGTAGCTTGTGCCGGCTTGTCCGAAAACGAAGGTATGCGGTCGGACTTGCCAACCTATGTCGATTCCTGGAAAGGCATTAAAACCAAAATCGCTGTATTGGTTCAGGTGTACGCCTGGGGTCAGAGAGAAATTACCGAAGGCAAGGCGATGCTCCACAAAGAGTCCCCAGCTTTGGCGGCTGTGATCGCCGAGATTGGAACTCTGGATGCTTTCCTGCCGAAACTCAAGCCCAATACCCGTTTGACCGAGGGTATTATCCCAGCGGCTGTTTAGTTCGGCACCCACGACATCGGAAAGATGTTCGTTTTGGTAAAACTCTGGTTCTCCGCGTCTTAGCTGGAAGAGGTCTTCGT
>DAISIL010000021.1:0-47943 GCA_036822015.1 Bernardetiaceae bacterium | reverse complement strand
TGGTGCTAATACAACCGCCTACTCTCAAGATTATGAAACAATCAATCCTTCGGGGGCAGGTTGTTTCAATGGTCACATCAAGGTAAATCTGGATACAGGTTTAAGAAAATGTAAGCTAGGTGGCAAAGAGTGCATGAGATGAGTACCTAATACAATAAGATATATTCCCCTACTTGAGTTTGCTGATTCTATTAGGGCAATATACTTTTAATAAAAAATACTAATGAAAAAATGTATTTGGCTTTCCCTGATTTTTATCTTTTCTTGCACACAAGAAAAAGAGGTAGACATTTATACACCTAGTGATTTTATCGTTGGTGAAGTTACGATAAGGACAGATTCATTATTTACAGATTTATATGACTATCATTCTTTTAAATATAAAGGTAAAAAGTATCTGGTGGGATTAGATGCAGTAAATGAGAATGGTTTGTTTTTTTATGATTTAGAAACGGAAGAAATTCCCCACCACATCCCTTCAATCAAAGAAGGAAAAGATAAATTTATTATTGAGGATTATTACATTCATAATTCAGATTCTATTTTTCTTGTCTGGTATGTAGGAGAGCGCGTAAAACTGACAAATATCGAACAGACACAAGAGACTACCTTTTTCGTTGGAGATGCCATGCGAAAGAAAGATAGTATTTCTTTTGGCTACATGGATAAAGGTGGTAACTGCTTTTTTTGGAGTTCAGGACAGAAAAAAATGATTTTCCCTGTTTATCCATTATTCGAGAATACAAGTGTAAATTTATATAATAATGGATATTTCGCTTTTTATGATACTTACAAAAATGAATTTTCCGATAAGCATGGAAAATACCCAAGGCATTTATTTGCAAATAAAGAAGGTTACTTTCTATACGCCATGGATATGACTGTATTTCCCAAAAATGGGAACATTTTTGTTATTTTATTTCCGCAAGATCACAATATTTATACTTACGACACCCAACAGAGACTTCTTACACCTATTTCAACCTGGAAGAGCAAATATTTACCTGTCAATTTTGAGCGACTGAGCGCTAATGCTGATTTCCAATTACGAGAAAACTATTCAAATATGCAGGGGATGTATATTAATGACTTTTACGATGTAGATCATCAAACGCTTTATCGTGTGGTCAAGCACAAACAGCCCCTCAAAAATGCGGATGGGTTGTTGAATGAATATTTGGAGTCTAGCTGGTCAATTATGTATGGTCGCTTAGGAGCAGATGCAAGGGATGTTAAGGAAATGAAATTTCCTGAAAGAAAATATCATTTTGGTCAAGTCTGCTATGTAGGTGATGGAAAGTTTCTAGTCAGCAAGAATAATCCATATAATGAGGAAAATATCGAAAATGAAATAGCATTTGATTTAATTGAGATGAAATGATGAAATATATTTTTGCTATTTTCTTTTTCGTCCTGCCCTCCTGTACCTCTCATCACACATACGAGGACGGGATAAAACGCTATCTGAAAGAGGTTCATCAATTAAGTAATGAAAACTTATTAAATCACATTTTTTATATTATATCCTTTGATAACTGCGACTGTGCTGAGAAGCACATTAAAGAAATTGAAAAAATAGAAACGTTTCCCCCAAACTTTGCTCTTATTCTCATATCACGGAATAAAGAATTGGATTATGATTATTTATCTAAAAAAAGGATCCGTCTGATTCTTGATACCAAAAGCAGAATATCAAAGTACGAGACAGGTATGGGCAAACCTATTCTTGTGCATTTTAGCAACGGTCAAATTAAGCATTATCACTACGTCATAGATGGAGAAATAGATGATGCGATCAACTACCTAACATTTCTACAATGAGATTAAGGAAACAATGAAAAAATATCATCTAGTTTACGGTTTACTAATTTTCCTATATGCTTGTCAAGATTCGCAAGAGCATCAGATAAACAAGAGTCCTGACGAAAGCAAAACACTGCGCATCGTGGGGCAGAAAATTTTTCCGCTGGATTCGGTTACCGAAGCCTTCTTGCCTATGCTGCAATGCGCTGAGACCGATTCCGGAACGTACCTTTATGCCATCAATCGCAGCGATAATTCCCTTCGTGTTTTTGATTATGCACAGGAAAAGGAGCTATCTCCCATCCGTTATGAGCGCGAAGGTGAGCATGGGGTAGGAAAAATAGCTGGTTTTTTGGTACATACCCGAGATTCTATTTTCCTTTACAACAACCACAGTGTCTTACTCACCAGCGACCAAGGGCTTGTTAATCAACGGGTACTTATCGAAATTACGGGAACAAATGCTTTTGTACTAACCTCCACGATTTGTCCCATGGTTTGGCGCGATGATCGTCTGTATTTACTGGCAACGCGCTACAGCCACGGGTATCCACCTTTTGTGGCGGTATCTTTGGCAGATAAAAAAACGGAAGAGGTACCAGGTTTTTTGGTATCACCTGCTTATGCTCAAGGCTGTTGGGGTGGAATGAACTACGACACTTTTTACGCATCCTATGACCCTGGCACAGCGCGTTGGGTGATTAGTTTTCCTAATGACAAAAATCTATACATCACTGATTTGAAGGGAGATAATATATCTTTTCCCGCCTACAGTCAATTTTTTGATACAGTACCTCCACCTTATCAAACGCAAGCGGAGGCCGCCGCTGATCCTCAATATACGGAGCGTTTTTTTATGAATCCTTCTTTTTATTTTGTGAAACATGACCCCTATACAGGATATACATTTCGCTCGGCTTTGCAAGGCGTAAGTAAGGAGTTGCTTCCCTTGCCTTCCATGTTTGATATACCGATGACTTTGGTCATTTTGAATAAACAGCATCAGAGGGTAGGGGAGTACAAGCTACCGAAAGGAGTTTATTATCCAGTGGTACATTTTATTACGAAAGAGGGCTTGCATATGGCCCGCCGAGATACCGAAAATGAAGATCAGTTGGTTTTTGATGTTTTTCAGTTGAGCGATTTGTGATGAGAGGAAACTAAAATAAACTTATGCGATTTTATTATGGGTGGTGTTATTTTTTGCTTGTTTTAGCAGCCTGTCAAGTGGAGGAGGCCAGCTCATCTGCTTCGGAGGTCGGTCTGGCTACCCTGCCGCCTATTGTAGTAGATACCATGCAAGTACAATCTGGATCATTAAAGCAAGTTCTTAAAACCAACGCAAAAGTAGTGGCGCGTCGTCAGGCAGGCGTGTCTTTTTTGTTATCCGGGCGTATATCTGCCGTGCTGGTTGCCAATGGAGCTACGGTGTCGGCAGGACAACCCCTAGCCACTTTGCAGCAGGAGGAGTACCGCTTGCGCCTGGATCGCGCTCGAGCCGAAGAGGAGATCAGAAAAGATAATTATCGAAAACTTTTTTTGGAATATGGCGGAGTATGGGGAGATTCATCCTCTCTGCCTGATACTTTATCTCATATTTTGAAAGTTCGTAGCGGCTTAGTCCTGGCTGCGGTTGCTGTGGCAGAGGCACAACAAAACCTTACTCAGACCCAGCTCAAGGCACCTTTTACAGGGGTGTTGAGCAACTGGTATCCCAGCGAAGGGGAGCAGGTACAGGCTTTTGTTGAGTTGGGGCGGCTTTATGACCGGACGCAGCTAGCCGTAGAAGCGCAGCTTCCTGAAAGCCGCCTGCCCGATCTCAAAGAGGGGCTATTTGCTATGGCAACTCCCATCGGAGAGCAACGTGTTTATCAGTTGCGGCTTACAGAAATCAACCCCCTGGTATCTTCGGAAGGATTGGTCAAAATTCATTTTGAAGTTGTTGATAACCAGGGGCTTATTCCCGGTATGAATTTGCGCTTACAAGTCGAGTTCCCGAGAGCGGCTCAACTGCTTGTTCCGCAGGAAGCCATCGTGCAGCGTTCGGATAAGCCGGTGGTCTTTACGTACAAAAATGGCTATGCCTTTTGGAACTACGTCCAGATTGGTGAGGAAAATAGCGAATGGGCAGAGATTCTGGACGGACTGAAAGCAGGAGACACTGTTATTGTATCCAATAACCTACAACTTTCACATCAAGGAAAAGTAACCTTGAAAATAAAGTAAAAATGTACATTTATCAGTTATTGAATTTCCTTTTTCGTCGCCCGATAGGTGTACTGATGAGTTTTTTGGCCTTAGCTATTTTGTCAATTTTGGCTGCGGGGCAGTTGCCTATTTCGCTGCTTCCACCCATCGACGTACCCCAACTGCTGATACAAGTCGATTATCCAGGACACTCACCCACCGAAGTTGAGCAAAATGTACTAAGCATTTTACGTGCTGAAATGCTGACCCTTAACGGTATTTCAGCCATTGAGAGTGAAGCGTACAACCAAAGGGGGCGGTTGCGCTTAGCATTCAATTTTGGTACTCGGATGCGCCTGGCCTACATGGAAGCCAACGAAAAGCTAGACCGACTCTTGAGTAGCCTTCCCCGAGACTTAGAACGCCCCAATGTTATCAAAATTAACACAAATGATATTCCCTTAGTACGCCTCCAAATCACGCCACAATCATTAAAAGATGCCAAAACTTCGGAGTTAGTAACCCGAGTCATCAAAAAGCAGATGGAGGGTATTCCTGGCGTTTCTCTGGTCGATATGAACGGACAGATACGGGAGCAGATCACGATAAGCCCACGGGAGGATATTTCGCGATCTTTACAAATAACTGAAAATCAAATTCTTGAATTGATACGATCAGCTAATCAACCGCTCTCTTCGATCTCCGTTCGGGATGGGCAGTACCGCTACTGGCTTCAGTCATCGCCACTGCTGCGGCACGCTGGAGATATTGCAGTTATTCCAGTACGGCTTCCTGGCGGTGGTGTGTTGCCGTTGGGAGAGATCGCCGAAATTCGTCAAGAAGCCGAAGTACCGGAAGGGTATCACTTGTTTTGGCAAGCAGGAGCTGCAAAAGATGCTTTTGTCTTTGCTTTATACAAGCAGCCTAGCGCAAAAATGCAAGAAGTTATTTTTCGCATTGAAAATGAAGTGAAAACTCTTGAGAAAAAATATCCTAACCTGAAATTTCAGTTTACGCAAAGCCAATATACCTTATTAGATGTTTCCATTCAAAACTTGCGTAATACCTTGTTGCTAGGGGCGGCAGGCGTAGTGATGGTGATTTTCCTTTTTTTGGGGAGCTGGCGTATGTCGCTTGTGATTGCCTGTACGCTTCCGCTTTCACTGCTTTTGGGCATGGGGCTTTTTTATTTGACAGGCTTGACCATCAACATTATTTCTTTGAGCGGGATGGCCTTAGGTTTGGGAATGCTGATTGATAATAGCATTATCATCCTGGATAATATGACTCGCTTTTTGTCCGAAGGCAAAGACCGACTAACTGCCTGTGTTATGGGCGTACAAGATGTGATCGCTCCACTGCTAAGCTCTACCTTAACGACACTTTCGGTTTTTGTTCCATTAGTTTTTATCTCTGGTATATCAGGTGCATTATTCTACGATCAAGCGGTTTCAATAGCGATTATTTTATTTAGTTCTCTTTTTGTAGCATTTTTATTTCTCCCACACTTATTTTTGCTCGCAAAAAGTAAAAACGTAGATCAAAAAAACATTTTATATCAACTTTCAGTGAAGTTATACGATAAAGCCTTTGGGATAGTCTGGCGACGGCAGAAACTCTTTTTGCTGCTTTTTTCATTGGGTATCTTTACTCCATTTTGGTTGTGGCGTTTGCTTCCCGTTGAGGGTTTGCCCTTGCTTTCTAAGTCCGAGCAGGTGCTGCAAATCAACTGGAATCGTTCGATAGATATTGAGCAAAATAACAAAAAAACATTAGCATACTTACATCAAATCAACGATCTAATTAGCCTTGCCGAGATAGATATAGGTGAGCGAGAATATCTCCTTGATCCCGAGTTAAGTACGCCAGGCCAGGCGCATATTTTTCTTGAATTTTCTAGTCCTGATGCCCGCCTGCTTGCCCAAAAACGGCTGGCGGATGCCTTGCGTCAGCATGATCCCGAAGCTAGGTTTTCTTTCATGGCTCCACCAGATGCCTTCTCTCAACTTTTTCCAAATACAGAGCAAAGAGAGGAGTTGCGTATTCGTCAAAATGATGTAAGTCAAGTACTCAGCCCTGATAAATTACAGCGACTTTACGATAAGCTAAGCGCAATTCTTCCTACACGTATGGGCGCAGGAACAGCCACCGAAACACAATTTGCTGTGTCTTTGGATACCGAGACAGCGGCTGTTTATGGTATCTCCGAAGGCGAGCTTATCGAGAAAGTTAAGCAACAGATTGGGCAGTATCCCATCACGTATATTCAGGCGTTTGGGCAAAGAATGCCTATTTTACTCCAACTTAAAAACAAAGAAAATTTTGATAAAATATTACATCAAACCATTCTTACCAACGGCTTTCCTTTGTCTGACTTTGTGCGTCTGCTACCGCTTACGAGCTATCGGAGTACTGTTGCAGATGCGCAGGGGATATATCAAAGTTTTACCTGGCCCATGCTAAGTACGGAGGAGCGGCAGGCAGTCGAGTCCGCGCTCCCGCCTGATCTTCAGACTGACTGGGAGGGAGGTTTTGAAGAAAATAAGAAAAATATGAACGAAATAATTTTTGTTTTGTTTATTGCTGTTATATTGCTTTATTTTATTCTAGTGGCACAATTTGAGTCATTCTTACAGCCCTTAATCGTCTTGTTGAGTTTGCCGTTGGGTATAGCTGGTGCTTTGGCTGGCTTATATTTGGGGGGCTATTCACTCAACTTGATGTCTGGTATTGGATTGATTGTGATGCTTGGGATTATGGTCAATGATACTATTCTAAAAATAGATACGATCAATAAACTAAAATTGAAAAGTACCTTATCTACCCCTTTTGAGCTAGTCCATCGGGCAGGCATCTTGCGCCTAAGACCTATTTTGATGACCACATTTACGACCATCTTGGCTGTACTCCCGACGCTTTTTGGTACCGGGATTGGGGCGGAGCTACAGGCTCCCTTGGTTGTGGCGTTGGTGAGTGGGCTGCTTGTCGGGACACTTTCAGCACTCTTTTTTGTCCCTCTGGCTTATCGCGTTACCTTATGAGTCCTTTTCGCATTGTATTTATCTTTCTGATTATGAGTTTTTTGGGGCTTATTTCTTCCAGATATTTATCTGTGAGCTTACTCCCTGATGATAAAGATACATCTTTGCAGGTAAGCTATCAACTACCAGGGGCCGCCCCCGATCTTGTCGAAAACTTAGCTACTGCCCCGCTTGAAGGCGCACTTGCTCAGATAGACGGTATCAAAGGCATACGTTCGGTCTCACGCTATGACGGCGGAGAAATTACGCTTGACTTTGAGAAGAAAACAGATATAGAAATTAAAAAATTTGAAATAGCCATGCACTTGCGTCGCTTGTACCCAAAGCTACCGGAAGGGCTTTCTTATCCGGTTATCCGGACGGCTGGCAGGCCCCCCCAAACAGAGGCCGCCCTGGTGTATGCCATCCATGGGCCCACGTCAGGAACAGACATCGAAGTATGGTTTAGGGAAGCGACAAAGTTGCATTTTTTTGCTATTCCTGACATAGAAAGCATCCAAATACACGGAGCAGATCAAAAAGTAATAGAAATTACATACGATCCTGACCAAATGAACGATTACGGGATCACCCATCAACAGTTGCGCCAACACATCGGGGAAGCATTTCGCCTTACCCACATGGGGCAAGTACGCAACCGCGAAGGGGGATACACTTGGCTTCAAAGGCTACCCATTCCTTCAAAAAAAGAAAAAATAGATAAGATAATTATTTCCAAAAAACCTATACTATATTTTGCTGATTTGGCGAGCTGGCAACTAAGCCATGAGATGCCCTCGCGGTACTATCGGGTCAATGGTGAACCGGCCGTTACGCTGTCCTTTCAGTTGCGCAAAGGTAGTAATGTTATTGTGGCTACGGAGGCGATTAAGGCAGCCATGAAAACCCTACCTTTGCCCGAGCAGTTCACCCAGCACCTGGAATGGGATCAGAGCGTATTCCTTAACCAGGAACTCCGCAAAACCTATCACAGGGCCCTGCTTTCGCTCCTTATCTTGTCGGTATTTATTATAGCATGGCAGCGAAATATAAAACATCTTTTTGTTTTGATAATCAGCTTATTAGTGAATCTGTCTTTAACGATTCTTGCGCTATATCTTCTCGCTATTCCTGTACATCTGTACACCCTGGCAGGGGTGGCCATCTCCTTTGGTTTGATTCTGGATAACGCCCTGGTAACTTTTGATGGGCTTCATTATAGGCGTACAGGATCGGTGTTTTTGTCGCTGGTGGCTGCCTCGCTTACAACCATATCTGCCTTGTCTTTGGTCTTCTTGTTGCCCGAAGATTTACAAGTCAATCTACGCGATTTTGCTAGTGTGGTCAGTTTGAGTTTGGCTATCTCTTTGCCCATAGCTTTGTTTTTTACACCGGCGATTTATCGCTTGCTTATTGTTTCAGAAAACAACAAAGCCCCTGTTTTATTTTCCCAAAGCAATCGAAGATCACTTAGAATATTCAAAAAATACACATTACTCATTTTATTTTTATCACGCCATCGCAAAAAGACACTCCTCATTTGGCTACTGCTTTTCGGGATGCCCGTATTTTGGTTGCCCTCTGGCCTGCCCAACAACTCCTGGTATATGGCTACCATCGGATCAGATTTTTATCAGCAGCAGCTTCGTCCCTACATAGATCGCTATCTGGGAGGAAGCCTTCGGCTTTTTGTGCGTTATGGCTACGAACGCTTTGCTTATCGAAGCCCTGAGCGCATGAAGTTGTACGTAGAAGCCGAAATGCCCGATGGCACAACAGCGCAACAAATGAATGATTTATTCAAACATATTGAATACATGCTAAAAAATGAATTAAATAAAGGTTATATTGAGAAATTCTTGACAGAAGCAAGTGCCAGGCAGGGACGAGTGGTGATTTTGTTTACCGATAGCGTTGCCAAAACAAATTATCCCTTCACGCTCAAAAACCAGTTGGTGCGTTTAGCTGTCGGTTTAGATGGTGCTTCCTGGAATATCTACGGCGTGGGGCCGAGGGGTTTTAGTAATAGCAATGCACCCAACCTGGCAAGCTTTCGCGTAGAGATGCGCGGCCCTAACTATCAAGAATTGGAGCAAGAAGCTCAAAAATTAGCATACCGTTTAGCTGCTCACAAGCGCGTCCCGATGGTCAAGACCAACGAACGCCTCACGTATCAGGAGCGGGAGCGGATAAGCCTAGCCTCTCATTTGGATATGCAGGCTTTGGCCGACCAAAACTTAAGCCTCACCGACTGGCAAACAGCCTGGCATCTCCAACGACCATCATCAGGGACAGACCTATACCTACCCTATCAAGGGCAACGACTGCCCGCAAAGTTAGTCTCCAAAAATGCACAACAGCTCTCTTTACAAGATTTAAAATCAGGAAGTTTTACGATCCAAGGAAAGTCCGTAGCCTGGAAGGATTTTCTTCATCTGCATCCAGAAAAAAGCACCAGTGCGATACACAAAGAAAACCGTTTGTATATCCGAGTGCTGGGTTTTGATTATTATGGCAACCGATCTTTTGGGGAAAAGTTTCTGGCCAGCACTCTGGAGGCGTATCAAACACAACTGCCACCAGCTTATCAAGTGAAAGAATTGCGACCGGATTTCTTCCCCTGGCAGAAAGCCAGCAAACCCTATGCACTTTTGGGCGTATTAGTTGTGATGATATTTTTTATTTGCAGTATTTTATTTGAAAGTCTTAGGCAAGCATTTGTTATTTTGCTGGTGATACCTACGGCTTTCATTGGCGTTTTTCTTACTTTTGGTGGGCTAGAGGTGTATTTCGATCAGGGAGGATATGCTGCTTTTGTTTTGTTGGGGGGGCTGGTCGTGAATGCGGCTATTTTTGTGATGGACACCTTTAATCATTTCAAACACTGCCACAAAAGCAAGCATCCGGATCACATACTGTTCTTCAAAGCCATTTATGCCAAAAGTTATCCGATCTTACTTACGACTTTTTCTACCTTTTTAGGTTTGCTACCCTTTTTGTGGAACGAAGAGCCGTTTTGGTTTTCTTTGGCGGCGGGCGTTACGGGTGGCTTGTTATTTTCGTTGCTGGCTGTCTTTGTAGTGCTACCCGTCTTGATGGTTCAGCGCACGAGATAGACCAGCCCCTCTTGTGTGTCTCGGATGGGCTTACCGGTGGCGGGGTCTTTTCCTTGCCAGATGACGTTGTAGAGATACGTACCCGCTGGCAGGGCATCGCCAGACTTTGTTCCATCCCAGCCTTCGTTTTCTGATAGGCTCCCATCCCAGCCTTCGGATCGGTCTCGGATCATTTCAAAAATTACTTGCCCGTAGCGATTGAAGATGCGTAGATGTAAGCGGTCGAGATCAGCGATCAAGGGGGTGAAGTAGTCGTTGAGACCGTCGGCGGGGGAGGGCGTGAAGGCATTGGGGAGCTTGAGGAGGGGCTGGCACACGTCGCGCACCGCAAAGGAGTCCTCCTGGACACACCCGAAGTTATTGCGTAAGCGCAAATGGTACTCCCCACCTTGTGTGATCTCGGCCTGCCAACTTCCGTCGTCCTTGACTCGGTTTTGGTCGATGAGCCGCTCGCTGCTGTCGCCTCGGGTGAGTAGCTCAAAGAAGAAGGTTTCGTTGGTATTTTGTGGGAAGACCCGCCCCGAGATGCTATGGCGCTCGCGGCGTGCGTCTGTTTCGGGGAGACCGTTTTTGGTGAAACAAAGCAGGGTATCCTGGGGGAGGGTCAGTTGGGTGGGCCGCAAAAACTGCACCTCCGTACTGCGGGTATAGACGCAAGTACCGCTCGTGATCTGGACAGAATAAATGCCGCTGCGCGTGGCAAAAAATACCGAATCGCGCCAACCATTAGACCATAGGTACGTGGCTCGCGTGGGGCTGGCTGCGTTGAGGGCTACGCTATCTTGATCTGGGCAAAGGACAAAAAGTGGCGGCAACTGGGCGGTGGGTAGGAGCGTAACGGTGCGGCTATCGGATGCTGTACAGCCAAGTTCGCTTGTCCCGATGACCGTTACGACGCTTGTCCCGGTGGGCATCAGTACCAGGCTGTCGGCACGGCTGCCATTGCTCCAAAGGAAACTTGGCGCACCTGTGGCGCGTAGCGTAATGTTTTGTCCTTCGCAGGCTTGCAAGGTATCGTCCCCCAAAATTTTGACCGTGGGCGCGGGCTGCACCGATAGATAAACGGTATCGAAAGCAGGGGGGCAGTTGTTCTCCAGACTGACCTCCACGATCAGGGATTGATCGCCCAGGCGGTCGGCCGGATAGGTGATCCGTCGGGTCGTTGCTCCGTTGCTCCAGCGGTAGGTCTCTCCGCCTGTGGCGACGAGTTGTACCGAATCGCCCTGGCAGAGCCGTTCGGGAAAGTTACGCAAGATGCGTGCTTCGGGCTTGCGATCAAAGCGCACCCGGAGCGTATCCGCTTGGGTACAACCCGTTTGGGTGTCCTGGATGCGCACCAGATAACGAACGGGATCGTAGGTGGGACGCGGGCGAATATCGCCGTAGGCAAAGGTCTGCTCGGCCGCCTGACCGACAAGAAAACCCGTCTCGAGGTTCGTCCAGGTATAGCGGATGTTTTGGTAGTGCGCCGCCGAAATGCTGACGATCTCATCCTGGCAAAGCGATACCTCTGTATCGGAGAGTTGTAGGATGGGCTTGGGCAATACCTCCACTCGGGCGATGGCCGTTTGTGCTGGGCAGATGCTTTGCTCAAAACGAACCAATACCTGAAACTCAAAAGTACCCGTCTGATCGGGGATGAGCGTGATCGTAGGTGTGTTTTCGGCGGTGTTCCATTGGTAACGATCGCCGCCCGTGGCGGTTAGGCGCAGGGTATCGCCCAGGCAGAAAGCCCCCGGGTATGGCGCAAAACCTGCCTCGGGACGGGCATCCACCGTTACCCGAACGGTATCTCGGACAAGGCAGCCCGAAACTGGACTCACCGTTACCTCGAGGGTTTGGGTGCTTAGGGCGTTATAGATCGGGGCATTGCTCACCGTTTGGCCCGTGTTGAGATCGCGCCAGCGGTAGGTATAGCTCGGCAAATGCTCGGGACGACGGGCATCCAAACGGACGGTATCACCCTGACAAACCCGCGCCGTACTCGGCAAATTGACCTCCGGAAAATCACCCAACTGCACAAAAACAGCGTCGCGGCCCCGACAACCCGTCCTCGGGTCGGTGATCGTGAGCGTGTATGTCCCCGACTCGCCTACGCGCACCTGCAAGCGATCCGCAGACATGGACGTAATGCGGGGGCCGCTCCAACTTACCTCGTAGTTCAGGACATTGGTAGCCTCCACCCGAAGCGTCTCGGCGGCGGCGCATGTACCGCCCGAGTAGCCCGTGATCTCGGCTCCAGGGACGGGGTTGATTGTCAAGCGGACGGTATCTCTGGCGATGCAATTACGGGCGTTATCGCGCACCTGTACCACATATAGACCGCCTGCCCGAACGGTGATGTTGGGACGGGTATCGAGGATGTTTGATGGATTGCTGGCCAGATACCAGGCATAGCTTACGTCATTTCCTTCCTGGCTCAAATCTTTGGCAATCAGGCGGTAGCCTTCGGAGGAGGCGCAAAAGGCCGTATCGCTGCTCAAGTCGAGGGGCAGGATACCCAGGGCTACATTTTGTGCTTTGGTGGTGCTACAAACCAGGTTGCCGACCTGGTTCGTGATCGTGGCTTGATAAATCCCGTTTTCCTTGACCGTAACCGAAAGGCTGTCCTGGCTGTAGGCCACAATGCCACCGTCAGGGGCTGTCCATTGAACGGGGAGGTTGTTTACGTTGGTGGCAAAGACCGTGAGCGTATCCCGGTCCTGGCAAACGGGTGGAGCGTGTCCGATGAGCTGAAAAGTCGGCTGGGGGATCGTGCGTACCTCTACGGTGTCAAAGCTTTGGCAGTCGTTGCCCCGATTGATGACCTGGACGATGTACGTTCCCGGCCCGTCGATCTGATAGGCGGCCTCCTGCGAGAGGGCGACACCCGAAACCGTCTCTTCGTACCAATTATAGACGATGTCCTGAAAACCGTGGGTGATGTCGTAGGCGTTGAGTGTCGCCGAAAAATCAGCACCCGCACAAAGTAAGGTATCCGGTGGCAGCCCCACCACGGGCGATTCCTCGAAAAATATCCGAGTCTCTTGAGTCGCCGAGCAGCCCAGGGGACTACTCGTGAGCGTAACGGTGAGGCGATAAGTGCCTGGCTGCCGAACCTGGATGTTGGGGGTCGTTGCTCCGGTGTTCCAGGTGTAGGACAAGCGGCCGGTGTTGATGACGGCTGGCCCGAGGGTTACGGGGATTTCTCCCGAGCAGACGGTTTGGTTGGGGGGTAAGGTCAGTTCGGGGCTTTCCAGGAAAGTAACCGCGACGGTATCTCGGCTGGCACAGGCGTTGGGGAAGTTGTTGTCCGTTACCGTGATCTGGTACTCGGTGCGCGTCCCGAATTTGTCGGCTGTCAGGCGGGGGAAGGCCGAGATGTTATTCCGCCCGTCCGTCAGATCATCCCAGCGATACCCAAAACTGCCGATATGCGTGGGGTGGGCAGCATCCAAGGTTTGCGCGCCATCGCCCGTACAAAAGCTGACGCTTTCGGGCAACTCGGGAAGCGTGGGGTTGGGCAAGAAACGCACCGTAAGCCGCAGACGATTTTGGCACTGAATCGGGAAGCGGACATCAGTTACGATGCCCTCGTACTCCACCTCCCGCGAAAACTGATTGGCTGACAAGGTAGCCGCCCCCGAGACGCTCGGCTGTGGCGTTGTTAGGTCGTTCCATTGGTACGAAAACCCAGGCGTATGCGTCGGATGTGCCAGGCTAAAAGCCTGCCTTCCCTCCGAATCACAGAACTGGGCGAAGGTCGGTAGGCTCGGGAGTGTCGGGCTAGTGAAGAAGCGCACCTGGATCGTATCGCGGCTTTGGCACTGGTTGGGGCTGCTGTTGTCTTGCACCAAAACGGTGTAGGTCGTGCTGCTGCTGAAGTTGTTGGCCACTAGCTCGGGGGTCGTTGAGCGGCTCGGGATACCATTTGTCAGGTCATCCCAACGATAAACAAAGTCCCCTGTATGCGAGGGACGCAAGACGGTAAAGGTCTGTGCACCATCGAGATCACAGAAGTCGGCTACCGTGGGCAAGGGAGCCAAATCAGGGTTGGGATAAAACGTAACCTGTATCGTATCACGGCTTTGGCACAAGGCGGGGTTGGTCGTATCGGTCGCGATGACTTCATAAACCGTCGTGGCATTGAAGTTCATCGCCCGCAAAGTATCCCCCACAAAAACATCGTTGATGTTGTTGGTCAGGTCGTTCCATTGGTAGCTTACGGCTGTCCCGTGTTCGGGGCGGCGCACGGAAAAGGACTGCACACCTTCGGCATCGCAAAAGCTGACCGCCTCCGGCAGTGGGGTCAAGACCGGTGCAGTATAAAACGGCACAAACACCGTATCGCGGCGTTGGCAGGCATTGGGCGTGCTGGTGTCGGTGATGATGACTTCGTAATCAACGATAGCTCCAAAGTTGGTGGGCAGGTAGGTAGCCGAGTCGCGGATGGCGTTGTTGCTGTTCGTGAGGTCATTCCAGAGATAGGTAAAATCCGCTGTATGCGAGCTGGCCGAAGCATCGAGGGGGATGGCAACATCGCAGAGCTGAAGCGTATCGGGGAGCTGATCGCCCCTGAGCGGGTTCGGGAAAAAGGTAACGGTGAGCGTATCGAAGTTTTGGCAGGCGTTCTCGGTGGCACTGTCGGTCAGGATGAGTTCGTAGGTAGTCGTGGCACTGAAGATGTTGGCTCGGAGGGTGTCGGTTTCGGAAGCTACGCTGTCGTTGGTGAGGTCGTTCCAGAGGTAGTAAATCTGGTTGGAGTGAAAGCCCGCCGCTCCGCTGATGAGTTGTAGGCTGTCGCCATCACAAAAACTGACCGAATCGGGCAGGGGAGCCAGGGGCGGTGGCGTGATGAATCTTACGTCGAGGGTATCCCGCTCTTGGCATCCGAGGGGGTTATTGGCACTGCCATAAACGATGAGTTCGTAGGTAGTCGTGGCAGATAAGTTACTGACCGATAGGGTATCGGCTGTGCTTAGGCTGTCGATGCCGTTGGTGAGGTCGTTCCAGATATAAACCGAAGTGGGCGGGTTGGAGTTGTTGCGCCCGAGTAGGGTCTGGGCCCCGTCCAGATCACAAAAGGCAAGGTCTTGACCGAGATTGGCGATGGGGTCTTGAAAAAAGCGCACCGCGATTGTGTCCCGTCCTTCACAACGATCTGCCGTTGTGGTATCGGTGATGACGGCTTCGTAGCTCAAAGTGCCAATGATGGCATCGACCGTTAAGGTGGCGGCGTTGGAGAGGTCAGTTTGTCCCGAAAAGGGATTATTCCAGGCATAGGTGATGCCCGTCAGTCCGGAGGTTTCGGTGGCCAGGATGTCTTGTGGCCCATCGACTTGACAAAAAAACAGCGTATCGGCCGGCAGGCCCACCTGGGGGTTGGGATATACGACGACGGTAGCCGTCTCGGTGCAGGTGTTGCCGTTGGGGAGTTCAGCATTGACCGTAACGGTGTAGGTGCCTGGGGTATCGAAACTGTACAGGGCTTGGGTTTCGTTTTCGGCTGTGCCGCCGTCGCCAAAGTTCCAGTCGCCGACCAGTACGGGAGTAATAACGATGTTATCTAGCCCCCAGTTATCAAACTGCCTACCGGAGGAGTTTTCCTGAATCCATCGAAAGCGCGTGGCCGGCGAAAAAGCCGCCGGTGGGATTTCCTCCGTGAGCGTAAACCAGGCCCCCGTAAAGGGCCACGTCCCGACTGTCCCCGGCGAAGGATCCCAGTAGTTGATCTCGAACCAGTTGGCACCGCCATCGGTGGAGTATTGGAGCGATACGCCTTCGTTGGGCGCATCGGGCCCCTCACAAGGGGCCGGGCCGCCTTGTACCGAGTACTGCAT
The DNA here is from genome assembly GCA_036822015.1 of Bernardetiaceae bacterium. GTDB lineage: Bacteria > Bacteroidota > Bacteroidia > Cytophagales > Bernardetiaceae > DAISIL01. The sequence continues at coordinate 31,998 of DAISIL010000021.1, read as the reverse complement.
ATCGAAGATGATCCGTCCACCGTTGGAGACATCAACATCACTGCTCTCAATGAAGGGCGTGTTGGCACCGGCCGTACTGGCCCAATAAAAATCGTCGTTGGTGAGCGAAGGTGCGGCGCACTCCTCTTGTCCCACCGAAAAACCCGCCCCACTGCTCCAGCCCGGCGGTAGTTCGCCATCGTTGAAGTCAAAGTTGGTGCCGCCCGAGGTTACCCGAAACTCAATCTGGGCAAACTGGCAGGCACTCGAATCTGAACCCGTGCTGGTCTGATATAGAATTTGGCACTCCTGTGCGTGGGCATAGCCAGCAAACCAACACAAAAGCACGAAAAATAATACAGGAACTTTCTTTGAGTCCATGGGTAAATTTTCACAGAAAAAACAGGAGATAGTAGTTGGCCGTAGGGTAGCCTTGCGCAAGAAATCACCAAAATACAACTCTAAGTGCTTGATTGATAGAAAAAAACAATTCAATATACTTCAAATTCAGCAAAAATCTTACACGGCTTTCTTCTCGCCTTCGCAATTTGGCAACATTTAAGAAACCTTAGCATTATCGTTGTTCACAAATGGATCACCTCCAGGCTTTTGATCGCTCCTGCCTCCAGCACAAAACGCATGGCCGTACGAACGCGATGGAACCCCTGCTTACCGGCTGCCCCAGGGTTGAGGTGCAAAAGGTTACGGCTACGGTCGGGGATGGCTCGCAAAATATGCGAATGCCCACAAACAAAAAGACGCGGCTGGAGTTCGTCTAGGCGGGCCATGATACGCCGATTGTATTTGGGCGGATAGCCCCCAATATGAATCATCCACACACACACACCCTCAACGGTGAAGTACTGCTCCTCGGGATGGCTTACCCGTATAGCGGCATCGTCGATGTTGCCATAGACGGCACGCAAGCACCGAAAAGCACCCAGCTGATCCGTAACGGCTGCCGTACCGATGTCGCCCGCGTGCCAAATCTCATCGCACGGCTCAAAAAATACCAACAACTGCGGATCCAGATAACCATGTGTATCAGAAAGTAAGCCTATTTTTTTCATCCTAACTGCCTGCTTTTGTGATTTCTCATTTTGTCCAAATATCCGATACCATTACCTTGCATTACGAAACCCTCGGTGAATCCCATCTGCCGCCCCTGGTGTTGCTTCACGGCCTGACCGGGAGCGCGGAGGGGTATAGCGATATGTTGCAAGTCCTTCAAGATCACTACTACTGCCTGGCCCTGGATTTGCCCGGGCATGGACAGTCCTCGAAGGGAGATTATCCCTACACCCTTGATTTTTACCTGGATTGTCTTCAATCCTTCCTCCAACGGCTAGGGCTAGAGCAGTTCTTGCTCTGCGGACACTCCATGGGTGGGCAAATCGCGATCCGATACGCCCACCAACACCCCCATCAGGTACAAACCCTCATCTTGCTTGCCCCAGCTGGCTTCGAGACCTTCACCCCCGCCGAGGTACAACTCATCAAGGGGCTTTCAGCTTTGCCCTTCACGGGGCGGCGGCTCAGTAACCCCACGATCAAGCAGTGGATCGGCGAAGAGGGACAAATGGAGGTCATCGTCCGCTCGGCACGTGGCATGTTGGAGGCACCCGTCTGGGACATCCTGCCCGAGCTAGTGCCACCAACGCTGGTGATCTTTGGTAGCAAAGACCAACTGATCCCCAACCCGGCCGTCCATCGCCGACTGACCACCAAACAAATCGCCCTCTCGGGCGCCAAACGGATACCAAAAGTAGCCGTTCGTTTGATTCGTGATGAAGGACATTTCTTGCACCGTAGCTCGGGCCCGCTCATCGCCGAACTGATCCTCAAGCACGAGGGCAAGGTACAGCCCCTTCAAGGGGAATCATAGCCCGTGATCTCAAACTCTACCCGTCGGTTTTGCTGTTTGCTCAGCGCATCACGCGCCCTGGATAGCGGACGTGTAGCCCCGTAGGGGCGCGTAGCAATGCGTTCAGGATCAACGCCCTTCACGACAAGATACTGTTTGATCTGTTCCACCCGCAGCTCGGAGAGTTTCATGTTTTGGATCGGAGAACCTTCAATGTCGGTGTGTCCGGCCAACGAAATCTGCAAGCCGGGGTTCTCTCGCATCAGCTCAAAGACCTGGTTGAGCTGCTCGTAAGAATCCGTGAGTAGTTCGTCTTTGCCCTGCTCAAACAAGACGCGCTCCAGGGCAATCACCCGTCCCACTTGCAGCGGCTCTAGCGCAAAATCCAAAAACTCGGGCAAGCTATCGACCGATACCTGTTGCTCCAGGGGTAGATAGCCCTTTGCGGTCAGCCAAAAGCGAATCTCTGGCGTTTGGGGTAGGTTGAGGCGATACTTGCCATCGCTTTGTGCGGACTGTGTTTGTCCGCTGCCGGCTGGGCTTTGGTAATGAATCTTTGCCGAAACTGGAGCATCTGTTGTGGCATCTCGGGTGGTGCCGGTGAGCAGGAGGGCAGGCAAGGGGCGCAGGGATTGGGGCAACTTGGCCCGAAAAATATCGGCATTGGTGGGCGTATGGGAGATGAAGTAAGCGTACTCACCCTGGGCATCGAGGGAGTAGGAGGCATCCCAGTTGGGGGTATTGAGGGGTTGCCCTAGATTGACGGGACGGCTCCAGCGCGTCCAGGTCTGATCGAGGCGGCGGCTCATAAACATATCCGTACTGCCATAACCGCTGTGTCCGTTGGAGGCAAAGTAGAGCGTCTGCCCATCGGCGGCCAGGAAGGGCGTTAGCTCGGTAGCCGCCGAGTTGATGTCGGGGCCGAGGTTTTTGGGGATAGACCAGCGGCGGCTATCTTCGTTCCAAAAACTAACGTAGAGATCACGCCCGCCCCAGCTATCGTCTCGCTCAATGGCAAGCAGGAGCGTTTGTTGATCTTGCCCCAGGAAAAACTCGCTGTACCGGTGCTTGTTGTAGTAGTCTTCGATCAGGAGCGGCTCGGGAAAAGACCAGCGTCCGGCACGGCGACGCGAGATCGAGACCCCTCCCGTTACCTCGCCGTTGGTTTGATAGACGTTGCCGAGCAGGAGGGTGTTGCCGTCCGGCGAAACAGAACATACATAATTGTGGCTGCCGTTGTTGAGGGGCGGGGGCAGACGCTCGGGGATGCTCCACTGCCCGTCCTCGCCCAGATGACTTACCCAGATGTCGTCATTGGGCTGGGTTACATCTTTGAGGGAGAGCATGTTATCGGGGTGATTCTTGCGATCAAAGTACAGCGTTTTGCCATCGGGGGAGATCACGGGCAAGACCTCTTCGTAGGGAGAGTTGATGGGCGGCCCCAGGTTTTCGATCACTAATGGCTGATCGGACTGCTCGGCCAGGTGGATGCGGGCTTCTACTGCCGCCGTATCCTCCGAAATGGCAATCGCGTCGATGTGGTTCCAGCCCGGTACGGCATCGGGCTTTAAGATGACCTTGACGCTGGCTACCTTGAAGTTGGTCTTTTTCTTGAGCAAAACCCGAAACATACCCTCCGCCCGTACCGTGGGTTTGGGCTGATGATAAATGCGGTACTCGGCATCGGATTCGTCGTAGATATAGACCTCCGATATGCTACCCGCGTTGTGGCTCTCTCCTATGGCGACTTGCCAAATCGCTACGGGGCGCGGAAAACCCACCCAGATAAACTCCTCCCGAGTGCCATTGGCATAAGCCGGCGACCAAGCACAAGGGCTGTTGCCCGTAGCGGGTAGCTTGTTGGGCATTCCCAGTACCTGCTCGGGGCTGTATTGGCGCGGCGATTGGGTATCGTAGTAGGACGACGAAAACGCCCGTACTTCACTGGCCCACTGCCAAGCCTGTCCTCGGCAAGGCACCGCCCAGGACACCATAACGACCATCCAAATTAGTAAGTAGCATCTGTTGTAGTCTGTTCTCATGCAACAAATAGTTTTTTGAGGGCAAAGCCTCCCCAGGTAGCCAAGCCCCCCAATAAGCCCCCCAGCAGGAGTGTCAAAACAAACAGCAGCCAGGCGTTGGGTAGGTTCAGTACGGCTTGCATCCGATCCATGAGCAGATTCCCGTCCTCGACCGAAAACCACCAAAGCCATCCCGCATAGCCTAGCCATAAGCCCCCTACGCCAGCAAAGCCCGCCCCAAAAGCCGGCCAGCCTTTGTCCGAAAGCAACAGCCCCACCAAAGCAGCCGCACCCAAAGCCCCCCAATACGGCCAACCAAAAAACGACACCAAAAAGCCCAACAGGGCAATCAACAAAAACTGCACGATAAATCTCATGGCGAAAAACGATAACGGTACAAGGGATCAGCCAAAGCCTCGGGGCCATTGACCCAAACGATCGGGCGGTATTGCCCCTTTTCCCAATCCGAAAGAAAAGCCGTATAAAAACGACTGGCCGGGTTGCCCGACTGCCCACCCGGATAGACACCCCAAGCCCGCGGCCCCTCCGGACGCAGCTCCACGATCATGCGCCAGGAGGGGCCGTGGTGCTCGCTTGTTGCGTTGAGGATACTCCTGTAGCCCCCGATCTGCAAATCCTTTGCGCCCAAGCCCGGAATGCGAGCCAGATGCCGTATCTCTGTGCCTTTGTGAGCCACCCAACTCGGGGCGATCTCTTGTGTATGGGCTTGCGTAAATGCCTGACGGATAAGGCGTGTAGCCGTCATGGTATGCGAAGTGTCCTCGGCTGATGCCCAGAACGGAACCGGCACGGTATCGCGAAGCAAAGACAGCAGTACCACATCCGAAGGCCAATAAAACGCCAGCGAATCCGGCAGCGTTTCTTGCCAGGCCAGGCGGCGCAACTCCTCCCACCACAACTCAAAATAAACCGGTGCCTGGGCTTCGGGCGTGTACTGGAAGTCCCAGGACTGGAGGGCTTTTGTCCAGGCATCCGATTGCTGCTCCTCCGAGAGGCACGAGAGCAAAAACGCTACGGTTTCGTAGGCTTTGTAGCCAAAGTTGTTGCTTTGTAAGGCCATCAGATCGCTAACTGTGGCTTTGGTGAGCGTATCCAGGACGGCGGCCAGCGTGCGGTTGCGGTAGCGTTCGTAGCCATGCGAAAAAAAGCGATACGGATAGAGGCTATCAGTGGGGTATTGATTGACCGAACTCACGTAGCCCGACGGCGGGTTGTGAACATAGGGCAACTCGGCTTGTGGAATGAAAGACTGCCAGGTGTGTTGTCGGGTTTGTCCATCCAGTAAGAACTTGCCCTGATCGGGATAACGAATCGGAAATTTACCCTGAATCGTCAGGGCAATATCACCTTGTGCCGAAGCGAAGGCAAAGTTTTGGGCCGGACAGTGATAGCCCACCAGAGCGTCTCTGTAGTCGCGGTAGTTTTTGGCGCGGTTGAGCCGCAAAAACGTGCGGAGTTCGTTGGAGGAGTCGTGGGCAAGCCAGCGCATGGCAAAGTGTTGGTCTTGTACCTCCGGGTGGAAGTTGCGGTCGTACACAACGGGCCCCAGATGCGTATAAACGACGGTATCATAGCGCGTTTCGGCATCTTTCTGGTGAATGGCTTCGATTTTTTTCTTCGTAAATCGCCATTCGCCCTCATACAAATACCTGTCCCGTTGGTGGTCATCGAAGGTGATCTTGTGCCAATCCACTAGATCGGCGGCGGCATTGGTGGGCGACCAGGCGATAGAATCGTTGAAGCCAATGATAATCCCCGGTGCACCAGGCAGACTTACACCCCCGACCCGGTGCGAGGGTGCGTGCAGGTGTACGCGATACCAGAGCGAGGGCAGGCTCAAGCCCAGGTGCGGATCGCCGCAGAGGGTGGCATATCCGCTGGCAGTGCGAGAAGAATCGAGGGCCCAGTTGTTGCTGCCCAGGAGGGTGGGTGGAGAGTCGATGAGCGGAAAGCGGACGGCTTGCTCTACATAAGGCATTGGTAGGGTATCGGGTAGCTGGATGGGCTGGGAGATGCTCCAGTCGTTTCGGGAGATGATGGGAGCAGTGAAGTCAGTTTGGGGAGGGTAGAGGCGTTCAAAAACCGACTTACCCAGGTGCAAGAGGGCGTTGGTGTACTCGAGGTCGCGGTTGCCCGAAGAGAGATCACGGGCCATGTATTTGAGCAGGAGGGCGGATTTGAGCGGTGTCCAGGCTTCGGGGGCATATCCCAGGATTTTGTATTCCAGGGGATAGGCTTGGGGGGATAGTTGCTCGATCCAGGCATTGACTCCCCGGGCGTAGGCATGGAGGGCAAGGCGGGTCAGGCTGTCGGTTTGCATGGATTGGAGCGCGGCATGGGCGGCAGTGGTCATCCCGATTCGTCGGGCCTGGCGGTCGTAGTTGAGGATGTCGGCATTATCGGGGATGATCTCTGAGAGCCTTCCGGCAGCGGCATGGGTCTGAAATTCCATCTGCCAGAGACGATCTCGGGCCGTGAAGTAACCCTGCAAAAAGTACAGGTCTTCGTCGTTTTGGGCAAAGATATAAGGCACGTAATCGGCATCAAAGACCACCTCGGCGGGCGCGTTTAGACCGGGTGGTTGGGGCGGCGACAAAGGACAAAGGCTTTGCCAAAAGCCTCCGAAGGGATCCAGGAGCGGCCCCATGGCCGGAACTACGCCCCATGGGCGACTGCCCGCCCAAATGACGGCAACCGAGAGTAGTAAGATGAATAGGAAGGGTAACTTTCGCATCTAAAAAAGTTCTGCGTCCGGGTGTGTGATCTTGAAGGCTTCTTTTTCCTCTTCACTGACCTGGGATCCGGTGTAGTAGATCATCAGTAAGTTGTCGAGGCCTTTGAGGGGAGCCAGGCTAGAGATGGGCGTATTGAAGAAAGCCACCGAGCTTAGCTTGGTCATCTTGGAGAGCGGGCTAAGGTCATTGACTTGCGTATCGCCGAGGGAGACCTCGGTTAGGCCGGTTAGTCCGCTGATGGGGGCAAGGGTCTTGACGGGCGTTTTGCTGATGTAGATGACCTCTAAACTTTTCAGGTCTTGTAACGGGGTGATGTCAGCAACTTTGGTGGCCGTCAGGTCGATAAAGCGCAGGTTGCGGAGGGTGCGCAGTGCCGAGATGTCTTCAACTTCGGTGCGGAAGAGTTCGAGTTTTTCGAGTTTGATGGCAGATTGGAGGGGGCTAACGTCGGTGATGCCTGTTTCGCCGAGGCTAAGCTCGCGGAGTTCGGGTAGCTGGGCCAGGGGCGTAACGTCGGTGAGCTTGCCGATGCCATCACACCAGATGGCGCGTAGGTTGGTCAGGGCCAGGAGCGGGGTCATGTCGTCGAGGCCGGTTTCGTTGAAGAGGTCGAGGGCATCGAGTTGGCGGAGTTTATCGAACTGCTCGGGGGTAGGTGGGTCTGTGATTTCGTGTTTTTCGATGAAATATGTTTTCCATTTGGGCGGCAGTCCGTCCCACCAGTCGGTGTTTAGGCTTGGGCTTTTTTTGGTTGCCGTGCTTTGCTCCTGGGGTTTGTCGGTGGCTTCTCCTTTGGGTTGGCAGGCAGCCAACAGCCCAACGAGTGCTAGGCACAAGAGCCAATATCTAAGGGTGTGGGGGTTGTGTATCATCGTTGCATTTTTTTTGTGAGGGAATTAGTGCGTTTCCAGAATCAGGATGGTGTTTTTGAGCTTCCAGACTTCTTCCTGGACGCGCCAAAAGTCGCATTGTTTATCGGGTGGATAGTAAGCCTGATCGTAAAACTCTTCTACGCGCAGGATCACTTTTCCCTCCTGGAGGTCGTAGGTACTGATGACTCCCAGGCGGGTGTTTTTGTGATCGGTGAAGACGATCTTGCTGCGGAGGTCTTCCAGGTTTCGGATCAGGTATCCTTCGGGGATCAGGAGCTCGATTTCGGTTACGTAGCGTTCGGGATAGTCGAGATGGACGGCTTCGGCTTGTGCCGTACAGGCAACGGGCGGGCTAGTGGCCGAGAGCTGGAGCAGCTCACCGATACGGATCAAAAACGTTTGTCCGGCTCGCTCAATCAAGGCCGATGACCGCCAGATGCCGTACTCTTCTTGTTCCCAGTCGGAACGCTTTCGGGTGTAGCGTTCAAACTCCGTATGCTTTTTTTGTTTGAGGCGGTCTTTGGAGCTAAGGGTTTCGTCGGCATTTTTGCGATTGAAGAGCGGGTCTTTGTCGATCCTGATGGACTTGTACCCGCCCAGGATGCGGTTGCCGGAGAGTTGCACTTGCTGAGCTTCGGGATGAATCCGCATCAAGTACTGGGCTTTGGTCTGGTTATCAACGACATATTGGGGCGCAATCGTGCCGATGTTTGTCCAGAACATCCCGTGTGTGCCGCTGGGGTTGAGAAACAAGGCTTTATTACCCACCGTTTCGGGTGGGGTCATGCCGTAGGCATACTCGGGCTGCAAGGGCGCGAAAAAGCGTTGTTGGTTGGGGAAATGAAACAAGATATGCTGAATAAAATCCCAGCTGGGAAAGTTGATGTCCATGACCATTTGCGATTTGTCGGAGGTCAGGACGGGTTGGTAGTTGATGCGGCTCATCCAGAAGAGTGCCGCATAGAGCCGCAGCAGCCCCTGCCAGTTGGCGACCCGATGCTCGAGGACGAAGGGGAGTTCGGAGATGGCCGGGCTTTGTCCCTGACGCAAGTAGCGGTATTGGCTCCGCACATACTGGATAAGGGTCTGGATTTTTTCTTCTTCTTCGGCTTGGGGGGATAGTCCGGCTAGGGCTTCGTTGAGGGCTACCCTAAGCTGTGCCTGGGTGCTTTCGCTGAGTTTGGGGTAGATGAGCTGGCTGTAAGTCGTGCCGATGTCTTGCCAATGGAGGACGGTGCTTTTGTCGATTTTGTTTTCGGCGATGCGGTAATAGATGCGTTGCTGATCGGTGCGTCTGAAATGCTTTGGGGTGTTTTGGGGGGCAATATCTGTGGCCCGAAATTGCCAGATGCGCTTGCCTTTGAGGTTTTGTCCGTGTCCTTGCTTCGCTTTGAGATTGGCGTGGGGGATGTTTTTGTGTAGGATGTCGAGGGTGATGTACTCTGGCGTGATGAACTCAAAGCGGATTTCTTTGGTCGGTATCCTGGACTGGATATTGAAGGTTCCCGACGGTCGGGCGGCCTGTTCCTGGATGTACATGAACTCTACTTTCCCGCCGACCTCTGCTCCCTGGAAAGCAAAAATAGCCTCCCGCTGTCCGTCCGGATGCTCGACGATGTGATACGCCCCGTCGGGTAGCTCGCGGATCGTGCCATCGGGTAGGCGCGTGTGAGCCTGCCAGCTCGTCAGTTCACCTTGCAGCGGAATCCTGACCTGGCTGTAAGCCATGACCCCTTGCTGGGTGTTGAGGCGTATCACCTGATGGACGACCTCTCGCATCCGCAGTCCGTGGTTTTTGTCGGGGTTGCTTTCGTAGTAGTACTCGATCAAGTGCCGATACCACTGGATGGTAGCCGCCTGCCAAAACAAACTGTCTTTTTCGAGGGTCTCCGTTTTGAGTTCGGGGTATCCTTGCCCAAGCAGGGAATGCACGGGTTGGGCATCAAGCCGAGGGAGTATGCCGGCTAAGCAAAAAAAACAGAAATACAAACACAGTTTTATAAGCCTTCTAATAATCCGCATGATTGGTAGTCGTCGTCTAAGTAAATATAAAGTTGGCGCACTGTTTTTTCAAACCACTTAGCAATCGCGATGTTTTTGGATTCCTGCAAAGCCGCTTTGTGGAGGCTCTCGTAGTCCTCGGTATAGCTAGCCATGTGCGGGTTTACTTTCTTTTTGAAGAAGATAATCCGAATGGCATCGCGTTCATCGGGTGTCCTGAACCGAACAGGCCGACTGATTTCTCCGGGCTTCAACGATTCCTCCGTGATCGTCATGTAGATGGCATAATCGGATTCGGAGCTAAAATCATCCACCGTAACGGCGGTTGATCCCGTTTGAGGGTTGGTCAGAAAACCACCGTTGGAGCGGGTTGCCCGATCTTCGGAGAAATCCTGTGCTAGCTTAGAGAAACTCACCGTTTCTGCGCTCACTAAGTTACGCAAACTATCCAAAAAGCGTTCCGTGTTTGTGAAATCTTCTTCGTTGGGCTTAGGCTTGATGAGAATATGGCAAGATTTGTAGCGATTTCCGCGCCGCTCGAGTAGTTTGATGATATGAAACCCAAACTCGGACTCAACGGGCATCGAAATCTCTTCGGGTTTGAGCTTGAAAGCCGTAGCCTCATACTCGGGAACAAACTGCCCCCGCTCAACAAAACCATAGCAGCCGCCCTGGGCCGCCGACCCAACATCCTGGGAGTATTTTTTTGCCATATCCTCAAAAGTAGCCTTGCCATCGAGGATGTCTTGCCGAATTTGGGTGAGCTGGTCGTAGATTTTGGTTTTTTCGATGGTACTGATCTTGGGATAACGGACGATCTGGGCGAGCTCATAAGTCGCCGGAAAGAGCGGCAGGCTGTCCTTGGGGATACGCTGAAAAAAACGCTTGACTTGTGAGGGCGTAACCGTGATTCCGTCCGTAATCTGTCCGCGCATCTTCTGGACGGTTAGTTGTTCGGCCACCTGGTCGCGGAGTTCGTCTTTGAGGTCTTCGACGCTTTTGCCCAGGATTTCCTCCATTTTTTCGCGGCCGCCGTATTGGTCGTAGAAGTACGCCATGCGGCGTTCAAGTTCGCCTTCAACCCGAACTGGGTCTGCGATCACGGAGTCGATGGCGGCTTGTGCCAGCAGGACTTTTTCGAGTAGCAACTGCTGCAAGATACCACAACGGGCATCGGGCGGGAGGGGCTGCCCACTGGAGGCGTAGTTGAGGTAGGTGAGTTCTAGGTCAGATTTGAGGATGATGTGGTCATCCACTTTGGCGATAATCTCATCAATGACCTGCGGTTGTGCCAGGACATTTCCGCCCCACAACACAAAAAGGATGGCAAGTTTGATCTTGTAATACATAGTGATAAGCGGGTTGATGTTATTCAGGTAGAAATAGGTCAAATTTTTTTTTCGCCTTTGCACTTTCAAAGACCTCCTCTTCGAGGACTTCTTGCAGACGCAGCTTGCGCCGGTTGAGCAAAATGGTCTGGATTTGGTCGCGCACAAAAGCTAAGGGCGAGACCAAATCCGTGGTTCGGTAATCCAGGATGCGCAAAAAATACAGATGTTCGGTATCACTAGCCTCCAAGAAGCGATTGTGCCGAAAGTAAGTTTGGGGGGAGATGGGAGACCCAAGGACGAGTTCATCAAAGGACACCCAAAGCGAATCATCGAGCGAATAACTCAACGCAAACTGATAGCAATGGTCTTTGAGGGACTGAAAATCTTCTTCACTTTCGCTCTTGATCCACTGCCGAATTTTTTCTGCTTTGGGGTCGTTGTCTTTGATCTTGACAAAATATGCCTTGACGATGTTTTTTTTGAGTTCAAAGTTGTCTTTGTTGGATGCGTAGTATGCCTTGATTTCTCCCTCGTCGATGTTGGTATCGAGGTTGGCTTCGACGTATTGTTTTTGATAGTCGTGTACCAATAACTGGTATTTGTAATCGAGGAGCCGCCGCTCGAGTTCGGAGGGATCAATGCTAGAATTTTTTTCGGCTTCTTTGAGGAGCAGTTGTTTTCTGATCCAGTTATTGACATAGCGATGAAGACGGTTGAGGCTATCCTCGGGATCCCGACTTTGCCCAAACAGCCCTTTGACATCGGTATCATAGAGGACATCATCCCCTACCCTGGCCAGCATAACGCCTGTCGATGCCTTGGCGGATTGCTCCCCCTGAACAATCTCACCAATCCACTGGCAGGACGTTCCCGCAAGGAGGAAAAAAAATACACAGCATAAGGGCAATAACAACAACTGTTTACACAATGCAGGCATAAGAAATTGTATGACTTTGATTCGCTCGTACACCCTGGACATCCTTCCGGTGGGTGTATGTTCCACAAAGATACAATTTACGCGGCACTTCAATACACATCCGCGCCTGTGAGTTCGCGCTCTAAGCGGTCGGCGTTCTCACCGACTTCATAAAGTACCGTCCTCACTTCTTCATACGTACATAGGTCGTAGCGCAAGGAAGCCACCAGTTCCAGAAAATCATCATCACTGACGACGAGTTTGCCGTAGATCAGTTTGAGGTTGTAGGCTAGCAGTGCTTTGAAGTCGAGGTCAGGGACATCAGATAGGGCGCAAATCTTAGAACAAAACTGCAAGAATACGCCCCTTTGGTCGTGGAGTAGAAAGCCGCGAATGTTTTGGTAGCGGCCTTCGGGGATGGGCATCGTGAAGATGATGCTATCATCGGTGTAGTCGAGATACTTGCCGTTGATCTGCTCGGAAAGGTGGAGCAGGTATTGCTTGATGTGTTTGTCGGTGAGCATGATAGTGGTGGTGGTGTGTGATAAGTTGTAGTTCAAGATAATCTTTTTTGGTGGGTTTACGAAATTTTAAACGAAATATTTAGCCTAGTCTTTTGTTTCTTAAATTTAGTAGTAAATTTGGCTAATAAGACCAAAGTAACGCCGATGAACTTCCAAACCCTAAGTCTCGCTAGCCATGCGGGTATCCTACGACTGACCATCAATCGTCCCGACAAACTCAACGCCCTCAACCTCCTGATGATGCAGGAACTCAACGATGCCATCCAACTGGCCGAAGAAGACCCCAATACACGGGGAGTCATCATCACGGGAGCCGGCACGAAAGCCTTCGTGGCCGGTGCCGACATCAGCGAAATATCCCAGCTCAATGAACTGAACGCCCGTAAGTTTGCCGAGCGCGGACAAGAGATTTTTGCGCGTATCGAAGACCTATCCAAGCCCGTTATTGCGGCCGTCAATGGCTTTGCTTTGGGGGGAGGTTGCGAGTTGGCGATGGCCTGCCACTTACGGGTAGCCTCCGAAAATGCCCGTTTTGGGCAACCCGAAATCAACCTGGGTATCATCCCCGGTTATGGTGGTACGCAACGCCTGCCCAGATATATCGGCAAGAGCCGCGCCCTCGAGATGCTCCTGACCGGCGATATGATCTCGGCACAGATGGCCTTGCAGTGGGGATTGGTCAATTACGTCGTTACACAAGGCGAACTCCTCGAAAAATGTGAGTCCATCCTGGCTAAGGTCATTCAGCAGCCCCCCGTGGCTACGGCGCACCTCATCAATACCGTCAATGCCGTCTATCGCATCGAAAACGGCTTCCAGGTAGAAGCCAATGCCTTTGCCAACTGCTGCGGTACCGAAGATTTTGTTGAGGGAACATCTGCCTTCCTGGAAAAGCGAAAACCTAACTTTAAGGGCAACTAAACCCGCCATCGTGACCCCGTTTGAGGACATATATCACCCCCCATCTTACTTTATCCGCAAGCGTTTTTTGCGGAACCGCCCGGCTGTCTTTGGGCTTGGCGTGATTGTGTTGGCGATCTTGATTACGCTGCTCGGCTACCTGGTAATGCCCGACAAGACCCCGGATGCCAACGACGGCTCGGCCAGGATCAGCCGACAAAAACCCGGCTTTTCCGTAACCATCCTGCGCCTGCTCCAAAAACACGACGTGGAGCAGCGCGGCTTCTTATCCAGGTTGTACTTTGGACAAGAAAGCCCCTACACCATCGAACCCATCAGCGATTATCGCTTTGTGGGCGATCAAGTGCATTTTCAGCTCTTTGGTAGCGGAATGCGTATCCAGACCGGGCTTCTGGAGGCCACCCGTTCTACCTATGCCTCCATCGCTTACCTCAAAGCAGATACGCTGCCCAGTGATTTGCCGCCGCTCTATACCCTGAGTGTCCTGGATTCCTTTACCTACGATACCCTCATTAGCTACCTTGACCCCAAAAAACAACTGCAAAGCATCCGACTCGACGAGCTGCGGGAGGAGTTTGCTGCCAGGAACATCGAGACGCGCTTTTATCCCCTCGGTACTGACCTCTCGGGGCGTGATGTGTTGAGCCGTCTGCTCTTTGGTACCCGGATTTCGCTGCTGGTGGGGCTGGTTACGGTCTTGATCTCCGTCTTGCTGGGCGTTACTTTGGGTGCTTTGGCGGGATATTTTGGGGGCTGGATTGATGATCTGGTGATCTGGTTTATGACCGTTGTCTGGTCGGTGCCGAGTATCATGCTCGTGATCGCGATTAGCATTGCTTTTCAGGATCAAGGACTTTTTATCACCTTTGCTGCGGTGGGCTTCACGATGTGGGTCGAGATTGCGCGGGTGGTGCGCGGACAGATGAAAGGGATCAAGAAAAAACTCTACATCCGCAGCGCACAGGCTTTTGGCTTGCGAAACGACCGGATTATCTTCAACCATATCCTGCCCAATATCATCGGCCCGATCATTGTCTCGATTACGGCTAACTTTGCCAATGCCATCCTGATTGAAGCCGGTTTGAGCTTCCTGGGCCTGGGCGTACAGATGCCTACCCCCTCGTGGGGCATGATGCTCCAGGAGGGATTTCGGAGTACCGATAGCTGGCACTTGATCTTTTTTCCTAGCATCTGTATCAGCTTACTTGTCCTGGCTTTCAACCTCCTGGGCAACGGCTTACGCGATGCCTACGACCCGTATCACTAAACCCTACTTATGAGCCTTTCGCTGGAAGACCAATTACAGATGCGTGAACTCGAACTCAACGACCTCTTTGAGATCATTCGCGCCATCAACAGCAATGCCACAGAGGACAACCTCTATCGCATCTACAAATTTACACTTAGCTCTAACCCAACAATCGACAAACTGGCCTTGTGTGTACGGGAGAACGAAGCCGCAGAGTGGGTTTGTAAGGTGAGCTTTGGGGCTGCCTATCCTACGGAAGGCCAAGTGCTGGAGAGAGACCTTAGCCAGATCACACAAACGCCCGACGGACGGATACCCGACTTTGCAGAATTTGAGACCATCATCCCGATTCGGCACAAAAACAAAGTCCTGGCACAAGTACTGCTGGCTCCCCCAAAGGACAGCACGACGGTCAAAGCCCTGGACATCAACTTTTTGGATACACTTTCTAATATCATCATCGTCGCGGTAGAAAACAAAAAACTGGCCCGCAAACAAAAAAAACAAGAAGCACTGCGCCGCCAACTCGAAATTGCCAAAGACGTACAAAACCTCCTCTTCCCGAAGGCACTGCCCTACAACGACCGCCTCAAGGTAGCCGCCAACTATCACCCGCACCATACCGTCGGCGGCGACTACTACGACTTCATTTCCATTGATGCGGATCGCTTCCTGATCTGTGTTGCTGATGTATCGGGAAAAGGTGTTCCGGCAGCTATCCTCATGTCCAACTTCCAGGCAGCCCTGCGCGTGATGGTGCATCACACCAACGACCTGCGTACCATCGTTGAGCAGCTCAACCGATTGATTATCCAAAACTCCGGAGGTGGTAGTTTTATCACGGCTTTCTTTGCCATCTATGATTTCAAGACCTACTCCCTGACCTACATCAACGCCGGACACAACCCGCCGTTTCTCTTTCGCGGCAACAGCGACGAGGTACAGTTCTTGTCCGAAGGCACAACGATCATTGGCGGCTTTGATCCCCTGCCCTTCCTCAACCTTTCGACGATCAACAATCTCAATCGCTTTTTGCTCTTCTGCTTTACCGATGGATTTACGGAGACCTACAACGAAGCCGGTGAAGAACTCGGCGAAGATAACCTCTGCCAATACGTCAAAGATAACCTCCAGCTTCCCCCCAAACTCCTTCACGAACAGCTCCTTAGTTATCTCAACAAGTTCAAAGGAGATGCCAAGTTAGCCGACGATGTAACCCTGATCTCCTGCCGAGTGGACGCGACGGCATAAGCCTTGCCTCACACCAGCCAACGGTACAAGAGCCACACAAAAGGAAGCGTACAAACCACCAACAGCACCAACCAACGCACCTGTGCTGGCACGCGCCCGAGCAGGGGGAGGTGTGCCACAGCGGCCGAGAGTTGCTCAAAAATATCGGGGGATGTCGCGGAGGGCAAACGATCAGCTAAGCCGATCTCCTGAAAGATTGCCCATACTTCGTCCACGCAATCGGAGGGGACTTGTAGTTTGATCCCCCCAACGGCAAGGCTGTAAGTCGTCTGGGCGACGTAGGCATCCTTGAGGAAATAAGGTATCTCTGCGGCCTCCAGGCGGGACTCGAGCAGCAGGGTCTGATGGGGAAAGTCAAAAGTCGCCACCGTTACCCAGTGGTAGTCTTTGCTCATGGGCTTAATCTTGATAAACCTCTGCCGAGATGCCCCGATCACAGATCGCCTGACGCATCGGCACCAGCTCCTCGTACTCGCCGCTCTTCACTTTGCATTTGCCCTTGTAATGAATGATGAGCGTACACTGCTCGGCTTGTAAGGCGGTGTGCTGGCAAACCTCCATGAGCGTTTGGATGACGTGTTCAAAGGTGTTTACTTCGTCGTTGAAGACCACCAACTGACTTACTTTTTGATGCTGGATCACGACTTCTTCGCGTTCCAGTACTTCGGTATTTGTGTTCCAATCCATAAAGGAGTAACGTTTGGGAGAAAAAAATGTTAGTATTTAACTTGCTCTAAATCTACAAAAAAACGAGCATACCAGCCACCGTTTATTCTTGTAGCGTTGCTTGCAGATGTCGGTGTAGCCCTTCGGCAGGGCGGCCAGGGTAAGGAGCCATCCTCCCTTCGGGATCAATCAGAAACACTGCCGGCAGATGCTCGAGGGCATAACGCCGGGCCACGGCCGAGAAAATCCCCGAGGCGCGAAGGTGCAGCCCGTTCAGGGGGCGTTTTTGGAGGTAGCTCTTCCACTGCTCTGGCTGCTCATCGAGGGCTACCGCAATTACGGTGAGTTGATCGGACATACTTTGGGCAATACGGCTGATGCGCTCCATATCGGGGATGCAGGCCATGCAGTCGGTGCGCCAAAACGTGAGCAAGACGTGCTGGCCGCGGTAGCGATGCAGGCTTACGGGCTGGTCTTTGGTGTTGGGGAGGATAAAATCTGGGGCCATCGTGCCTGCTCGCAAGCCTTGTAACTGCTGATAGCGGCGGTGCAGCACGTCGATATAGAACCGGCTATTCTTGCGGAAGTCGCTGTAAAGTGCGTCCATTTCTTTCCAGGCATCGGCAGTCCAGGCTTTGGCCAGTTGCTGGGCTTGTACATGCGCCTGCACACGTCCCGAGAAGATTTCTTTGGATAGTTGATAGGCTTTCTCGAGGTCGCCTTCGGCGCGGTAGTCCAGGTAAAGCTCCAAAAACCGGCTGTATTCATAGACCAGGGACAACCACTCGGGGCGGTCTTGTATCAGGGGCAAGAGCGGCGCGTAAAAGTCAGGGTCTTGGAGGGTGTGATATTGCCCATACGCTAAGCGTTCGTTAGCAAAGCGATAGCGTAGGTGGGCTTCAAAATAGTTGCTGAACGCTGCCGATAGAGAGACGTTACGTTGGGCCTCTCGCCACCATTTTTGTATTTTTTTCTCCTGTCGGAGGAGTTCTTTGGCAAAGTCAGCGGGTGATTTTTCCTGATAAGCCTTCGGATAGAGGCGGTATTCGGGTGCAAGCAAAAACAAACGACGGTAGGTTTGGAGCAGGTCGTTTTCGCGGTCGCCTAGTCCAGCAAACGAGAGATCAGTACGCAGGCCCCCGCCCTGGCTCCCGATGTGGAGGCTATCCCAGGGCTGCAAAAAGAGCGGTATCGTTGTATCCCCGATGCGCAGGGTGGCCAGAACGGATTCCTCTAAGCGAAACCGAAAGGCAAATGCCCCACCCACGACGGGCGAGCGCACCACCTGGGGATCAAAATAAATCTGGTGATCCTGCCAATGCAGATAGACCGAATCCCCGAGTGGCCCCGCCAACTGCCCACTGACCAACACCGTACCTTGCCCAAAGAGGGCCAAACGACCGGCCAGACAAAAAAAGTAGATCAAAAGGAATGATTTTTGCATAATTTTTTTAGTCAAATGTAACACTACTTTGAGCAAACTACGCCACTGGCTCTCCGAACTTTTTGCCCGCCGCTACTCGATGTCCGAACGACGTATGTTTGCGTTTTTGCGTCAGAACGTGCTTTTTCGGCAGTTAAGCGATCACGAGTTGATGGCCTTTGTGCCGCATCTTTACGAGCGAGTCTATGGCAAAAATGAGGTTATTTTTTTTCGTAACGACCCCAGCCAGGCATTTTATTTAATCAAACAAGGACGAGTCAGGCTTACCCTAGACACCGACACGGGTTTTGAACGTCTGGTGGTGCTATCCAGGTATCACTATTTTGGTGAAAATGCCTTTTTGTACCGAAGCAACCGTTTGTATAACGCCGTCAGCATCAGCGAACGTACAGAGGTGTATGCCATTCCGCAGGTGCATCTATCCGAAATCTTTGAAGACGAACCGGACATTCGCTCCAAAATCTTAGAGGCCCTGGCCGGAACGTATGCCCAGCAGTTGCATCGGGTGTTTCGGGCGTACAGTGCGGCCTATGGTTTTTTTGATTTGGGAAGGGTGTGTTTTGCCAAGCCAGAGGATGAGGCCGAGGATGCCGAGTTGTAAATCTTAGGGGTGTTTTGTATCTTCGTTTTCCAAAACAAAATAAACGCACTTGTTTCGATTCTTAAAACGTCTATCTGCCTTTTGGTTGGGTATTCAGGGAGGGCTTACTTTTTTGTTGATCTTTGGGGGAGGTGGCTATTGGCTGTATCAGCAATACCGAATGCCCGCTAAGCCCCAGGCAGCCCAGCCGGCATCGCCCAGCACCGATCCGGACTCGGAGCTACCGGATTTACGGCTCATCCGAAGTCCGTATATACCTGATAAACTGAACTTTGCGGGCGAACCCGTGCCGCTCTACGAAGACGAAGTACGCGAAAAACTCGAACGGGAGTTGCTCATCAACCTGTACTGGGAGTCGCATACGAGCTATATCATCAAGCGTTCGGGGCGATGGTTTCCGCTCCTGGAGGAGGTCTTGAGGCAGGAGGGCATCCCCGATGATTTTAAGTATCTGGCCGTTGCTGAAAGTGAACTGGATAACGCAACCTCCCCCTCGGGAGCAAAGGGCTTTTGGCAGATCATGTCTTTTACGGCGAAGGAATACGGTCTGGAGGTCTCTGCCCAGATCGACCAACGCTATGATCCCATCCGATCCGGGCAGGCAGCCTGCACGTACCTTAAAAATGCCTATCAAAAATTTGACAACTGGACAGCCGCTGCGGCCTCCTACAACATGGGTATGGGCGGGCTATCGCGGCAGATGCAAACCCAACGCTCCACCTCTTACTACGATCTGGTACTCAACAACGAAACGAGCCGATATATCTACCGTATCCTCGCTTTCAAGCTCATCATGGAGTATCCCGAGCGGTATCACTTCGATATTCCTCCCGAAGAACGCTACCAAAACCCGCCCATGCGCCAACTGACCATCGAAAAAAGTATCCCCGACCTGGTGAGCTACGCCCACAGCCAGGGGACAACCTACAAAACCCTCCGCCATTACAACCCCTGGATTCAGGGCTACAGTTTGTCCGTTTTGCCAGGAAAAACGTACACCTTACAGCTACCCAAAGACGCACCGCCCCCGCATGGCCGTCGTTTGTTTAGCAGTACGGGTGCAGATAGCAGCCGTACCGCTCCCGCCGATACCACTACTTCGCTTACCACCGACACCACACAACCCCAATACCCATGAAACCACACGTACTCATCACCGGTGCTGCCGGCAACTTAGGCCAAGCCGTCGTCCGTCGATTTCTGGACGAGCAGTGGCACGTAACCGCATTCACCGACCCGCGCCACCCCGAGCAAGTGGAGCAGCTTCAGTCCCTGGGCTGTTTGGATGTCATGCCCGTAGATGTGGGGGATGCGGCTGCTGTTCGGGCAATAGCCCAACGGTCGGAGATGCCCCTCCATGCGCTGGTTCCGATTGTGGGTGGCTTTGCGATGGGCGATCTGACCAGCACCTCCCCCGAAGCGATACAGGAGCAAATACACCTCAACTTTTTTACGGCTTATCATTGCGTCCAAGCCTATTGGCAACGCCTGCGCAATTCCGAGCAAGGTAAAGTCATTCTGATTGGTTCACGAACAGCCCTTTACCCGCGCACGGGCGGAGGTGTTTTGGCTTATACGCTTGCCAAATCTTTGCTTGTCGGTCTTTGTCAAACCATCAACGGATCTCGGCAGGGCAACGACCCCCAGGCAGCGCTCGTCGTTCCGAGCATCATTGACACGCCCCAAAACCGATCTGCCATGCCCGAGGAGGACTTTAGCCGTTGGGTAAGTCCAGCGGATATTGCCCAGGTGATCTTCTCGGCTGCCTGCCCGGGGCCCTTGCGCCATCAGCAATATGAAGTGTATGGAGAGGCCTAAGGTCAGCGAAGCTAGGGACGAAGGGCCGAGAGCTGTTCAAACAAGTCTCGCTCTTGTGGGGTCAGGTTGCGCGGCAACTCTGCCACGACCTTGACAAGTAGGCTTCCTCGTATGTTTGGATTTTCGTAGTTGGGGAGACCTTTGTTGGGTAGCCTGAAGGCTTTGCCGTTGGGTGTTCCGGCAGGCAACTGAAACGAAACTGTGCCATCAAGGGTTTGTACATCTATCTTGCCGCCCAGCACCATGCGATACAGCGATACGGGCAGGGTAGTCTCGAGGTCATCGTCCTGGCGCGTAAACTGCGGGTGCGGATCAATGCGGATGCGCAAATAAAACGTCTGCCGCGATCCATCGGTTCTTTCGGGGCCGCGTCCCTTGAGGAGTTGCCCTTCGGTTACGCCAGGCTTGATCTTGATGCGTATTTTCCGGTTTTCTACTTCGAGCATCCGGCTGGTACCTTCCATGACTTCGGCAAGGGAAAGAAAAATGTCGATTTCTTGCGGCGGTGCTTGATCCGTCTTGGGGGGGGCATCTACACCAGCCCTGCCGTCGTTGAACTGCTGAAAGATATTTTTAAAAAAATCGGAAGCACCCTTTACCCCCTCCTCAAAAATATCCTTGAACTCCACATCGCGAAAGACATCGGCGGCATTGCCTGCGGTATTGCGGTCAAACTGCTGCCAGTTTTTGCCCAACAGGTCGTACTTTCGGCGTTTCTCGGGATCGCTCAAGACCTCGTAAGCCTCCGTGATGTCCTTGAAGCGTTGCTCGGCGGTGGGGGAGTTGGGGTTTCGGTCGGGGTGGTATTTTTTGGCTAAGTCGCGGTAGGCTTTTTTGATTTCCTCTGCTCCTGCCCCGCGCTTGATGCCCAATATCTGGTAATAATCTTTGTATTTCATGGTGCTTCTATAACGAAGATATACGGTTTGAAGTTACTACTTTTTTGATGAGAACCTCTACGGGATCGGATAAATTTATCCCATCGGTACTTCCATCAGGAGGATGTATGCCGCCGTTTGTGCGGTTATGTCGATCTGTTCCGTTTCCCAAATGCCCATGCCGTCGCGCTGTTCTAGCACCTGTTCTCCCACCTGCACACGCCCCCGAATCACGAAGAGATACAGCCCGTTTTGGGGGCTTTTCCAGGTGTAGGGCAGCCGCAAGCCCGCATCCAGGTTGCCGAGATGAAACCAGGCCCGCTGATGCACCCATACCCCGTCGTCGTCGGGCTTGGGGGATAGAATTTGTGCTAGACGGTTGTGCATCGCGCTGGCTTTTAGGGTGATCTGCCCGTAGCGCGGGGCGACGTTTTGTTGGTTGGGGATGAGCCAGATTTGCAAAAACTTGACAGGGCGGTCTCGGTTCTTGTTGTACTCGCTGTGGCGCACGCCCGTACCGGCACTCATCACCTGCACGTCGCCCTGATGGATAAGGGTTTGGTTGCCGAGGCTGTCCTTGTGTTCGAGATCGCCCTCGAGGGGGATGGAGATGATTTCCATGTTTTGGTGGGCATGGGTGGCAAAGCCCCGCCCAGGGGCTACGGTGTCGTCGTTCAGGACGCGCAACGCCCCAAAATGAATGCGCTCTGGGTTGTGATAGCTCCCAAAACTGAACGTGTGGTAGGATTGCAGCCAACCAAAATCAACGTGGCCACGACTATCGGCAAGGTGTAAAACAGTTTTCATCGTTGGAAGATTAAAAAAATAAAGGATAAACACGCCAACCGCGATTCGGTTGCCAGCCCAGGGCGGGAGCCGGGATTTTGATGCCCTGCCCGATCCAGAGCAAGGTTTTGAGGAAAGCCGAACGGGGTTTGATGCCGGACAAGTCAAGATCGAGCGAGAGATAATACTGCCGATAAGCCGTATAGCCCATCGCTCGGTTTTGGTGAGGGTCTCCATAGACCATCCCCTCGGCACTGTAGCCCAGGGAAAGCATCCACCAGGACTTGACGCGCACCGAAAGCCAGTAGCGTTGCCCGTTGTAGTCTTTGAGCATCTGTGCCAGCAGGTGATCGCCCAGGAGATCGGGCCGCTGCTCGGCCCAGCGGGAGGGCCAAAAAGAAAATTTGGGCTGTACCCGTTTTTGTCCCGAGATCACGAGCAGGGATCCGAGCAAGTTTGCCCCCAGATCACCCCAGCTGGCACCGTAGTCCGGCGAAAAGCCATCCAAAATCTCAATCGGCAACAAAAGCAAGAAGCCCATCCCGCCACCCAACCAACGCTTAGCCGCCGGCGAAAGCCGAGTAGGCCGTAGCAAATCCTGCCCTAAGCGGCCAAGGTGATAAGCACTATAAAAATGCCCCAACTTGTCCATCTGTAGCCATTGGCGGTTGTCGTTGAAGAAGCGAAAAGGCGGCTTTAAATCCTCGTACCAAATCGTCCCTAAGCCTACGACACCCCCCGTGTAGAGCGTCGCGCCCACCCAGGGCAAATGTTTGTAGGAGCGGTGCAGGGTATCAGCCGACGCTACGGTTTGTTGTCCGTGTAGGGCAGCAATGCCAAGAAAAAAAAACAGCAGGTTAAGCAGCGTCGGAGCATAAACTTTGGGTTTAGGCTTTCTCCAGTGCCAGGGCCCGCTCGAGTTCGGCTTCGATTAGGGGCAACGACTGGTACAGTTGTTCGTAACTTTGGATGACAAAGTAGGTCTCCTGAAACTTATCCTTGATGTAAGGTGTAGCCAGCAGTTGGCGGACATCGTAAGGCACCCGAGCAGGGATGTCGCTTTCGAGGGAATAGACCGATTCGCCGGCCGAAGACAAGATGCCAGCCCCGTAAATCTCCAGGCGGTCGCCTTGTTGGATCAAGCCAAACTCTACCGTGTACCAATACACGCGGGAGAGCATCTCTACCGCCCACTCGTTGTCAATGTGTTTGAGGGCAATCTCGCTTAGCCCCGAGAGAAAATCACAGAAGGGCTGGTTGGTCAGGATGGGGACGTGTCCATAGACATCATGGAACATATCAGGTTCTTCGAGGTAGTCGAGTTCTTCGCGCCTGCGGAGCCATGTTGAGGCCGGAAATTTGGCATCGCGGAGATATTCAAAAAAACTTTTGTTGTCGATCAGTCCTGGCACCACGACGACATTCCAGCCCGTGATGGCCGAGAGGCGTTCGTTCATCTCGGGGAAATAGGGGATACGCTCGGCGACGAAGTCGATTTTTTGGATGCCCTCCAAAAACTCTCGGGCTGCCCGTCCGGGCAATACCTTGGCCTGCCGCTGGTAGAGCAGTTTCCATACCTCGAAGTCTTCGGCGGAGTAACGTTCATAGTCTTGCTTGAGCATAAGTGATGGTGTTTTTTGGTGAGCGGTAAGATATTGTGTGTGTCTTTGGGTCTTTAACGAATAAGCAAAGCGTAAAGTTATTCCGTTAGGCTATCCATCCGTACACCCGTGCGGATGTGGGTATGGGCAAGCAGAACGGCTCCTCCCACAAAGAAGACGATCAGCACCAAGGTACTGTTGCGCATACTGCCCGTCAGTTGGTCGATCAAACCAAAAGAAAATGTCCCGATGACGATAGAGAGCTTTTCTGTGATGTCGTAAAAACTAAAAAACGAGGCGTGGTCTGGTGTGTCGGCGGGGATGAGCTTAGAAAACGTCGATCGGGAGAGTGATTGTATGCCGCCCATTACCAGACCCACCACCACGGCAAGCAAATAAAACTGCTCGGCCGTGCGGACAAAGTACGCTGCCACACAGATAAAGAGCCATATCCCCAGCATCACGGCTAAGGCAAATTTGTTGCCCTTCCGCTCCGAGACCCTGGCAAAGAGTGTCGCCCCCCCCACGGCGATCAGTTGGATAATCAAGACGATCAGGATTAGCCCCGTCGTGTCGATGTTGAGTTCGCCTTGCGCAAAGGTAGGTGCCAGCAGCATAACCGTTTGCACGCCAACGCTATACAAAAAAAACGCTCCGAGATAACTGCGCATATCGGGATAGTGGGTCAGCGAACGAGCTACCTTTTTGAGTTCGTCGAAGCCTTTGGTGAGGAGGCTTTCGGAGGGAAGCCGCTGCCGCGAAGGGCGGTCTTTGAGATAAAAAAACGGGATTTGGGCAAAGCCAATCCACCAAAAACCCACCAACAAAAAGGAGAGTTTTGTTGCCTGCCCCGCCCCCGAAAATCCAAACGTCTCTGGCATCTGAATCAAGGCCAAACTAACCAATAACAACAGCACACTCCCGATGTAGCCCAACGAGTAGCCCCGCGCACTCAAACGATCAAAGCGATCCGGTGTCGCAATTTCGGGTAAAAAGGCATTGTAAAACACCAGACTACCCGCATAGCCCAGGCTCGCCGTCGTCGCCATCAGGATACCAAACTCTACGTTTTGCCCCTCAAAGAAAAACAACGACAAACAAGCCGACGCGCCCAGATAGGTAAACAACTGCATAAAAAACTTCTTGCGCCCGCCAAAGTCTGCAATCCCCGAAAGAATCGGCGAAAGAAAAACCACCAACAAAAACGAAAACGATATGGCATACGAGTACAAGACCGAGTCCTTGAATGAAAGCCCAAAGAAATCGACCAGGATAATCTCCTGCCCCTCCGCTGTCGTTTCGGCTACGCCAAAGGCCTCCTTTACCGAGGCATGATAGTAAATCGGAAAAATGGCCGTCGTGATGAGCAGACTATATACCGAGTTGGCCCAATCGTACATGGCCCAAGCTGTCAGTACTTTGGGTTGATTTTTGGGAAAAGTCATCGTAGCGTTGTTTCTTGCAAAGCTACACAAAAAAAACGAACCCCTACACCATGAACGAGGACGCACTACGCCTATATTTTGATGAACTCCTGGAACCCTGGGCGCATCAGGAACAGACCAGAAAACGCCACTGGCAGGAGATGGTGCATCGGTATAGCTCCCCCAGCCGTCACTACCACAACCTCCGACACCTGGCTCACCTATACGCGGAGCTGCTCCCCCTCCAGCATCAACTCCATGACCCCGAAGCCGTAGGATGGGCTTTGTTTTATCACGACATCGTATATGCCCCCTTGCGTTCGGATAACGAAGCCCGTAGTGCCGACCTGGCCGAGCAGCAGCTAACCTCCCTCGGACTGCCACCGGAAACCCTGGCACGCATCCGCACGCATATCCTGGCTACCCAAACACACACATCTGACGGCGACGGCGATACGGCGTACTTCCTGGATGCAGACTTGTCTGTTTTGGGAGCCTCTCCCGAAGCCTACCAAGCCTATGCCCAGGGTGTTCGCAAGGAATATTGGATGATTCCGCAAGTGGTGTATCAGAAAGAGCGAAAAAAGATACTGCTGCGTTTCCTGGAAAGAGAACGCTTGTTCTTGACGGACTACTTTTGGGATCGCTATCAAGCGCGGGCCCGCCTCAACCTCTCCAACGAAATTGCCCAGCTTACCTAAGCCCCCTCCCCGCGTAGGAGAGGGGGGGAGGGGTTCTTTGTTTATTCGCCCTTGTCTTCGCTTGCCTCTGGGGCGGCTTCTTCTTTGGGCTTGGGCAGATAGTAGAGGGTGCTGCGGTTTTCTTTGCGGAGGTATTTTTTGGCGGCTGCCTGGATGTCCTCGCGGGTTACTTTGCGGTACTCGTCAAGGGTTTTGTTGATGTTGGCGGCACCTCCCCTGAAGACGTGGTAGTCGGCCAGGTTGCCGGCAATGGAGGCCACGCGCTCGTTGCTGCGGTAAAAGTCGTTTTCGACCTGGTTGCGGAGTTTTTCAAATTCTTCTTCGGAGATCAACTCATCCATTAGTTTTTGGTACTCTTCGTTCATGGCCGCTTCGAGGTCTTCGAGCTTGATCCCGCCGGCAGCAATGCCGAAGGCCAGCGAAACCGAAGGGTCATCTTCCAACTCAAAGGAGTTTGCGCCCACGTAAAGCACCATTTGCTTATCGTCTTTGAGGCTACGGACAAGTCGGGAGCTTTCGCCATCAGAGAGAACTTTCATCAACATCTTGACGGTGTAGAAGTCGGGCTTACCGATGCCGGGGGTCTTGAAAGCCTGGGCTACAGCGGGGAGTTGGATGTTGGGATCGAAGGCTTCCCCCCGGTACTCTTCGGTTTGCTCGGGTTCGGCTACGCGGTCGCGGTTGATGGGTTTGCCTTTGGGTATTTCGCTGAAATATTTGGTTACCAGTTTTTTGGCTTGTTTGGTGTCGATGTCGCCGGACACGACCAGGGTGGCGTTGTTGGGGACGTAGTAGGTCTGATAAAACTCGATGTAGTCGGACTCTTCGGCGGCGTTGATGTCGTCCATGCTTCCGATGGGCGTGATGCGATATTTGTGTTCTTTGAAGGCCAGTGCCATGACACTCTCGAGGAGCAGTCCGTAGGCGGAGTTATCGTAGCGTTGGCGGCGTTCTTCTTTGACGACTTCGCGCTGGGTCTCTACGCCTTTGTCATCTACTTTGGCGTGAAGCATCCGCTCAGATTCGAGCCAGAGGCCGAGTTCGAGCTGGTTGGAGGGCAGGAGGTCGTAATAGAACGTCTTGTCGTAGGTGGTATAGGCATTGAGTGAGCCACCTGCCCGCTCGACGATTTTGGAGTACTCGCCGCGCTCAATGTTTTTGGATCCTTCAAACATCAGATGCTCAAAAAAATGGGCAAAGCCAGACCGTCCGGGCTTCTCGTCCTTTGCCCCCACATGATACAAGACGGATACGGCCACCAGTGGTACACTGTTGTCGGGATACAAGATCACGTGCAGCCCGTTGGGTAGATCAAACTCTTCAAAGTCGATTTTTTTGCTTTGCGCCTGTGCGCTGATGGTGCCTAAGAGCAAGGCCAGAGAAAGAAAACAGAGGATGCGTTGCATAAGCGATGGTGTATGTGGTTGTTGAGCAAAGATACAAAAGATTATTTGTGATGCTGTTCCTTAAAGCTCCGCACGGCCCGAAAGATAGCCGAGGCGATGATGTCCTGCCCGTAGTCCGAGTTGAGGTAGCGTTCTTCGTCGGGATGGCTCAGGAACCCCACCTCCACCAAAACAGAGGGCATATCGGTATGCTTGAGAACGTATAGGTTGATGCCGCGATCGTTGAAGGTATGCAGTCCCATGTCGTGGCGTTTGGCTCGGTCGCGGAGCTGGTCGCGGAGGATGTTGGCCAGTTGGTGGCTTTTTCCGAAGTCGGTGCTTTGAATATGGACACGGGCCCCCATGATTTCCGTGATGGGGTTGGAGTTGCAGTGTATGCTCACAAAGACGTTGGCCTGCAAGGCATTGGCGCGCTCGGCACGTTTGGGCAGGCTTACGGTGCTGTCGGCGTATCGGGTCAGGTGTACGGTGGTGTTGGGGATGCGCTCGCTGATGTACTGGGCTGCCTTTTTGGCGATACTGAGGGCGATGTCTTTTTCGTGGCGGTATTTGGTGGGATCGGAGGCGAGCTGTCCTGGATCACGGCCGCCATGTCCCGGGTCAAGGACGACACAAAACGTATCTTGCCCCCACAAAAAAGCCACCGGCAGGAGCAATAAAGACAGCAAGAAGAGCCGAAACACGGGTGTTTGCAAGATTTTGTTTTATTTTGCGAGGTTAAATAAAAAAACGATCCATCTATGGCTTGGTTTCAGCGACAAAAAAAGAAAATTACTACGCCCACCGATCAAAAACGAGATGCCCCCGATATGTGGTACAAAACACCCTCGGGAAATATCATCCTCAAAAAAGAACTCAAAGATAACCAATACGTTTGTCCCGACGACGGATACCACGAACGCATCGGCCCCAAAGAATATTTTGAGATTCTCTTTGATAACGGACAGTTCACCGAAATCAATGCGCATTTGATCTCCCAAGACCCCCTCTCGTTTCACGACACCAAAGCCTATCCCCAACGCATTGCCCAGGCCCGACGAAAAGTTCAGGAAAACGATGCCGTCAGGACGGCGCACGGCCAGATGAACGGACTTGATTTGATGGTCGCCTGTATGAACTTTCAGTTTATCGGAGGCTCGATGGGAAGTGTAGTCGGCGAAAAAATCGCCCGTGCCATCGACTACTCCCTCGAAAACCGCGTACCCCTTCTCGTGATCTCCCAATCGGGCGGGGCAAGGATGCAGGAGGCCGGCTACTCCCTGATGCAGATGGCCAAAACATCGGCCAAGCTCGCCCTCTTGCACCAAGCCCGAGTGCCTTATATCTCTCTCCTGGCCAACCCCACGACAGGCGGTGTAACGGCCTCCTTTGCCATGTTGGGCGACTTCAACCTGGCCGAGCCGGGGGCGCTCATTGGCTTTGCCGGCCCGCGCATCATCCGCGATATGAGCGGTAAAGACCTCCCGAAGGGCTTCCAAACGGCCGAGTTTGTCCTCGAACATGGCTTCCTTGACAAAATCGTAGATCGCCGACACCTCAAAGCTACCCTGACGCGCATCCTACGCATCATCCAAAACGACTAGGGAAACTTAACGGCTTCTGGTATGGATGACCCGCTGCGGGAACGGAATCTCGATGCCGGCTTCATCAAATCGGAGTTTGATCGTCTCGAGGAGGTCTGTTTTGGTTCCCCAAAAGTCGGGGCGCATCACCCAGGGGCGTACGGCCAGGTTTACGGAGCTATCGGCTAAGTCCACGACGACAACGCTGGGCTTGGGATCGGAGAGTACCTTCGGGTGTGCCGTCAGGATGTCCAGAAGCAGTGCCTTGGCTTGCTTTAAGTCAGCATCGTAAGCAATCCCGATTTCGAGATCAACGCGGCGGGTATCTTCATGGCTAAAATTGGTAATGGGCGCGTTGGCCAGTGGGCCATTGGGCAAAACAATGCGATTATTGTCAGGGGTATTTAGGATCGTATGAAAAATCTGAATCTCCCGAACACTACCCGAAAAGCCATTGGCCGAAATAAAATCACCCACCTTGAAGGGGCGCAAAATCAGGATCAGGACACCCCCCGCAAAGTTGGACAAACTCCCCTGCAAAGCCAGCCCCACAGCTAAGCTAGCCGCCCCCAGGATGGCCACAAAACTCGTTACCTCAATCCCCACCGATCCAGCGACGATCAAAAAAAGCAATACTTTGAGCAGCCCCCCGGCCAGGCTCTGCAAAAAGTGCGACAGCGTCTTGTCCTTGATGTTAGCGGCGATGGCGCGGTTGAGGATACGGCGGAGCAGCCCCATCACCCACCAACCTACGATGAGGGTGAGCAAGCCGCCCAAAGCCAGCGGAAAAAATTGATAGATGAGTTGTTCGATTTGGTTAATTTCCATACGGTCAATGTGTTACTTTTGGTTAAACTGACTTAATTTGATCTCCGTGAGGCGTTGCTTGGTTTCGAGGGGAAACGAGCTGCGCATCATCCAATCGTAGTATTGGGGTTCCTTTCGGAGAACCTCCAAAATGGGGACGTTCTTGTATTTGCCAAAATTGAAGACGGCCACCCCGTTGGCATCATAGACCATCCGGCCCGAGAGATCGACGCGGTTGGAGCGCGAGAGTGCTGCCAGGGTCTCCATGTCGTTTTGTACGGGCTGGTACGTTTTGCCGGCTTTGTCGGTGTGTTCGATGCCTTGGTAGCGTTCGATTTGGGCGGCCAGGATATGCACACAGGCGGCCGTATCGGCGTAGGCGGTGTGGGCATCCTCGAGGGTTTGGTCGCAGTAGAACTTGTAGGCCGCCGAAAGGGTACGGGGTTCCATCAAATGGAATATCGTTTGCAAATCTACAATCTTTCGGCGTTGCATATCAAAGTTGATGCCGGCACGCAAAAATTCCTCTGCCAGAATGGGGACATCAAAGCGCACCACATTGAAGCCGGAGAGATCACAGCCCTCCAGAAACTGGGCCAGCGTCTTGGCGATCTGCTTGAACGTTGGGGCATCTTTTACGTCGGCATCGCTGATGCCATGTATCTGTGTGGTAGCCTCGGGAATGGGGCGTTCGGGGTTGATGCGTCCGGTTTTTTGGGTTTGGGTGCCGTCGGGCATCAGTTTGATAAAGGCATACTCTACGATGCGGTCTTCGGCGATATTGATACCCGTTGTTTCGAGATCAAAGAACACCAGTGGATTGCGGAGGTTAATTTTCATGGCAACAATATTACGACTTGTTTGCCGAACACCCAAAAGTGTCGGAGGCGTGCTTGGAATTATCGCCCGCGCTTCGCTTCTTTGGGGATGCAAAAGCAACTCCCCTTCTCCAAATACCAAGGCACGGGCAATGACTTCGTGATGATTGACAAGTATGGACTGTTTTATTGAAAGAGAAAAAATATGCACTTAAAAGGTCATTTTGAATAGTTTGCCTTTATCCTCTCTATCGTGAAGTTCTAAGATGATATGCTTGGAAATATCAACAAAGGGAGGGATATTGTCTTTAATAGCTGAAAAGATATACTGAATATCGTATCTTTCAGCTATTTCGCTTACTACTTCTATCAATCTTGATTTTACTCCGTTATCATCACCCGAAATCACATCATCATGATAGACAAATCTGAAATGGGATTTCTCACGGTAATTAATCAATACCGCTAAATCAAAGGCAATGCAAAGAATTTTGTAATAAGTAGCTCCATCAGCTTTGGCTGAATTAGGAAAATCAGGTATAAAATCAATATTGTAAGTGCTATTTGGTTTAATGGTGATAGAAGCTTCTTCCTGCAATACTCTCCTCACTATCTCCGAAAAAGTCCTGCGAATCTTCATATACAGCTCGTTTTTGACTGTATTGTCTAAAATTTCTTTGAGTTGGTCTTTGACAGTTTCTAAATCCGTTTTCTCTATGGTTTCAATAGTATCTTTCTGCTTTTCCATTTCTTCAATGGCTTCGAGCTGTGCATCATAGCGAGAAAGCTCCTTTTCAATTTCAACTACTCTTTTCTGATAGGTAGTATATTTTTTGAACAGCGTTGTATCTTGGATTAATTCTCTGAACTGCTCACGTTCTTTGTTTAGCTCAATGAGTTTTGCATTGGTATCTATGTATGCTTTTTCTTTTTTGGATAATTCCTCCTTGATTTGCTGATTCCGTTCTTTGGTAATTTGGTGATTGAACTCGAGTAGTTGTTCATAGCTTTTGGCTATTTGATTGGGGAAGTGTAAATTGACCTCCTCAAACAGTTTTTTTACCCTATTCAAATCAAATGATACCTGATTACGGATAGAATTTTTGAGATTGCCTATTTCGTATTCTAGGTTATAGGCTATGGTATTCAGGTCAGCGATTTCTCTTTCTGTTTTTCCTACTAAATTTTGGATAATTTCTTTGTCTTGTTGATAGAAGTTGAGGTTATCTAATTCTTTGACAAGGTTTTCTCTCTCTAGCTCCTTGTCTTTTATTTTTTCAATGAGTGAGTTTTTATCCTCGGTACTTACGCCCGTATTTTTTTCTTGGGCTTTGATAGTTTTGCTACTATCCTTAATATTTTCTTCCAATAAATATTTTTGTTCTAAGCTATTTGCCTCAAAGCCTAATAAGGCAAAAATCAGTGGTTTCCAATCTTTATCCTTATTTTTAGTAAATTTACTAAGTTGGAAGATTGTATTTGTATTGGGGTTATAGTCGCCTTGGGTACGCAAAGAATAATTAACCAAACGGCGGTAATTTTCGCCTTGTGCCTTACAAAAGTCAAAATCTAAACATTCATTGAGATAATCTTTTGCCTTATCAAACGCCAATGTTTTGTCAAATTGTTCATAAAGTTGAAAACCCTCTGAGGCTTTATTTTGCATCTTGAAGTCAATTTTAGTAGGGCTAACAACACTTCTTCTGATAGTAAGGTATTCACCATTGTTCAAAAGAATCTCTAAGTAAAAAACGTGTTCTTTGAACTTTATCTCATTTGTGGGTTTGTAAAAAAAATGAGT
>DAISIL010000020.1:0-48768 GCA_036822015.1 Bernardetiaceae bacterium | reverse complement strand
GCGTTGTGCAGCCTTGATGAGACCGAGGTTACCTTCGTTAATCAGGTCACCAAGTGAAAGCCCCTGGTTTTGGTACTGCTTGGCTACGGAGACAACAAATCGCAGGTTGGCTTTGGTGAGCTTTTCCAATGCAATCTGATCCCCTTGACGAATGCGCTTGGCTAATTCCACCTCCTCGTCAGGGGTGAGCAGATCTACCTTGCCAATTTCTTGTAAGTATTTATCAAGCGATTGGCTTTCGCGATTGGTAATCTGTTTACTGATTTTGAGTTGTCTCATATGCGCTCAATGGAATTTTTTGGCTGTAACACTATAGGAACGCAAAAAAAGTGTACAAAGTTACACGTTTTTTCAAGAAAATAGCCTTGGCGGGAAATTCCTGCCAAGGCTCTCGTTGATAGACACAAGAAACTTAGAGCGCAATACCCATAAAAGACATAAATGCTAGCCCCATCAAGCCCGTGATAATCATCGTAATTCCCAATCCGCGAAGCGGAGCAGGTACATTAGAGTACTTGAGTCGCTCACGGATGGCAGCCAACGCAATGATAGCCAGCCACCAACCAATACCCGAAGAGAAGCCAAAAACAGTTGCTTCCGTGACCGTGTACTCGTTTTGTACCATGAACATCGAAGAACCGAGAATGGCACAGTTCACTGCGATCAGCGGCAGAAAGATACCCAAAGAACCGTAAAGCGACGGCGAAAACCGCTCAATAATCATCTCGACCAACTGTACCGTTGAAGCAATAACGGCGATGAAGGTGATGAATTGAAGGAAATCCAGGCTCAACTCTTTGGCACTATCCCCAAGCAGCCATTGCAAGGCTCCTTCTTGCAGGATACGCTCCTGAATCAGCCAGTTGAGTGGTACCGTGATGGTCAAGACGAAAATAACGGCCAGCCCCAAGCCCATGGCCGTAGAGACCTTCTTAGAGACGGCCAAATATGAACACATCCCCAGAAAATAGGCAAAAACCATATTTTCGATGAAGATAGACTTAATACCCAGGTTAATCAGTTCCATAGCTCTTTTACTTTAATATTGATGGCAAATTAGTTAGTGGCTTCGGTATATCCGTTGCGTGCGCGTTGTACCCAGATGATGATTCCCAGAACAATAAAAGCACCTACGGGGTTGGTCATCAAGCCATTATTGGTGATCTCGAGGCCCATTGCCTCAAAGACTTTAAAGCCAAACAAGGAACCAGACCCAAAGAGTTCACGGAAGAAAGCAATCGCCAAAATAACCCAGGCATAACCCAGACCACTGCCAATGCCATCCAAGACGGAATCATAAGGCTTGTTACCCATCGCAAATGCTTCCAGGCGCCCCATGATGATGCAGTTCGTGATAATCAAACTTACATACACCCCAACGACCTTAGAAACATCGTAAAAATAGGCTTTCAAGACCTGATCTACCAGGATGACCAGCGTAGCCACAACAGCCAACTGCACAATGATCCTGACCCGCGAAGGAATCAAGTTACGGATCAGAGATATAGTCAGGTTGGCAAATACAATAACAAAAATCACGGCTACCGACATAACAAGGGTAGGTTCGAGCTGTGCCGTAACGGCCAGGGCTGAACAAATACCCAATACCTGTACCGTAACGGGGTTGTCGTCATCAAGCGGATCGGTAACAAACTTTTTTCGGCGTTTGGAGAACAAAGCCTCTGCCGGCTGCTTGGCTACGGTAGCTTGTTGCTGCTCTAAAGTTTGGGTTTCTGTACTCATGGCGCAGTTTCGGTTTTGGGTGAGAAAAGGGAAGACATGGCATCGTCAGTGTTGCCTTTCTTCTCAAAATAGTTGTTGTAATCTTGCAAGTAGAATTTGAGCATGTCATTTACACCCCTGGCCGTAATGGTTGCACCAGACATACCATCTACCTGATAGTCAGAAACTTTAGAAGGGGCAAGGTTTTCGCCTTTCAGCATCTCTACCCCCACGATTTCACCTTTTTCATTGCGAATTTTCTTGCCCACATAGCGTGCCTGGATTTCGGGGGCCGTAATGCGGGCCCCAAGTCCAGGAGTTTCGGAAGCATGGTCAAACTTAGCTCCTAATACTTTCTCGTAGGTAGGATCCATGGCCACAAAACCCCAAATATCATCCCAGAGCCCTTTTCCATAGACAGGTAAGATGTAAGCTACCACTTGCTCACCTTCTTTGTATTTGAAGATGGGGTAATAGCGTTCGGCTTTGTTGGATTTCTTGTACTCCTTGCGAATGTTTACCTTTTCGGGTTCGATGGGGTTTCCGTCCTTGTCCTGCTTTACAGCATCTCCGTTGATGTCCACGACCAGAGATTCAATATGATTGGCGTAGAGTGCCATCACATCGTCCTCTTTGCCGAGTTCTCGCACGGCACCAAGGATTTGCTTCTTCGTGTCTAGTTCTCGGGCGATGCGTTGCGGCTCACTCAAAGAGATTTTCGCGCCCGCCAAAAGCATAGCCAATACAACGGTCAGAAATGCCGTAAATCCGATGATATAAGCGTTAGAGTGTTGCACGTTTCAGTCTTCGTTTTTTGTTTGCTTCAACTACATAAAAATCAATCAATGGGGCAAAGACGTTCATCAACAGAACGGCCAGCATAATACCTTCGGGATAAGCCGGATTGAACACCCGGATCAAGACCGTCAAGAGGCCAATAAAGATTCCATAAATCCATTTGCCGGTTTCGGTGTGTGCCGCTGATACTGGATCAGTTGCCATAAAGACCGCCCCAAAAGCAAAGCCACCCATAATCAAGTGCCAATGGGCTGGCATACTCATAAAGGCGTTGTAACCCACGGCGTTGAATATACCGCCCATGAGCAAAGCACCCAACACACAACCAACAATGATACGCCAGCTAGCCACGCCAGTAGCAATCAAGATAATTGCGCCTACCAGAGCCATCAACGCAGAGGTCTCTCCGATAGAACCTGGAATAGTACCAATGAGCATATTGAGTGGTGTAAACATCTCTCCGGCAGCACCCCATCCCGCAGTTGCTTCCAGGAGAGCTGTGCCTACAGGCTGACTGGCATTGGCGGCAATGGCCAAAGCCGTAGCACCGGTGTAACCATCCACTACGGCAGCATCTCCGAGGTAGGTCCAGACTTCACCCGAAATATCCGATGGATACGCGAAGTACAAGAACGCACGTGCCGTCATGGCTACGTTGAGTACGTTCATGCCCGTTCCTCCAAAAGCCTCCTTAGCAATCAAGACCGCAAAAATCGTCGCCAATGCTACCTGCCACAAAGGAATCGTAGGCGGCATCACCAATGGAACAAGCATTCCGGTTACCAAAAAACCTTCGTTGATTGGGTGCTTGCGTGTGATGGCAAAGACCACCTCTACCAAACCACCAGCCGTGTAAGAGACCAAAACCACCGGCAAAACCACCAGCGAACCTATCAAGAGCTGGCTCACCAAATCAGGGGCTGCTCCGGTAGCTAAGTTGTGTTGGTATCCTACGTTCCAGATACCAAAAAGCAAGCAGGGAACCATAGCCACGACAACCGTAATCATCATGCGCTTGAGGTCGATGGCATCCCGAATCTGTACCCCACGGGCGGCCGTCGTTGTGGGCGGCGTAAAGGCAAAGGTCTCTGCCGCTTCAAAGAGATAATAAAACCGCTCTAACTTGCCTCTTTTCTCGAAGAGCGGTTTTTGTTTTTCTAAGATGTTGTGTAAGAAGTGCATAGCAACGATTGGTATTGGTTCAGTTATGTAAATTTATACTTCGGTAGATCGGATCAAATCCAGTCCCTCCCGAATGATCTCCTGGATCGGATGCTTGGATACGTCGATGAACTCACAGAGCGCGAAATCCTCCTCCACGACTTCATAAATACCCAGCGTCTCCATACCGTCATAATCTTCGGCTAGGATGGCTTTAATCAAGTGTGTGGGTAGAATATCCATCGGCAAAACCTGCTCGAAAGCCCCCGTAACAACAAAGGCGCGTTCTTCGCCGTTGGTGCTGGTATCCAGGGCGTATTCTTTTTTCTTGCCGTTCAGAAAGGAGAGCAGACCCAATGCTCGGTGAAAACTCACTCGATTGGTTACCGGAGCGAGCCATCCATCGGTCAGGAAGAAACGCGGCTTATCGCCTTCGGGCAAAACCGATAGTTGATGGTGATAATAGCCGAGGAAACTGTCTTTTTCGATGCGTTCGCCCGTCAGGGGGTTCCCCGAAATGACCCGTACATGATCGCTCTTGAGTTGATCTTTGATGAGCGTATCGACACAAGAGCCATGAAAGACCTCGTAGTATTGAGGCGACTTGACCTCTGATCCGGTCAAAGCAATTTTTTTGCGGGCATCGTACTTGCCTGTCAGGAGGAGCCTTCCAATGAGTGCCAATCCGTAGGGGTTGAGCGTCCAGACGACCTCCCCTTTGTTGATCGGGCTAATGTGATGGATATGCACACCTACGTTTCCGGCCGGGTGTGGGCCCGACACCTGATGGAGTGTAACGCCTTGTAAGTCCTTGAATACGCTAGATACCTCTGCTGCCTGATTAACCGTCAGGTGGATGGGCGCACCGGTCATCTTAGCCAGGGCATGAATACCTGCTTGTATGTTTTTTTCTTCTCCCTTAAACAAAAAGTCGTAATCGGGAGCTAAGGGGTGAGAATCAAAAGCGGAAATGAAAATGGCTTTGGGTTGGCTATCTATCGGAGGAACAACGCCGTAGGGACGCTGTAAGATTTGGGGCCAGGCACCACTTTTGGCAATAACTTCTTTGAGCTTTTCGGGAGCTATCTGACTGATTTCGGAGGGGTTGAAGACCTCAAAAGGAAGGTATTCCATCGCCTGATCGACCAGCACCACAACGGCTAACAATTTTCGCTTTTCGCCGCGCCGGATCTCCACGACCTCCCCACTGACAGGGGAAGTGTACATGATCTCTGGATGAAGTTTATCGTAGAGGATAGGCGTACCAGCCTTCACGACCTCACCTTCCTTTACCATCAACTTAGGGCGAGACATCCCCAAAAAATCACTAGGCTTGATCGCCACTCGCGTCAAAGAGGGGGCTTTGCCCAGGGTCATCTCTGCCTTTCCGGCCAGATTTATATCGAAACCTTTCTTTACCTTAATGTGCATAGTCTAGTACACGAGTTCTGGTGGTTTGGTGCAAATATAATACAAAACGGCTCAAAAACCAGCGTTGTTACGATTTATTTCCGCTGATTTTCTTGATTGAAAACCCTTTTGTGAGAAAATTTTGTTTGGTCAAATGTATTTTTTAAGGGATTCGATCCTCAATATCCTCAGGGTAACGGACGCGCATTAAAAAAAGCCCCTCGGGCGGTGCTGCCGGCCCCGCTTTTCGGCGGTCTTTTGAGGAAATGATGGCATGTAACGCCTCGGGTGGGTATTTTTCCTTCCCAATCTCGATCAATGTCCCGACAATCGCCCGTACCATGCCATGCAAAAAGCGGTTAGCGGCAATATGAAAAACCGACGCACCATCCATCCCTTCCTCCCATCGGGCCCAAAGCAACTGACAACGGTGGTGCTTGACCTGGGCTTTGGCTTTGCTGAATGCCTCAAAATCTTCGTATTGAAGGAGTATCTGGGCGGCCGCTTGCATGGCTTCCCTGTTGAGGGGCTGCCAAACGCGATGACTCAAACCCAAAGCAAAGGGGTCTTTTTGCTGGCGCAAATGATAGGCATACTCCCGACGTAGGGCCGAGTAGCGGGCGTGGTCGTTGGGGGCCACCTCAAAGACAGAGCGTATCAGGATGTCCTTCGGCAAGAGCGCGTTAAGTCGCCGATAAAGATGCGCCGTATCCAGGGCCGTCCCCGTCTCGAAGTGGGCAAACTGCTGCATGGCATGTACGCCGGCATCTGTGCGTCCGCTGCCCATCAGTGCCGTAGGCACGCCCAGCAGCAACTGTAAGCCCTCCTCAATGACCCCTTGCACCGATACGGCAGCAGGCTGCACTTGCCAGCCGTGGTAGTCAGTCCCGCGATAAGCAATTTCAAGAAAGTAACGTTTCATGGATGGTGCTTTTCCAGGGCCGCCCTTAGGATCAAGCGATCATCGAAGGGTAGGCGTTGCCCCGCGATCTCTTGGTAGGTTTCATGGCCTTTGCCGGCTACCAGGATCAAATCCTGGGGCTGGGCTACGGCTACGGCTGCCTCAATCGCCTCTCGCCGATCTGTGATCCGATGCGCCTTGCCATGGCCGATGATAGAAAACCCCTCGGCGATCTGATCCAGGATGTCTTCGGGTGCTTCGTTGCGGGGGTTATCGGAGGTCAGGAATATCCGGTCGCTGTACTTTTCAGCGATTTTTGCCATCAGGGGGCGTTTCTCGCGGTCGCGGTTGCCGCCACAGCCAAAGACCGTCAGGATACGCTGCCCAGGGTGATGACGCAGGACTTGCAAGGTCTCTAAGACGTTTTGGAGCGCATCCGGGGTGTGGGCGTAATCGACGAAGGCAAATATCCGGGGATGCAGCACCCGCTCGAGCCGTCCGTCCACGCCTCCCAGCCCGGAGAGCAAAGTCAAGACTTCTACGCCGTCCTGGCCCAGTTGGTCGGCTACGGCATAGGCCGCCGTAAGGTTGTAGGCATTAAAAGCACCCACCAGGCGCATCTGGCAAGTCTGTTCCTGGATTTGGAGGTACAAGCCCTCGAGGGTATTCTCCAAAATCCGAAACTGATAATGGCCCAGGAACTTTTGGGCAAAGGTGAACTTCCTTTGAGCAGAGCAGTTTTGGAGCATGACCAGCCCGCGCTTATCGTCTTTGTTCGTCAAAGCAAACGCTGTGGATGGCAAATCATCAAAAAATTTCTTCTTGGCAGCGATATACGCCGCAAAGGTCTTGTGGAAATCCAGATGATCGTGGGAGATATTCGTAAAGACACCGCCGGCAAAGACAGCCCCAGCAATACGCTGTTGTACGATGGCGTGCGAACTGACCTCCATGAAGACGTGCGTACAGCGGGCAGCCACCATGCGTGCCAGCAGGGCGTGTAGGTCGAGGGCATCGGGTGTGGTATGCGTACTCGGCAGGATGGTATCGTGGATGCAATAGCGGGTCGTGGCGATAAGCCCCGTGTTGTAACCCAACGCACGGAACAGGTGGTAAAGCAAAGTCGCTACGGTGGTTTTGCCGTTGGTTCCCGTGATCCCGACGAGCTGGAGCTGTCCCGATGGGCGGCCGTGATAGCGATGCGCCACTTGCCCCATGAACGCCTGTACATCCGAAACGCGCAAGTAAGGCACGCCCCACTCGGGTTTGTAGGGCTGCTCTCCTATCACCAGGGCTGCTCCGGCGGCTTTTGCCTGGGGGATGTACTGGTGTCCATCTTGTTGCGTACCCGGGAGGGCAAAAAACATTCCCCCCAAAGTAAGCTTTCTCGAGTCGTGGTATAGCCCCGTGATGCGCTCGGGCAAAGGCCCGTGTTGCTCAACGACGGCGAGGTCTTCGAGAAGTATATCCGTTGGTTGCATGGCACTTAGGGCGTTGCTCTTTTCCATCGCTCGGGTTGGGCGATCATCTGCTCGATCAGGTGTGTGAGCAGATAAGGGCCATAACCGGTCGCGCTTTTCTCTTTGGAGAACGGCGTGCTATCAAAGACCACCCCGGCAACATCCATGTGTAGCCATGCCGGATGCTCCTCCGTAAACGCCTCCAAAAACTTAGCTGCCAGGCTGGCCCCGGCCAGGTCTGCGTTGGCGATGTTTCGGATGTCGGCTACGTCGCTCTGCAAAAACTTCCCGTGCCAATCCAGGAGTGGCAGCCGCCAGACGGCCTCCCCCGTCGTGGCCGCAGAGGCGGCTACGGCTTCGGCCAGGGCATCGTTTTTACTGAAAATACCGGCGATGTCGTAGCCCAAAGCCCGCACACAGCTTCCCGTCAGGGTCGCGGCATCAATCATCACATCGGGTTTGAGGTGTCGGGCGGCGTAGGTCAGTCCGTCGGCCAGGATCAAACGTCCTTCGGCATCGGTGTTGAGGACTTCGATGGTTTGTCCCGAGTAGGAGTCGATGACATCGCCTGGGTAAATCGACCGAGCATCAATGGCATTTTCGCAGATACACAAAATCATGTCCAGTGCCACGGGTAACCCCAAACGCGCCGCAGCCTCCATGGCACCAATCATCACGGCAGCACCGCCCATGTCGGTCTTCATGTACTGGATGCTTTGGGTTACTTTGAGCGAAATCCCGCCGGTATCGAAGGTAACGCCCTTACCCACCAGGGCAATACGCAGGGCATCTTCGGGCAGCCCTTCGGGGCGATAATGCGCCCTCACAAAATACGGCTCATGTACTGACCCCCGACTAACACTCCAAAGAGCCTGCAAGCCTTCGTCAAGTACCCTTTGCTCTCCCCAGACCTCCACAGAATAGCCATGAACTCGCCCCGATTCCTGGACGCGCTCCACCAGTATCGAGGGTGTCAGGAGGTTGGCGGGCGTATCTACCAGCGTCATGGCCGACATCTGTGCCTCCGAGATATGCAATACCCGATCAAGTGCTGTGGTATCGGGGAGCGTAAAGTGCAGGTTGGTTAGGTCAATCTCTGGGATCGTTTGCTTGTGTCCTGTCCGTGGAATGTGATACCGCCCCAAGGCGATGCCCTGTACGGCATGGGCGAGCAACGGTTCATCTGTTCCCTCAATGGCTAAATCTTTGGGTAAATATTCCCGATAATGTACCATCCAACGCTTGAATATCCGAAACAAATCCCGTGGATCATGGCTTGTCCCGAGACCCAACAAAAAAGTCCGTTGCTCCCCTACATAGATCACGGTATGTTCCTGGGCATTGGCCCGAAAAGGCAAGGCAGCAGGTAAAGAAAAACGGGCTAAGGCATCCTCGAGGGCATCGGCATATACCGGAATAAGACGAGCCGTAATCGTAGGAGGGATGCTTTGGTGTGCGTGTATGTACATAAAATTTGTCTTTTTTTGGTGTAAAAAGCAACTTTGTAGATAAAGTGTTCTCTTTACTGACAAACAAGTTTAAATAATTATGCGCAGATTTCAAATTTTTCTTGGATTGTTCTTTTGTCTCCCCTCGCTCTTTGCCCAACAGGAGACCCGTAGCCTGCCCCAGTTCAACCAGATAGAGTGCCTGGGCAGTTTTGATGTGCAGCTACAGGCAGGCAACAAGCCCAGCGTACTGATCCAGACCGAAGGCATAAAAACCGAAGACATCATCACCGAAGTCGGCAATGGAACACTCAAAATCTATCCCCGCAAAAAAAACTTTTGGCAAAGCCAAAAAAAAGATGCCGTCCGCATTACCGTTACTTACCACAACAAAGACCTCACGAAGATCATCCTGGGAGGATCGGGCAACATCACCAATGCCGATGCACTGACCGGCAAAGACATCCAACTCTCCGTCCGTGGGTCGGGCAACCTCAAAACGGGTCTCAAAGCCGATCGGGTGAGCCTCACGATTCAGGGATCAGGCGACTTGACCACCTACGGAAAAGCCGATCAGGCCACTCTCCGAGTGCAAGGGTCGGGGAGCGTGATCGCCTACGAACTCAAAACCCGACAGCTCGAGGCAAAGATCAACGGATCAGGAGATGTGAGCGTCTATGTCCGAGATCAACTTGATGTACAGATCAATGGATCCGGGGATGTGCGCTACAAGGGCGATCCATCCCAAAAGCAAATACGCATTCAGGGATCGGGGAAGGTCAGAAAGACAGATTAGAACAAGAGCAGCGATCAAAGCCAAAGCCACCAGCCGTAAAGCGTCGGCACGGCCAGGATCAGGCCTACGCCCACGAGCAGATTGGCGAGCGTAGGGTTGAGCTTATAGGTCGTCGCGACGATAGAAGCCGTTACCATAGGCGGCATCCCCGACTCCAACACCGAAACCTGGATCGCTAGCCCCCCCGCCGGGGCGAGCCAGACATACAGCCCCCACACCAGCAGCGGTGCCAATACGAGCTTGTATGCCAAGCCTAGCCCCAAAGCCTTCCAGGGCAAAGACTGAAAACCAATCTTAAACTGTAAGCCCACCGAAAAAAGAGCCAGCGGCGTAAGCGTGCCGCCTAACTGCCGCAAAACAGGATCGAGCAGATCAGGAACGCGCAGCCCAGAAACAGCCATTAGCAAGCCCACCACAAAGGCCCAAAAAGGAGGAAAACGCAAAATACGCCCCAGCACCTGGGAGACCCGTAGCCGGTTGCCCGAATAGACCGCCGCAATGCTGATCCCCACCAAAGCCAACATCAAAAAAGCCGACTGATCGGCGAAGATGGCATATTGCAAACCCGCCGACCCGTAGAGCGTCTCCGTAATCGGAAAACCCACAAAGGAAGTGTTCCCTAAGCCACAAACAAGCATCAGGCAGCCTACCGTTAGGCGATCAAACTGGCCACGCAAGAGCCCAAAAAAAGCCAAAGACCCACCCATCACGAGCAAACCCGAAACAAAAGGATACAACATCTCGAGCCTCAAAGACAGAGCCGGCACATACAGCAAAGAAATAGCAGGCAGCGAGACGTAAATCAAAAAAGCATTTAAGCCAAGGTGTGCGTCCTTGGGGAAGCCCGGAATACGGCGACAAAGGATACCGCCTAGCACGCAAAGACCGATCAGAAGAAAATTGCTCATCTATCCCAGCTTAATCCATGCTGGCATTACCGCTACCCAAAGGCTGACGGTTTTGGGCGGCCAACTGAAGCATCTGATCGTACTCTTCGGGGGATAAATCGTTGAAGAAATAGTTGATCGGATTGACGGGACGACCTTTGTAATGCACCTCGTAGTGCAGGTGCGGTGCCTGCGACAGCCCCGTACTGCCCACCAGCCCAAGCAACTGCCCGCGCTTGACCTTTTGCCCTTTCTTGCACTTGATCGCGCTCATGTGGGCATAACGGGTGATGTACCCGTAGCCGTGATCGACATCAACGACTTTGCCGTAGCCGCCCTCCCATCCGGCCCGAATGACAGTACCATTGCCGGTAGCATAAATGGACGTACCACGGGGGGCCGTCAGGTCGCAGCCCGTGTGCATCTTCGGCACTTTGTAGATAGGGTGCATCCGCATCCCGAAGCCAGAGGCAAAATGGGTCATGTCTTTTTTGGCGATGGGCTGGATGGCCGGAATAGAGGCCATCATTTCTGCTTTATTTTGAACCAAATTGACGATTTCATCGTAAGACTTAGTCTGAATGTACATCTGCTTGCGCAGATTATCTACGCGCTGCTGTGTACTGACGATGAGTTCTTGGTATTTTTCGTCTTTGGCAAAAATATCCTTGTAGGCTTTGCTACCTCCCGTACCCCCTCGGCGCATTTCCATCGGGATTGGGTCGGCTTCAAAGATGACGCGGTAGAGCTTATCGTCGCGTTCCTGGAGAGCGGTGAGCATCTGACCGGCTTCTTCGATCTCCTTATTGAGGAGTTGGTACTGATAAAGTAATTTTTCGTTGCTGGCCTGGAGTTCGATCTCTTTGTGTGAAGGAAAGTAAGCAGAGTAAAACAGCGAAAGTCCAAAGGCAAGCACAAGGGAGACGACAAGAAAGCCTAATAGATTGAGGGCTACATCCGTCTTTGTCGTCTTAATGCGTTCATAACGACAGGTTTCGGTGTCGTAGTAATATTTTATTTTGGCCATAACATAAACAGTTGTACCATTTGAAGTGGCAAGTAACGGGAATAATCCAGAACAAAGCAAAAAACAATGTCCGCACGGGCTTAAAATTCTTTAATTACTCATCCACTGGGCCATTTTCCCACCTAGCCAAAGCATCAGCCATCCGGTGAGTAGGCTGCCCAAAGCATAACCAAAAAAGGCGTTCCATTGCCCGTTGCGGAGCAAGTGCCAATTTTCGTTACTGAACGTAGAAAACGTACTGAACCCCCCACAAAAACCCACCAACACCAAGGGGCGTACCCAGGGGATAGGCTTGTGAAGCATCAGGTACACAAAAAACCCTAATAGCAAGCAGCTTAGGGCGTTAGCTACAAAAGTACCCAACGGAAAATGTTCCCATACCGGGTTGCCGTATCGACTGACCATAAAACGCAACCAGCTTCCCAGTCCGCCGCCCAACATCACCAGCAGGCTCTCCGCCATTAGAGAATCTCTGCCCATACGCCACCTTTACAGATGCCCTCTCGGTAGGGCTTGAGTTCGTTAAAAACCCCTACCATCAGGGTCGCGTGTCCGTTTTGGTGGGCTTCCAGGGTACAGGCCGTCGCTCGTTCGTAATCAAACCGACAGACTTTCATCAGCAGGCGCACCACGTGTTCGGCGGCGTTGTGATCGTCGTTGAAGAGTACCAACTCACGTTCGAGGCTTTGATCGAGTGCCTCCTCCGTGATTTCTAGTTCAAGTGTACGGGTATCCATGAGTGTTCTGTTATCGGATAAGCAAAATAGAATCGGAGACGGGTGCGGCTTCGTTGCCGGCATCGTCGCGAAACTTGACATAGACCGTTTTTTCACCGTTGGG
Source organism: Bernardetiaceae bacterium (assembly GCA_036822015.1). Lineage (GTDB taxonomy): Bacteria > Bacteroidota > Bacteroidia > Cytophagales > Bernardetiaceae > DAISIL01. The sequence goes on along the minus strand of DAISIL010000020.1, from coordinate 36,318 downwards.
GCCGGCCAGTCGCCAGTCCGTGATGAGTTCTTCGTAGGCCTGCCACTGGGCATTTTTGAAGTCTTTGCTGTTGCTGATGAGCATCATGGTCGCATCTTCTGCTTTGAGGGATAACTCCACGTAGCCGTCCAGGTGTCGGGAGATTTCGTCTCCGGCATTGATGAGTACGCTACAGTTTTGGGGCGGTAAGGCATCGACCAGAATATCATCCTTGACCACATCAGACTCGTTGTGTGCCTCATCCCTAAACTTGGCATAGACGGTTTGTGTTCCCGAATCGCCGGCTAATTTCCATTGGGAAACCGACTTGGCGAAGGGCTGCCACTCGGCACCGGCGAAGTCTTCGGTGTTGGCGATCAGCATTTCGGTAGCTCCGATGGCAAAGAGCGTCAGGATAACGGACTTTCGGGGGAGTGTCGTGAACTCGGCACCGTTTTCGATGACCAGCGAGGCACGCACGGGGGCGAAGGTATCCACGTCGATACTTGTCGTCCCGACATCAGAGACATTGCCTGCCTTATCCCGAAAATTGACGAAGACCGTTCGTTTGCCATCCAGGCTGCCGGTCAGTTTCCAATCCGGGATGGAGTCGCGGCGGAGTTGCCAGCGTTTCCGAAAAAAAGTACGGCTATTGCTGACCATCATGTAGCGGGCATCGTCCGGGTCGTTGGTCTTTATCATCAAGAGAACGGTTTGCTCTGGGCTACCCACGGCTTTGGTCTCCGACTTGATACTGACCGCCGGCGGGGCGGGCTTGGTCATATCCAATTCGATTTCATCCGAAACCGTCGCTGAAAGCGTTCCTTTGGCATCCTTAAAGCGTACATACACCCGCTGCAAGCCTTCCTCCTGCCCTAGTCGCCAGCCATAAACGCGGGGCTGATAGGGTATCCAGATGTCGTCGTTGTTGAAGTCGGGGCGGTTCTTGATTTGCATGTGCGTCTTATCAAAGGCAGCCAGGCTTAGGGTTACGATGGGGGTGCGGGTGTAGCGGCTCCCTCGGTTGATCTTGACCCGTTCTTTTTTGAGGGTGCTTGTCTCGGAGGCGTCGTCTTCCTGCCCATAAAGCCAAAGGGGCAACAACAAAAGCCCCCAAAAAAATACCTGTGAGAGGGATCGATGTGTGGTCATGCGCATAAATTTTGGTTGAAATGGCTCAATAAGAAAACGCCAGATGTCTAAGAAAGTTGTTGGGGCTTACGTTCGATCAAAACGGATTTGATCCGTCGGTTGTCCGTTTGTTCGACCGTAAAACGAAACATACCAAACCCCACTTGCTCACCAACGACGGGCATTTTCATAAACAATTCTAACAATAATCCCCCCAAAGAATCGCTTTCGCCCTGTACCTCTTCAAAATAATCCGGGTTGAGGTCAAGGATTTTGCACAGATCATGGATCGAGACCTTGGCACTGAAGCGGTAGCGGTGGGTATCTAGTTTTTGGTAGCGTTCGTCCTTTTCGTCGGGTTCATCAAACTCATCTTCGATGTCGCCCACGATCTCTTCGATGACATCCTCGAGGGTGATTAGCCCACGGGTAGCCCCGTACTCGTCCGTAACGACGGCCATGTGTAGATGGCGTTCCTGAAACATCCTAAAAAGTTGATTGATTTTGAGGTTTTCGGAGATATGCAAGAGGTACCCGCTGCGGCGGATGAGGCGTTGCCAGTGGTAGTCAGGGGATTCGTCGAGGTGGTTGAGGAGGTCTTTGACGTAAAGGATGCCCTTGATCTCGTCGAGGCTTTTTTGGTACGTCGGGATGCGGGAGTAGCCGTGTTGGGTAATGAGTTGGATGAGTTCGGGAAAGGAGATGTTCTCGTCGGCAGCGATGATGTCGGGGCGGGATTGCATGATCTGTCGGGCAGTCGTACTGCTAAAGTTGATGACCCCGCGTAGGATATGCTGCGTTTCGGGTTCGGAGACCTCCTGTGCCATTGTCATTTCCAGGACGCGGTTGAGCTGGTGGAGGGTGATATAGGGGATATTGGGTCGGGCAAACCGCTGTTGAATCCAGGTGCCGATGGTGGTCAAGAAGAACGTCAGGGGAAGCAGCAACTTTTGCATCACAAAAATACCGCTACTGGTAAAACGCGCAAAAGCCAGGCTGCGCTCCTGGGCAAAGACCTTCGGGACGACCTCCCCAAAAAAAACAATCGCTGTCGTTACCAGTATCGTCAGCAAGACCACGGCCCAGCCGTCGTTATCCTTGCCGTAGATCTGCCAGGTCAGGTAAGAGGAAATAACCACGATGGCGACATTGACCAGGTTGTTGAGGACAAGTACAGTGGCCAGCAGGGTGTTTTTGTCTTTGCACAAGCGGGCGAGCCGACGATCACGGGGGTTTTTGCTTTGTTGGCATTGCTCCAACTCACTTTCAGAGATGGAAAAAAAGGCTACCTCAGACCCAGAGATCAAGCCCGATGCCCCCAGGAGTATGACCAGGATCAGTAGCTCCGTGAGGTAATGGGTGATGTTGAAATTACCTGTCGGGAGAAAAGAGTCAAGTAAGGTAAACAACAAAGAAAAACTTTCGCTTTCGTCCACGGTGGTTGGTTTTCTACTTAGAACGGGAGATCGTCTTCGTCCGTACCTGTATCGCTGGGTGCCAGACTTTGATCGTGGCTTGAGGTCGTTTCGGGTGCTGTGGTGTTGGTTGATCGGGTGGGCATGGGTGGCTCTTGCATGGGCGGCGGCACGTTGGGCGAACCAGTGCTGGTGCGGGAGTCGAGCAGAAGTATCTCTCGGGCAAGCACTTCTGTAATGTACTTCGTGATGCCGTCTTGCTCGTAGGAGCGCGTGGTGAGCTTTCCTTCGACGTAGATTTTGCTGCCCTTGCGGACATATCGCTCAATGACATCGGCTAAGCCGCGCCAGGCAACGATATTGTGCCACTCCGTGAGTTCTTTTTTGTTTCCGTCTTTGTCTTTGTAGGTTTCGGTGGTAGCTATCGAAAAAGTGGCCAACTTAGCACCACTTTCGAGGGTGCGCACCTCGGGGTCTCTGCCCAGATTTCCGACCAAAATAACTTTATTGATTCCTAAGGCCATGGCTGTATCGTTTTGGTGGTGCAAAATTATTGTTTTGTGCTGAATGTTACACTAAAAAAGGCTAATTTTCAAATTATCCAGGTATTTTTTTATCAAAACAGGCTTGGGTAGTGCCTCAACCCCTGCCAAATCAAAAAAACGGAGGCCGTGTGTCTGTGCCAATACCTGGGCTTGGGCTTGTTCTACCTCAATGATCCAGAAACGCGCCTGGAGGCGTTGGTGTGTCAGGAGGTGCTTAAAGATCGGCGAAGGATCGCGCCAACGCCCATCAACGGGTACCTCAATCTGCTCGGGGCGAGACCACTGCTGCGCTTCGTACAGAAAAAAATCATACAAGCCCTCCCAAATATCGCCCCCCTGGCGCAAACGCATCGCGTATTTCCCCTCATGCCAAAAGACCAGGTAATGAAAATAACGATCCTTCACTTTGGTCTTTTTGGTTTTATGGGGCAGCTGGGCTTGAAGCCCGCCGGCAAAAGCCACACAAGTCCCCCGAAAAGGACACGTGCCACATTGAGGCTGCTTGGGGGTGCAGTGCGTAGCCCCAAACTCCATGATGGCCTGGTTGTAGGTGCTGGGACTCTCGGCGTGTTGGATCAACTCCTGGGCCAGTTGGGCAAATACTTTCTTGCCCTGGTGAGCAGAAATATCCTCCGATTTGCCGAACACCCGCGCCAAAACCCGATAGACATTGCCATCCACAACGGCCACCCGTTCCCCAAAAGCAAAAGAGGCAATGGCCGCCGCCGTGTAGTCGCCGATACCTTTGAGGGTTTTGAGGGTCTGGAAGTTATCCGGAAAATTCCCCGCGTAATCATCCACGATCACGCGGGCTGTAGCGTGCATGTAGCGGGCGCGGGAGTAGTAGCCCAGCCCCTGCCAGAGGCGCAAGACCTGCTCCTGCGAAGCCGCCGCAAAAGCTTGCACCGTAGGCAAAGCCTCCACAAAGCGCGTGTAGTAGGGCAATCCCTGGGCTACTCGGGTCTGTTGCAGGATCATCTCCGAGAGCCATATCCGGTATGGGTCTTGTGTGTTGCGCCAGGGGAGATCGCGCTGATGGTCAGCGTACCAGTTCGTGAGCTGGTCAGCAAATTCATTCATGCAAACTTAGCGGCTACTGGCGGGTTTTTGGTTCCCCCCGACCAGTCGTAAAAACCTCGTCCTGATTTTACGCCTTTATCTCCCGCATTGACCATATTGACCAACAAAGGACAAGGCGCATACTTAGGATTGCCGAAGCCTTGATACAACACATCCAAAATGGCCTTGCAAACATCCAGCCCAATAAAATCGGCCAGCAAGAGCGGCCCCATCGGATGAGACATCCCCAACTTCATCACCGTGTCGATCTCCTCCACGCCTGCGACCCCCTCGTGAAGGGTGTAGATGGCCTCATTTATCATCGGCATCAAAATGCGGTTCGAGACAAAACCTGGGAAGTCATTGGCTGGCACAGGGACTTTATCCAGGGTCTTAGAGAGCGACATGATTTGTTCCGTCGTCTCGTCGCTGGTCAGGTATCCTCGGATGACCTCCACCAAGCGCATCACCGGCACGGGGTTCATGAAGTGCATCCCGATTACTTTTTCGGGCCGCTTTGTTGTCGCGGCTAGATCAGTGATCGAAATGGAGGAGGTGTTGGTGGCCAGAATGGCTTGGGGAGGACAAAGGGCATCTAGTTTTTTGAAAATCTCTCGCTTGATGGCGATGTTTTCCGAAGCCGCTTCAATGACCAAATCCGTCTCAACCACAGCCATTTCCAAATCTGTCAGGGGCTGCAAGCGGGCTAAGGTAGCCGTTTTGTCGGCTTCCGTGATTTGCTCTTTTTTGATCTGGCGATCTAAGTTTTTTTGGATCGTTTGGAGGGCCCGCCCCAGGGCATCCGATGAAATATCCACCAAAGCGACATCAAATCCTTTTTGGGCAAATACATGGGCGATGCCGTTACCCATCGTTCCTGAACCAATAACGGTAATGTGTTTCATCAAAAAAAATGCTGGTACAGCTAGTCAAACCGCTAAACCTAGCGATTGGTTTGGGCGTACCAAAACTGTAATACACGATCAATTTGGACTTCGAGCCACAACAACGTGCGATCTACGCTCCCACGCATCGAGAAAAAGTAAGCCACAAGCAAGGCTATCGAATAAAACAAGATGTCCAGATAAGCAAAGCGATCTGCGATAAAACCATAGAGTTGGGATAAATCAAATATCTGAATAACAGTAAAATAGCTTAACTTGAGTGTCGCGACCACATAAGCAATCGAGCTGAATGTATTCCCCAGCAAACAACCCAAAATCGCCAGTACCACTGCCACCACACCAAAACGCGGATGCCGGCCACGCCCCAAAAAGCGTACCGCCAGCCCCACGACCAGCCCCACCAGCACGGACATATAAGCATGTTGTGGGTCATAAGCCAAATCTTTTTCGAGAATAATCGTGGATTCGGCCCAGGCAAATGCTCCGATGAGTGCTGCCAAAAGACCACCAATGATTGCCCAGGTCAAACTTTCTCTTACTGTCATGTCTTCGTTCGTTAGGTATAGGTTTGTATCCGATACCTCTGCCTCTTGCCGCTCAAGGGCTGCTCTGCGCTCTTGTAACCGCTTAAAAACAAAGCGTTTATCAGATTTGGATGGAGTGTTAGAGGGATGCACGGATGATGAGATGTTAAATGTTTGGTGTAAATCAATAGTCAATAACCATACCTATTTACGGATGAAAATACAGCCTGGATGACCCTGGACTAACGCTATATCCACTAACAAAGACTTTTTGGAGACCAACAAACGCTAAGTGTCGATTAAACCCGCAAAAACTTCGATAAAAAAATTACGATGTAAGATTTTCACCTCAAAACTAACCTTTTAGCCGCAAAATCCCCAAAAACGGCAGCATAAAAAATATTTGTTTTTTCGATTGAATACATCTACATTTGTTCATTCATACAAACACAACGGATTTATGGAACGTGAACGGATCATTCGTGCCTTTGCTGGCAGTTTTATTTTGATTTCTTTGTTGTTGGGCTACTATGTAAGCCCTTTGTGGTGGTGGTTTACGGCTTTTGTGGGTCTGAACTTACTGCAATCTTCTTTTACCCGCTGGTGTCTGCTGGATCGTATCTTGCAGCGCATGGGTATCAAGAGCTGCTGTGAATAGACTCCGTCTTTGAGGGCTTCGCCCGTCAAAGAGGAAAATTACTACTCCTCCTGGGCTGTCAGGCACTCGACGACATCGGAAACGCGCCCCTTGCCATCCTTGAACTGCACAAAAAGCCGCTCGCCCGTAGCCGGTGGCACGCGGCTGGTGTACATCTCGTAGGCTTTCCAGTCCGTATCCGCAAAAGCAGCCCCCACGCCAAAGCGCATCTGGCTTGCCCCCACGGCAAAGACCTGCAAGCGCGTCGGGGTATCGAGTTGGGGCTGCTCCAACCACGCCGCACCGATGGGGATGGGCGGCGGCGGCTCGGGAAGTGCGCCGTAGGAGTACAAGACCATGTTGTAGAGCTGAAAAAGATCGCGGCGGCGTAGCTGTTGGTGCTTGCGTTTGAGTTGGGCAAAGGAGAGATATGCGTCGATGGCCGCCTGGTGCTGCCCCGAAAGCTGCTCAATATCCCCGAGCGTGAAGAGCAACTGCGCTGCCGCAAACTGTTCCTTGCCTATTTGTTGGAGGGCATCCTTAGTCAGGCGGCGGGCTTGCTCGGCTTCTCCCATACTGACATACAAGCGCACCAGACGATACAGCCCCGACTGATAATCTTCGGAGTTTTGTTTGCCCGACGATTTGAGTTGTTGGAGGTAGCTCTGATAATACTTTTGGGCGGCATCGTAATCGTATTCTTTTTCGTAATAAATTCCCAATACGCGCTGGTGCAAGGGACTGCCTGCATCGGCTTTTTGGCGAGCCGTTTCGAGGGCTTCGGTCAGGATGTTACCCAACCAGAGCTTCCCCTGCTGCATCAGATCAAACGCTACCGTACCTTTGGGGATCGGCGGAAAAACCATCGCAAAATAACGGATCGGCGTATCCTCCTGGCAGGTGATATTGCCGATCTGGGCCTCCTGCAAAGCCACCAAAGGGAGGCGTTTGTCGGTATCCACTTGCAGGTACCACTGGGGGCGCGTCGCTGAAAGGCTTTCTACATGAATTACATCGCCGTCCAGGCAGACCAATTCGAGGTATAGAACTGTCTGCTGGTCAGTCAGTTCGAGTTTTTGTAAGGTAAAGTTTTCCGAAGTCCCCATCCCGACGACTGGTGGCTCAATGACCGTCTGGGCTAAGGCACTTTGTCCCCAACAGCAAGAGATGAGCAAAATCAGGAATAGGCAGCGTTGCAACATGAATTTCTTACTTTTGTCTGATCGTCTGATGACTAATCCCGAAATACAATGCCAAGATACGTTTTGTTGTTTTTTTTCGTGCTTTTTTTTCCGATCCTTCTCCCCGGGCAAACTCCCGAAATGAACGCCTCACAGATCGCCCTGGCTCTCCAACACCTTCACGTACAGGGGCGTGTGCTGTACGTAGCCGCCCATCCGGACGACGAAAACACCCGCCTCATCGCGTATCTGGCCACCCACAAAGGCTATCATACGGGCTATCTTTCCCTGACCCGAGGCGACGGCGGACAAAACCTCATCGGGAGTGAAGTCCGAGAGCAGCTGGGTTTGATTCGTACCCAAGAACTGATCGCGGCCCGAAAGATCGACGGTGGGGTGCAGTTTTTTTCGCGGGCCAATGACTTCGGCTTCTCGAAACACCCCGACGAGACCTTTGCGATCTGGGATCGGGAGCAAGTGCTGGCCGATGTCGTTTGGACGATACGAAAGTTTCGCCCCGATGTCATCATTACCCGCTTCTCCCCCGATCGGGCGGGCAAAACACACGGACACCACACGGCCTCGGCCCAGCTAGCCGTGGAGGCTTTTCATGCCGCCGCCGATTCGTCCCGCTTTCCCGAGCAGCTCAAGTACGTCCGTCCCTGGCAAGCCAAGCGCATCTTCTGGAATACCTCTTCGTGGTTTTATCGCAACGATCCAAAGGCTTTTGAAGAAGCCAAAAAACAACTGCTCTCCCTCGATGCCAGCCCGTACAACCCTCTTTTGGGGCAATCCATCGGCACCATCGCGGCTTTGAGCCGCAGTATGCACCGCTCACAGGGCTTTGGAGCAGCCCTCCAGCGCGGGGAGGAACCCGAACTCTTCCAGTGGCTTGCCGGCGATACAGCGACGCACGACCTCTTCGAGGGCATCAACACCCACTCGAACCGCTACCCCAACACAGAACAAGTGGCTCATTGGATCGCCCAAGCCCAGACACGCTTTACGCCCGCCGCCCCGCATCGCATCCTGCCCGAACTCCTCCAGGCTCGGGAGGCACTCTTGCCGCTTCTGCCCCAGCAACCCGAACTCGACCATCAACGCCAACGCCTCGAAGCCCTTATCTGTGCCGCTGCCGGCATTTGGGCCGATGCCACCACGACAAGCCCTACCGTTGCCGTAGGCGATAGCCTCCTTATCCGCTTGCGTGCCATCAACAGAAGCCCCGTAAGTATCGTGATCCAGCAAAGCGATTTTGGGCAGACCCTCGATGATACCCTTCGTCAAATGCCAAACAACCAAATGATTAGCTGGCAAAGCAAAATCCTACTCCCCGATACACTCCCCACCGCACAGCCTTACTGGCTCAAAAAAACAGGCACAACGGGGATGTTCTTCGTCGATCAACAACACCAAATTGGGCTTGCCCAAAACCCTCCCGCCTATACCGTCCGCCTGCTCTGCAAGATCATCGCCGAAGGCACCGACGCCCAAATCCCCTTGGAGCTACCCGTCCAGTATCGGGAGGTGCGCCCCGACGAAGGCGAACGCTACCAACCCCTGGCCCTTGTCCCTCCCCTGACGGCACAACTCGAAAACGACCTCTTTTTGTTTGCCAACGACAGCCCCCAAGACCTCCGCCTACGGGTGAAATCTTTCCTGCCCAAAGCCCAAACCATAGTACGCCCGCTTGTCCCCCACGGATGGATTATCCAACCCAGCCAACAAAGCATCCAGCTACAAGGGCGCGGCAGTGAGCAAGAAGTAAGTTTCCGCTTGATCCCGCCCTCCGAGCCAAGTGAAGACACCCTGCAAATCCTCCTGGAAACAGATAAAGCCACTTACCAACAGGGATTTACGCGCATCGACTACCCCCACATCCCAAACCAATACCTCCTCCCGACGGCACAGGCCCGCCTTTCCCGCCTGGACATCCAGACCCGCCCCGAGGAACGCATCGGTTATCTCATGGGAGCCGGCGATAAAATCCCCGAAGCCCTGCGGCAGATCGGCTATGCCGTCGATTTGCTCCAGCCCGAGACGCTCACCCTGAGTGAGTTGCAACGCTACACGACCGTCATTGTGGGTATCCGCGCCTACAACACCATCCCGAGGTTGCGCTTTTTGCAGCCTAGCTTGATGCAGTTTGTCGAACAGGGCGGCAACCTGATCGTGCAGTACAACACCTCCTTCGGGCTAGTAACCGACCAGCTCGGCCCCTATCCCTTCAAACTATCCCGAGATCGAGTAACCGTAGAGACGGCTCCCATGACCCTCCTCAAACCCGATCATCCGCTACTCCAAAGCCCCAACCGCCTCACCGATGCCGACTTCACGGGCTGGGTACAAGAGCGCGGACTCTACTTCCCCAACGAGTGGGACGAACGCTACACGCCCATTTTTTCTTGCCACGACCCCAACGAAGACCCCAAACAAGGGGCCCTCCTCGTGGCCCGCTATGGCAAGGGAACCTACATCTATACCGGTCTTTCGTTTTTCCGCGAGCTGCCCGCTGGCGTAACGGGGGCTTACCGCTTGTTTGTCAATCTGATTTCGTACCGATAAAATCCATAGGATTCGGGATTTCTTCCTATCTTGCCTTACCAAAAAAACACTCAGACCAAGCCAAAACATGAAATTTTTTATTGATACTGCTGATCTTCAACAAATCGAACAGGCCCAACAGATGGGCATCCTCGATGGCGTAACCACCAACCCCTCCTTGATGGCAAAGGTGGGCATTTCGGGTAAGGATGCCATTTTTAAGCATTACAAAGCCATCTGCGACCTGGTGGTAGGCGATGTGAGTGCCGAAGTAATCGCGACCGACTACGCGGGTATCGTCCGTGAAGGAGAGGAACTGGCCGAGATCGACCCCAAAATTGTCGTGAAAGTACCCATGATTCCGTCCGGTATTCGGGCCATTTATCACTTTACCCAACACCAAATCAAGACCAACTGCACCCTGGTTTTTTCGCCCTTGCAGGCCTTGCTGGCCGCCAAGGCTGGGGCCACTTATGTCTCGCCTTTCATTGGGCGGCTCGACGACATCGCCACCGATGGGCTAGATGTGGTGGGACAGATTGCTACAATTTTTGAAAACTACGCTTTCCCGACCCAGGTCTTGGCCGCCTCCATTCGACATCCGATGCACCTGCTGGCCTGTGCCGAGATGGGCGTAGATGTGGCTACGCTGCCCTTTGCCGTCATCGAAAGCCTCTTTAAGCATCCGCTCACAGATGCCGGCTTAGCTAAGTTCCTCTCCGATGCCCAACAACTGAATTTGTAGGGCTTAGCCAACGAACCTTCGGGGATAGCTTTGCGTTATCTCCTAAAAAAAATGCCATGTACGAGTTTACCAAAATCGAACGCATTACGCCACAGGTTCGCCCCTCCAACGAGCGCGTCCATAACTTCAACGAAATACAGGAGATTTATACCGAAGAGGAGACGGCCTCTCAGGCGAGCCGTTGCTTGCAGTGCGGCAATCCGTATTGCAGCGCGACGGGTTGTCCATTAGGCAATTACATCCCGCAGTGGTTAAAGTTTATCGCCGAAAAAGACCTCCGTTTGGCCTTCGATATATCCAACGAGACTTCTCCTTTCCCCGAAATTTTGGGGCGCATCTGTCCGCATAGCCGTCTCTGTGAAGGTGCTTGTACCCTCAACGACGGCAATGCGTACGAGACCATCGGTGCCATCACGATTGGCTCGATTGAGGTAGCCATCTCCGAGCAAGGCTTCAAGCAGGGTTTTACGCCGCAGTTTGCCCCCTTGCCGAGCGATGCCAAGCGGGTGGCTATCATTGGCTCGGGGCCGGCGGGGCTTTCGTGTGCGCATTTTTTGTTGCGGGCCGGCATTCGTCCGGTAGTTTATGAGCGTTCGGATGCTGCCGGCGGGCTACTGACCTATGGCATCCCGAGTTTTAAGCTCGAAAAAACTGCCGTGGATCGTCGGATAGCGGTCTTGCAGGCCGCTGGTATGGAACTTCACCTCAACACAGAAGTAGGCAAAGATGTCTCGTTTACGCAACTACACACCACACACGATGCTGTTTTTATCGCCATTGGTGCTTTGCAGGGTCGTGTCCTGGATCAGGAAAGCTACAACACCCCGAATCTCTACATGGCTGTTCCGTACCTGACCAACGCCCAGAAGATCATCACCGAACAGCCCTACGACAAAAAATACCACGTCGCCGGCAAGCACGTCATCGTGATTGGGGGCGGCGATACGGCCATGGATTGCGTCCGTACCTCCCTACGCCTGGGGGCATCACGGGTGCAGTGCCTCTATCGCCGCGATGAAGCCAACATGCCCGGCAGCCGCAAGGAAGTACAGGCAGCCAAAGAAGAAGGCGTAGAGTTTATCTATCAAAAATCGCCCAAGCGGCTCCTCTCCGATGATCGGGGGTGGCTTGTCGGAGCCGAGTTTGTAGATACCCAACTCGTCCCCCAACCCGATGGCCGCGACCGCGTAGAGGAAGTCGAAGGCTCGGAGCGCGTCTGGAGTGCCGATGTTATCATTCTGGCTTTGGGTTTTAAGAACGAACGCCTGCCGTTTTTGGAGGAAAACGGTATTGCCCTCAACGAGTGGGGAGCCATCCAGGTAGATGAACACCAACGAACAACCAAAACCGGTGTTTTTGCCGGTGGCGATGGCGTGCGTGGGGCTGACCTGGCCGTAACGGCGGCCCTGGACGGACGCGAGGCAGCTTTGCATATCATTGATTTTATTTTTAAAGAACAAGAACTGGCCCATGACTTTTCTGATCGTAGATGACGAAGCAGGTAGCTTACACAGCATTTATCAAGCCATCAACCAGATTGAGGAAGGATACAACGTCCTGAAAGCACCCAACGGAAAGATCGCTTTTGAGATCGCCAAAAAGCATCTCCCCGATCTGGTCATTACCGATTGGGAGATGCCCGAAATGAACGGCATCGCCCTCCTGCAAGCCCTCAAAGCCCACCGACACACGGCCGATATTCCCGTTATCATGGCAACAGGCATTATGACCTCCTCCCAAAACCTCCAGACAGCACTCGATGCCGGTGCCGTAGATTATGTCCGCAAGCCCATCGACCCCATCGAGTTGCGGGCCAGGATACAATCCGTCTTGCGGCTTTCGGAGAGCTTCAAAGAGATCAAATCCCTCAATGCCACCAAAGACCGTGTTTTTTCGATTATCTCCCACGACTTGCGCAGCCCGCTCAACCTCCTACAAGGCATCCTGACCATCTTCCAGCTCGGAGGATTCAATGATCCCGACGAGCTACAAAAGATGATGGCCAACGCAAGCCTCAACGTACAAAACATCTCCGAACTCCTCGAAAACTTGCTGAGCTGGGCCCGTATCCAGATCGAATCCGAGGGGCAAAGTATGCACCCCAGAGCCATCCAACTGCCCCATCTGCTCCGCAATACCATCCAGCTTTTCGGAGAAATGCAGCAACAAAAAGACATCCAAATCAACCGATATTTACCCGAGCATCTGCCCGACGTTTGGGTCGATCCAGAAGCGGTCAAGTTGGTGCTACGCAACCTCATCAGCAACGCCCTCAAGTTCACGCCCCGAGGAGGGCAGGTCAGTATCCGGATAGAGGAAATTTCGGAAACAACCCTCAAAATTTACGTACAAGATACCGGCGTGGGCATGTCGCCGGCCACACAAGAGAAGCTCTTCCTGGGTATCACCGAAAGCCAGCGTGGCACCAACAACGAACGCGGAACAGGCTTAGGTCTAATGCTTTGTAGGGATTTTGTGGAATGGAACGGCGGAGAGATCGGCGTAACCAGCGCACCGGGAGCAGGCAGCACCTTTTGGTTTACCTTGCCGAGCCATCGCGCGTAAGCGATACCCGAGTAGGGGTTTCTTTGCGTCCCAGGGTGCGTAGCATACGGGCTAAAGCATCGGTTTGTCCCGTGCTACCAAAACGATGTTGCGTTACTTCTTGGGGAGCTATCGCGTATCTCCAACGGCGGGCCACCTGACGAGCCACTGCCTCGGCTGGCTCCACAACCACGACCCCAGCAGGCAGCAACTCCTCCAGAGCCGGTATCAGAAAGGGATAATGCGTACAGCCCAGTACCAGATGGTCGATCCTGTCCGAGAGCATGGGGGCTAGGTATTGCGCCAACAAAGCCATCGTTTGTGGGGTCTGGATATGACCAGCTTCTACACACTCCACCAGCCCATGCCCAATGCAGCTATGCACCGTTACGTGTTCAGCAAATCGGGCTTTGGTTTCCCGAAAAAGCCGGCCGTTGAGCGTGCCAGCCGTGGCCAGCAGTCCGATATGTCCCGTTTGGGTTTGAAGGACGGCAGGCTTAAGGGCCGGCTCCATACCCACGATGGGCATGCGCCCGCCCCAAATATGCCGAAGCGTACCGATAGCAGCGGCGGTAGCGGTATTGCAGGCCACCACCAACAAACGGCAGCCCTGCCCGTAAAGGTATCTGGCAATAGCCAGACTGCGCTCGGCGATGCGTTCGGGGGACTTATCCCCGTAAGGGCAATACGCCTGATCGGCTAGATAGATCGTTGGCACCTCGGGCAGCACTGCTTCGATGGCCCGCCACCCCCGAATCAAAGACCCCAATACAAGGGCGATCCTCATTCATAGAAGACCGCGATCTGGTCTAGGGGTTTTCGTTTGATTTTCGGAACATAAACCTCCTCGGCAGGATAGCCTACGGGCAAGAGCAAAAACGGGCGTTCGTTGTGCGGGCGGTCCAGGACATCGGCCAAAAAACCCATCGGGCTAGGCGTATGCGTAACCGTAACCAGCCCCGCATGATGGATCGCCTGGATGAGCATCCCGCAGGCCAGTCCTACCGATTCACTGACGTAGTAATTGTTGCGGCGTTGGGTGCCTTCCATCTCGAAGTTTCGCCGAAAAACCACGATGAGATAGGGGGCAATCTCCAGGAAGGGTTTTTCCCAGGAGGTACCGATGGGACGCAAGTCGTCGAGCCAGGTATCGGGCATCCGTTGTTGGTAGTTTTTGCGCTCTTCTTCTTCGGCGGCGGCCCGAATGCGGGCTTTGTAAGCCGGATCAGCGACGACACAAAATGTCCAGGGTTGGCGGTTGGCACCCGAAGGAGCCGTAGAGGCCGTCAGGAGGATGTTTTCGATGACCGCACGCGGGATGGGTTTATCCGAAAAAGTCCTGACGGTGCGGCGTTGATTTGCCTGATAATAAAAATCCTCCGTGCGCTGAATCATCTCCTCGGGGGTGTAAGTCTTAGCCGTATAGCGTTCGTGGGGATAGCCATCTATCCAGAGATCGGTTTCCATGTCTTGGTTTGAATGGGTGGGTGATTAAGCAAATATAAAAAAAACAAATGGGTGTTGGTTGTCGGTAGATTTTGTACCTTGTCTTTTGATGCTGGATCGCTTACGTGCCTTCGATGAAGCCCTCTTTTGTGCCTTGCACAGCCTACACCATCCGATGCTGGATGGCTTTATGGTTTGGGCGACGGGCAAATGGTCGTGGTTGCCGCTCTATGCCCTGTGGTTGGGACTTTTGGCCTGGCAGTATCGGGGACAAGTGTGGCGGGTATTACTCGTGTTGGTACTGCTGATTACGGCCACGGATCGGATCAGTTCGGGCTTGATGAAGCCGTTCTTTGGGCGGCTACGACCTTGCCATGAGCCACTACTCGACTGTTCCCTGGACTTGCTGACGGGCTGCGGCGGGCAATATGGTTTTGTTTCGTCTCATGCCGCCAACGCCTTTGGCGTAGCCATGCTGCTCTCCTTGCTGTGGCGACAAAAAATATCGGCCGTCCTGGGGCTTTTCTCTTGGGCGGTACTGGTGAGCTATACCCGTGTGTATGTGGGCGTGCATTACCCGGGCGATGTGCTGGGCGGTGCTTTGCTGGGCATCACACTGGGTGGGCTAGCGTATGGGCTGTTCAATAAAAGCGGATTAAAGCCGTCTTAGTGTTGTTGGCTAGTCTTCGTGGTGGGCGCGTTGCTCCAAAATCAATCGGGTACGCAGATCAAAAAGCTGGCGTTCAAGCCCTACGGGATACTCGTGGGGGTTGGTCAGTCGTCGGATGCTGCGGTGAAAGGTCTGGAGTTCGTCCTTGACGCGCTGCCTGCTCTGGTGCAGTGTCGGGAGATCATAGACGCATTGGCCGCGCGCAAAGATGGGGGTTAGCAGATCGACCGAGCGCATTTTTTTCTTGATCTTTTTGCGACGGGTCATGTCCTTGGGGTCGATGATGAGATTTTTTTCGTCGGGGGGCATCGACTCCTCGTAGATCATATCGGCCACGGCAAGGCCATCTTCGTCATAAAACCGGCGGATGCGTTGCAAGCCCGGATTGGATATTTTGATCGCCTGCTCGGAGAGTTTGATCTTGGGTTTCCAGTCGCCCTTGGGTGGGCGGATGGCCGAAATTTTATAGACCCCCCCCAGGGCGGGCTGGTCATAGGCCGTGGTCAGTTTTGTGCCGATGCCCCAGACATTGATTTTGGCATCCTGCTGATGGAGGCTATTGATGAGGTATTCATCCAGATCGTTGCTGGCCACAATTTTGGTGTCTCCAAAACCGGCATCATCGAGGAGTTTTCGGGCTTCGATGCTCAGGTAGGCTAAGTCGCCGGAATCGAGGCGGATGCCGGCCATTTCGTGTCCTCGGGTACGCATCTGCTGCCCTACCTTGATGGCCTCCCGCACACCCTCGAGGGTATCGTAGGTATCCACCAAAAAGATGCAGTTGTTGGGCATGGCTTCGGCGTAGCGGGTAAAGGCTTCGGCTTCCGAATCAAAGGACATGACCCAACTATGGGCGTGTGTTCCCTTGACGGGGATACCAAAGAGCTTGCCTGCCAGCACATTAGAAGTTGCCGCACAGCCACCCAGATAAGCTGCCCGGCTGGCGGCTAAGCCACCATCAATGCCTTGGGCCCGACGCAAACCAAACTCGAGGACGGGTTCATCCCCGGCTACCATACAAACGCGGGCGGCCTTGGTTGCGATCAGGCTCTGAAAGTTGATGATGTTCAGGAGGGGTGTCTCGATGAGCTGGGCCTCAATCAGCGATCCCGTTATGCGCAAGAGTGGCTCCTGCGGAAAAACGACCGATCCCTCCGGCACGGCTTCTACATCACAGGTAAAACGCATCCCTTGCAGATAATCCAAAAAATCTTGCTCAAAAAGCGGTTTGCCATCACTACCCGTCTGCTGGGCCAGGAAGGCAACATCATCGGCTTCAAAGTGAAAATCACGTAGGTAGTCGATCACGTACTCTAGCCCAGCGGCAATGGTAAAGCCGCCCTTAAAAGGAGCTTTCCGAAAAAAGAGATGAAAGGCCGCTTCATGGTCGCGCATACCGCTTTTCCAGTAGCCTTGAGCCATCGTGAGTTGGTAGAGATCGGTGAGCAGGGCTAGGTTGCTGCGGTAGAGCTGTTGGAGAATCTGCATGATGTAAGTGTATTTTTTACACCAAAGACGGAAAAAAAAATCTAATCTCCAAACAAAGCGACATATTTTTTTGCGAGGGTCTCAAAAGTGCGGTTCTCGATCAGGAAGTCGTGGGCCCGTTGCCCCATCGCTTCTAACTCCTGGGGTGGCTTTTGGGCGTATGCCAATAGCTTATCTGCCAGGGCTTTGGGGTCTTCGGCCGGAACGGCTTCTCCGCATTGGGCTTCGTTGATGAGCGAGAGAAAACCGGAGTAGGAAGCCACGATGGGCTTGGCCGCGTACATGTAATCCATCCATTTGTTGCGGGAAAGTCCGTAGCGATAAATGACCGTATCGGCGACACTATCATAAAGCAACTGACAATGCCGAAGGAAAGACTGGACGTAGGGTTTTTCGATGCGCGGCGCAAAGCTGATATTGGGCAGCCCTTCGGAGAGGGCCTCGAGTTCGGTCTTGAAGTCGCCATCACCCAGAAGAACGACGTGTATCTGGGGGTGATCCTGCAAAAGACGGGCGGCCTCCACGATGGTATGCAGGCTGTTGGAACGCCCCAAAGCCCCGGCATACCCCACGACAAACTTACCCTTCGGGATATAGGTTTCGATGAACGCCTGATCTAGCTCCCGCTGTCCTTCGGTATAAAAACTCATCTGAATACCCTGCGGCATACAATACACGGGGGCAGCCTGCGGGCATACCTGGCGTACATGCTCCGCCAGGTTGGGCATCGTACCCACGATGGCATCCGCCTTGCGATAGCCAAACCGCTCCACCCACGCCAGGACGCGAATGAACGGATGGCCGGCCGAATACCCCCCCAACTCCATCGCCGTCAGGGGCCAGATGTCCCGAATCTCGAAGATGAGCCGAGCGTTGTATTTTTTTTTGAGGCGATAGCCGTTCAGAATCGTCAGCAGGGAAAGCGAAGAAACAATGACCACATCGGGTTTGGGCAAGTGGCGCGTATCGAGGGTGAGCAGTTGCCACTCAAAGTGAAGCCAACTCAGGATACGCGCTAAGCCGCTGGCTGTCTGTGCCTGGAAAGTATTGAGCCAAATCGTCTCTACACCCTGGATGACCTCCCGAAAGGACTTTCCCCGAAACGTGGGCAGCTTACCTTTGGCTAAGTGATTGGCGTTTGAGGTAATGACGCATACGCGATGTCCCTCCTTTGCCCAGACTTCACCGTAGTAAAAGTGCCGCGTGCCAAAGAAATACTTGATGGGGGTGGCGTATTTGGAGATGTACCAGATGTTTTTCTTTTCCAAGGCGACAAGAAGTTTGAAGATGGCTCACCGACCCAAAAAAACGCCTGCCATCATCTGTGCTGGCATTGCGCGCAAACAAGGGCAGGATGTTTTTTTTAAAAGAAGCTACGGATTTGATCCGTTACGTAGTTCACCTGCTGCTCCGTCATTTCGGGGAAGATGGGCAGGGAAACTTCTCTGTTTTGGAGATCAAAGGCGTTGGGGTAGTCTTCGGGCTGGGCTTTTTGGTGGGCGTAAGCGGGCATAAAGGGCATGGCGTTGGGGTAATGTACCTGCGTGGCGATGCCTTTGGATTGAAGAAACTCCTGAAAAGGCGCACGCTCGGGAACCTTAACGGCGAAGACGTGGAAGCTGTGTTCGCTTTTGGGACGAATCAAGGGGAGTTCTAGCTGGGCAATATCCGATAGCTGCTCCATGTACTGATGGGCTACCTGCTGGCGGGCGGCCGTCCAGTGGAGGATATGGGGTAGCTTGACGTTCAAGACGGCTGCTTGTAAGCCATCGAGGCGGCTGTTGATGCCTTCGATTTCGTGGTGGTGCTTGACCAGGGCCCCGTGGTTGGCATATCGCTTACAGGCGGTGGCCAGGGCTTCATCGTTGGTAATCAGGCATCCTGCGTCGCCATAAGCCCCGAGGTTTTTGCCTGGATAAAAGCTAAACGTAGCCACATCGCCCCAAAGTCCGGCGCGTTTGCCGTGAAGTTCGGAGAAATGGCTCTGGGCGCAGTCCTCGATGACCTTGAGATTGTGCTGCTGGGCAATGGCCATGATCTGTTCCATGTCTGCCATCTGTCCGTAGAGGTGTACGGGGATGATGGCCTTGGTGCGGGGCGTGATCTTGGCTTCGATGGCAGCCGCATCTAGGGTGTGGTACTCGTCTGCATCCACAAAAACGGGCGTAGCACCGGTCTGGCTGATGGTTTCGGAGGTCGAAATCCAGGACATGGCCGTCGTGATGACCTCATCGCCCGCTCCAATGCCCAGCATCCGCATCGCAATATAGAGCGCATCGGTTCCATTGGCACAAGGGACACAGTGCTTTACACCATAGGTCTGGGCAAAGTTTTCGGCAAAGCTACTCACGTGGCTTCCGCCAATGAAAGCGGTATTTTCGAGGACGTCGGCAATGGCGGCATCCATCTCGGGTTTGAGGCTGTGGTATTGTGCCTTCAGATCAACAAAGGGGATATTCATGGTTAGGATAATTTTTTGGCCGGGTTGCCCACATAGACCCCCGGCTCCGTAATATCTTTGGTAACAACAGCCCCCGCACCAATCACGACGTGATCGCAGATACGGACGGGCAAGATGGTGGCATTGCTGCCAATAGAAACATGATCGCCGATCGTGGTGGACTTCCAGAGGCTCTGGTCGCCTCCCGCAGGGCCGCCTTTGGCAAAGGTATCGTTGATGAACATCACCCCGTGTCCAATAAAGCAATCGGCACCAATCGTAACGAGTTCACAAACAAAGCTATGTGATTGGATTTTGGTACGCGCCCCAATGACAACACCTTTCTGTATCTCCACAAAAGGGCCCACAAAACAGCCATCACCAATCGTACACTCGTAGAGATTAGCGGGCCGGACGACCTTCACGCCCTCCCCAAACTGCACCGCCCGGATGGCGGCATCAAAATACTTCGGTTCAGGCATGAGGCAGGGCGTTTTGTTGCATCGAGCGGTAAATCTTGTCGATGATCTCTACCGTTTTGAGCCCTTCAAAGGCATTGGTCGAAATCATTTGTCCCTCGTTGAGGACAGCGACAACGTTTTGATACACCTCTCCGTGGTTGGACATCGACCCCTGATACTGGCCGTAGTTGTTGGCCGTGTTGCCTTCGGGGAGGTTTTCAAACACAAAACCTTCGATGTTTTGGTACTCGAGTTCGTTGAGGTATTGCCCACCGATCTTGACCGTACCTTTTTCGCCGAAGATGGTCAGGGAGCCTTCCATGTTTTTGCCGTAGCTATTGACGGTGTAGTTGATCGTCCCGATGGCTCCGTTGTGGAACTCAACAATGACCACGCCCGTATCCTCAAACTCAATGATTCCCTGGTGGGCGTAGTTGTTTTTGAAGGCTTGTACGCGCTTGACATCCCCGATGATCCAATACAGCAAATCGACAAAGTGGCTAAACTGGGTGTAGAGCGTACCGCCATCCAGGGCTTGCGTACCTTTCCAGGAGTCTTTGTAGTAGTCAAAGTTTCGGTTCCAGAAGCAGCTCAACTGCACACTGAATATTTTGCCGAAGCGTCCGGCCTCAATGGCTTCCTTGACGGCAGCTACGGGCGGGTTGAATCGGTTTTGTTTGATGGCAAAGAGGCGGCGGTTGGCGCGTTCGGCGGCTTTTATCATCTCGCCGCAGTCATAGACACTGATGGCCATGGGCTTTTCGCACAGGACGTGAAAGCCTGCGTTGAGGGCAGCGATGCTGTGTTGGGCGTGAAGTCCGTTGGGTGAACAAATCGAGACCACATCGACATCCGTACTTTGGAGCATCTCTTGATGATCGTAGAAGGCCGTTGCGCCATACGTTTCGGCTAGGGCATCGGC
Organism: Bernardetiaceae bacterium; assembly: GCA_036822015.1. Taxonomy (GTDB): domain Bacteria; phylum Bacteroidota; class Bacteroidia; order Cytophagales; family Bernardetiaceae; genus DAISIL01. The sequence goes on along the minus strand of DAISIL010000020.1, from coordinate 15,682 downwards.
GCGTTCCTGGACAACATCACAGACGGCCACCAGTTTTCCGTATTTGTGGATGTGCTGGGCGTGCCGCTGGGCAATGCGACCGCAACCAATGAGGGCAAACGAGATGGTTTTCATGGAGATTTAGAGAAATTAAGGTGATACATTGGGGCATCATTTGGTGTACAGTCCGGCTTTGCGTAAGCGATTGACGATGTCCTTGATTTGCATGACACGGGTTTTGTTGTTGGGGTAGTCCATGTGATTTTTTGGGGGTTCATCCATGATCTGGGCAAAGGCTTCGGGCGTAAGCCCAAACTTTTTTTGGACAAACTCCTTATCCGACTCCATCAGTTCGTTGTTGTAGTCGGGGTGTTCGAGCTTTTGGAGGGCCTCCTCTCGGCTGACTTGCCCCGATCGGATCAGATCGGAGAGATGCCCGATGCGCTTATCAATGTTGAACTTTTGGGGCAAGACATATCCTTGATAAAAGCGGGTATAGACCGATTCGTAGTGCTTGCCGCCGTAGTCGATCCAACCCAGTTCATCCTGGATCAGTCGCTTGACTTCGTCCTTGTTGTAGTCGATATAATTGAGGATCGAAATGACACGAATGCGCTTGATGAACGTCCAATAAAAGAGGTCTAAGAAGGTGTAATGGGGATAGTCCTTGAGGGGGGTATTCTCAAACCGCTGATGCACCGAACGGATATACCGCCAATCTGAATGCCCATAAGCCCAATCTTCAACGGCCATAGATTCGGTGGCAAAGTTCATCCCGTTGATGATATACCGGATGCCGTGCTTGTTGGCTTCCCTAAACAGCAAAGCGTTGATGGCATGATCGGTGGGTACTTCTCCGTCGGGGGTGGAGGACTTGAGAAAGCTCAACTGAAGGTGCTTAAACTCCTCCCAATCAATGACATGGGTGAGCAAGTCAATGCCCATCCGCTGGATGGTGCGTTCGATGTTACCCACGGCGAGTTCGGAGTTCCAGCCGTTATCGAAGTGGACAGCCAGGGGGTTAAGCCCGAGTTTTTTCTTCGTTAGGTAAGCGACATACGTGCTATCTACGCCACCACTAACGCCAATCAAACAGTCGTATCCTTCTTTGGTGCGGCTGCCCTTGATTTGCTTGACGATCTCCTGGAGTTTAGCCTCGGCTTCTTCACCCCGAAACACACGGGATGCCAAAAGATTATCGTAGCGGTGGCAATGGTTACAAACGCCTTTTTCGTCAAAGACAATTTTGGGGTCTGTCGTATCCATGATACAGCGCGTGCAACGCTGGTAGGCTCTTTGGGTCATGCTTGATGCTGGGTATTGTACGGCAAAACTACAATTCTTTTATTCTTTTGCCTCCAAAAACGAATAAAGATCATCGAGTTTGGGCGAAAGGACAATTTCAGTACGGCGGTTGAGGGCGCGTCCCTGGGTATCTTTGTTATCTGCTATGGGAAAAAACTCCCCCCTTCCAGCGGGTAGGAGCCGCTCGGGGGCTACCTGGTAGCTCTCCGTGAGCAGGCGCACGATGGAGGTTGCCCGAACGACGCTCAGGTCCCAGTTGTCGGCAAAGCGTTTGGTACGAATCGGGACGCTATCGGTGTGGCCTTCTACCATGATTTCGATCTCGGGGTTGCGGTTGAGTTCTTCGGCGAGTTTTTGGAGGGCTTCTTTGCCTTTTTTGTCCACCTCGGCACTCCCCGAAAGGAAAAGCAGCTTATCGGACATGGAGACATACACTTTTCCGTTCTTGATCTCTAAGGAGAGTTCGTCGTCGGCAAAGCCTTTGAGGACATTTTGGAGCTTGGAGAGGAGTTCCTGGGAGGCTTTGCGTTGGTTCTCAATGATGGTTTGGAGTTCTTGTAGGCGTGCTTCGCGCTCTTGCAGGAGCATATCTTTATCGTTGAGGGCGGCGGCTTTTTGGCGGAGCTGCTCCGAGAGTTGCTCACTCGTGAGGCTGCTTTGTTTTTGTAGGTCGGCGTATTGTTTTTGTAGGTTGCGCAACTGTGCCCCGATACGCGCCGTATCCTCTCGGAGCAGGACTACTTGTGCCTCACAGGCACGTAAATCTCGGGTAAGTTGGTTGCGCTGGGCGACCTCGGCTTCATATTTTTTTTTGCTCTTAATGACCACACAGCCCGAAAGCAAACCCATGACTACCACTGCCCATATCCATCTCATAAAAAAAACATTGATTGGTAATGCCGCTCAAAGATAGGCACAAATCCTGTTCTAGTCCGTATATTTGTTCGCAAAAGTTATCTTTTACATCCCCGATGGATCAAGAACCGCTTAGTTATACCCCTCGTATCGAGTTAATTTCAGAACGATACAAAATTCCAGCCTTAGGTAAAACCCGACGTATCGCCGTGATCTTACCCCACGACTACGACCACAACACCGACCGACGCTACCCCGTCTTGTACCTCCAGGACGGACAAAACCTCTACGAAGAAGATGCCCCCTATGGCACCTGGGGCGTGGATAAACACCTCGAACGCCTCGGCAGAAGCCAAAAAGACGGGGTCATTGTTGTGGCCATCGACCACGCCGAAAGCCGACGCATCAACGAGTTTAACCCCTTCGATCACCCCAAGTTTGGACATGGAGAAGGGCGAAAGTATCTCCAGTTTATCCTCGACGAACTCAAACCCCACATCGACAAACGCTACCGTACCTTCCCCGACCGACGCAGTACAGGCATGGGTGGCAGCTCAATGGGAGGATTGATTACCGCTTATGCGGCCCTGCATCTGCCCGATGTTTTTAGTAAGTTTATGATTTTTTCGCCCTCCCTCTGGATTTCGCACGAGATTTTTCAGCAAGCCCGCGATTTTATCCCCCAAGAACCCATGCGCATTTATCTCTACGGTGGAGGAGATGAGAGCCTGCGCCTGATCCCGAACATCGAACGCTTTGCCTTCTCGATCAAGCAACAGCTACCCGATGAATCTCTCCTGCGCGTCAAGATGTCCGTCAATTCGGAGGGCAAGCACCAGGAACACTACTGGGGACTGGAGTTTCCGCACGCCCTGACCTGGCTTTTCTTTAACGAATAAAACGCAAAAACCCTGGCAGTAGTCCGGATAAGAACTCTGCCAGGGTGATAATTTAGCGCGTCTTCTCCTTATGCCTATCGCTGCTCAATAGGCGTATAGCTACGCAGCGTAGCTCCGGTGTAGATTTGTCGGGGTCGTCCGATGGGCTGCTTGCTTTCTTTCATTTCCTTCCATTGGGCGATCCAGCCGGGCATACGTCCGAGGGCAAACATGACCGTAAACATATCGGTCGGGATGCCCAGGGCGCGGTAGATGATACCGGAATAAAAATCGACGTTGGGGTAGAGTTTGCGCTCAATGAAGTAGTCTTCGCTGAGAGCGGCTTGCTCTAGCTCGCGGGCAATATCGAGGAGTTGATCGCTTTTACCCATCTTATCCAGGACTTCGTCGCAGTACTTTTTGATGATATTGGCACGCGGGTCAAAGTTTTTATAGACGCGGTGTCCAAAGCCCATCAGGCGCACGTCCGAGTTTTTGTCTTTGGCTTTGTCAAGGAAGTTACGGACATTTCCGCCTTCGGCTTGGATGCGCTCGAGCATGTTGAGGACTGCCTGGTTGGCACCTCCGTGTAGGGGACCACCCAAAGCACTGATGGCAGAGGCTACGCCAGAGTAGAGGTTAGCCAAAGCTGATCCAACGATACGAATCGTAGAGGTAGAGCAGTTTTGCTCATGGTCGGCGTGCAAGATGAGGAGCTTATCGAGGGCGGCGACCTGTACCGGATCTACCTCGTACTCGTCGGTGGGCAAGCCAAACATCATTTTGAGGAAACGCGCCACGTAGTCCTTGCTGTTGTCGGGGTACATGTAGGGATGCCCCATTTCGTTTTTGTAGGCCCAGGCAGCAATCGTAGGTACTTTGGCCAGCAGACGGATGATCGTCAGTTCGACTTCTTCGGCCGGACGATAAGGGTCTAAGGAGTTGGGATAAAAAGCCGTCAGGGCCGAAACCATCGTAGCCAGAATGCCCATCGGATGAGCCGCCGCAGGAAAAGCCTCGAATATCTTCCGCATATCCTCGTGGATGAGCGTGTGTTCGGTAACGGCGTTGTTGAAGTTGAGCAGTTCCGTCTCGGTGGGCAACTTACCGTAGATAAGCAAATAAGAGATCTCCAAAAAGTTGGATTTTTCGGTGAGTTCTTCAATCGAATATCCCCTGTAGTTGAGAATCCCTTTTTCGCCGTCCAGGAACGTGATCTCGCTGGTGGTAGCCCCTGTGTTTTTGTAGCCAGGATCGAGGGTAATCAGTCCGCTTTGATCGCGGAGTTTGCTAATATCAATGGCTTCTTCTTGCTCTGTGCCAACGACTACGGGTAGTTCATACGTTTTTCCTTTGTAGTGCAATTCGGCAGTCAATTGATCGGACATGGGTATAGGTGATTTAAGTTGCGTTAAAATAAAAAATGAGCCGTCTGAATGAACGTATAACGGAAACGAAATTTACTATAAAAATCTGATTTTCCCCAATATTGTTAGACTTCTAGCGAAAATTTGCTAAGAATTAAGTATCCGGAATGGCTCGCTTTTTCTCCCCTTGCCAAACCACCCCCACAAAAATCCCCAGAATACCCAAACGAAACACCTGATCTACCCAAAACTGTGCAAAGGCTACCCCAAAAGCCACCGCCGACAGCACCGCCGCCAGCCCCAAATAACCCATCACGGCCCCCACCGGATACGGAATCGGATAAAAACGCTGTCCCCATAGATAACACACCAAAGCCATCGTCAAATAACAAGCAAAGGTAGCAATGGCACTCCCCAGGTAGCCCAGGTGAGGAATCAGTAATACGTTGAGGAGCAGCGTAACGCCCATGCCTATCAAGCTAATCCAGGTACCGTAGTACGTCCGATCGGTTACCTTAAACCACACCGAGAGGTTGTAGTACATCCCCAAAAAAGTATTGGCAAACAACAAAAAAGGAACCACCACCAAGCCCTGGGCATAAGCCGGCTGCCGCAAAAACACCACCTGCAAAAGCCTTAACTCCGCACTCACCAGCACGATCATGCCCGCACAGGCGATCACGAAGTAGCGCATCAGCCGAGCAAAGGTCTGGGGAGAATCCCGCTCGGCCGCCTGCGCAAAAAAGAACGGCTCCGCCGCATACTTGAACGCCTGCACAGCCAGCGTAATAAAAATGGACAGCTTGTAACAACCCGAATACACCCCAACAGCATCCAGGGTACTCAAGCCGGCATAAAAGCCCTCCGGCAGCAGGTATTTGAGGAGGCTACGGTCGGCTACCTCGTTGATCGTATAGGCGATACCCGTGAAGATCAGCGGATAAGCGTAGCGCCACATCGGCGAAAACTTCGCCCAACTCCATCGCCAATAAAACCCCCGAAAGTGAGGCAACAGCCAGACCAGCAGCAGCCCATTGGCGATCAAGTTCGACAAAAAGACATACCCCAAGCCCAAGTCCGCCACATACAGGGGCGACAAAAAAGCCCAACGCTCGCTCGTGATCGCCTTCGGTAAGAGATACAAAAAACCGATGTTGAGCAAGACCGTCAGCAAGATTTGACCCAGCTTCAAGAACGCGAAACGACGCGCCTTGCCCTCCAGGCGTAAACGCGCAAAGGGAAGCATGGCCAGGGTATCAAAAACCAAGATGCAGCCAAACCAACGCACAAACATCCCCTTTTCCGGATAGCCCATCCAGGCAGAGATCCCGTCGGCGGCATACCATAAGATCACAAAAAATATCCCCGAACTGACGATGAGCCGCGTCAAGATCAGCGAAAACGTCTCCCGTAGGTCTTGCTTTTTGTGGGCCACAAACTGAAAAAAGGTCGTCTCCATGCCATAGACGAACAAAATCTGGAGCAGCGCCGCATGGGCATAAAAATCCGAGACGATACCGTAGGCTTCGGTCGAGAATACGCCCGTATGGAAAGGTACCAAAAGGTAATTGAGCAGCCGTCCCACGACACTGCTCAAGCCGTAATAGGCGGTTTGGGAGGCTAGTTTTTTGAGGAGGCTCACGGCACCACCTGGGCAAAGACCTCTTGCAAAGACGCAAACGAACTACGGAGCAGGTGTCGGGCTTCGGTATGGGTGGCCCAACGGAGTTCGGTGATGCCCTCATCGCCCTGGGGAGCCATCTGGCTATCGTCGAGGCATTGCATCAAATACCAGGTCGTGGGTTTGAGCATCAGCTGCCCACCCGCCTGATAGATATGCCAGCTTTGGGTGAGCAGATGAACAATATGTGCGCGTACACCGCACTCCTCCTGCACCTCTCGAAGGGCTGCCTCGGATTGGCTTTCGCCTGGGTCGATCTTGCCCTTGGGCAAGTCCCAATGCCCGTTGCGACGCATCAGCAAAAAGTGATCGTCTTTTTGGACAACCCCTCCCGCTGCCGGCACCTCCACAAAATGCGCCCGAAAGCCATCAAAGATCACTTGTGGGGTTGGATGCACAAAGACCACAGATTTGATCTCTTTCATGCCCCCCATACGGGTACGCTCGAAGGTATCCCATACGTCGGCTACGCGCTCAATCGCCTGTGTGAGCGTGCCTTTGGCTCGCCTGGGATAATCGAGAAACTCAAAAACGGTATCGTACAAGAAAATTTTCATCAGTGGTCTCTTTGGGATAATTGGTGGAGTAAGTGGTGTAAGGCTTCCTTACGGGCTTTGGCTACGGGGATGCGATCCAGGATACCGAAGGCCTCGCGAAAGTAGCCCTGCATGGCCGCCGTGGCTTGCTCCCTAACCCCGAGGCGGTCGTAGATTTCCCGAACGGCTTGTATTTTTTGTGCCGGCGTGGGGTAGTCTGCCTGGAGGGCCGCCAGCGTGGGGGCATCGGCAAGGCTTTGGGCAGTCAGGCGAAGGTAAGTTTTTTTGTTTTCCAGAATATCTCCCCCCACTTGTTTGCCAAATTTTTGGGGATCGGCATAGACATCCAAGAGGTCATCCTGGATCTGAAAACCAATACCGGCGGCCACACCCAGGGCATCCAGTTGGTGGCAGGTATCGGTCTGGGCATCGGCCAGAATGCCGCCCAGGCGCAAGGCAAAGCCCAATAAGACAGCCGTTTTGAGGCGGATCATCTGGATATACTCATCCAGGCTTACCGCGTCGCGCTCCTCAAAGGACATATCGTATTGCTGCCCTTCACAGACCTCCGTAGCGCAGCGGTTGAAGCGCAGCAGCACCTCCCGCAGTTGGTGATCGGGGACATCCAGGAGGAGGTCATAGGCTTTGACGAGCATCACGTCGCCCGAGAGCAGGGCCGTGTTGGTGTCCCATTTTTCGTGGGCCGTGGGCTGTCCGCGCCGCAGGGGGGCTTTATCCATGATGTCGTCGTGGAGGAGCGTAAAGTTGTGGAAGACCTCCGTGGCTAGGGCAGGGCGCAGGATGGTTTGGGGGTCATCCTTAAAGAGTTGATAACTCATCAGGCAGAGCAGGGGGCGCATTCGCTTACCACCCAGGCGCAGGATGTAGTCGATGGGAGCGTAGAGGTCTTCGGGGGGCTTGGTGTAGGTGAGCGATGCTAAGGCTTGCTGAAGCAAATCGTGGGGCATGGGCGGGTAAGGTGAGGTGTTCAGCAAAATTTCAAAAAATAATCCGTTTCAGCAATTTTTGGATCGCTAATCCTGAAGCAGGTAGGGTATCTCGTTTTGTTGGACGTAGTACAGCACCAGTGCCACCGCTAGGGCAAAGAAAAACAAAGTTGAGAAAATCAGGATCATAAACAAAGCCTTCAAGCCCGCCCACACACGATAACGAGGAGCAAAAAACTGGATGTATGCCCAGATGCTGTGTCCCATGTAAAGCACAAAATAGACCTGCGAAACGAAGGTAAAATGAAGCCAGCCCAGCAACGCAAACGGTAGCAGTAGCACATAAAACCACAACGTATGACCAATCAGATAGCAGTTGAGGACAAAGTGCATGGCGTAGTTGTAAGCATGACGATAAAAAAACAGCCGCGTAAAGACACTCAAAATGGGTATGGACAAGAGCATAATCAGCGAAAAATACTGATTAAAGGTCAAGGTGATGAGCTGGACGGCCATCTCTCTAAACTTAGCAGATTCCAGGGCAAGCTGCTGCATTTTTTCTTTTTCTCTCCCCTGGGCTGCCTCCAGTTCCTTTTCGAACTCAACAGACACGGGGGATTGGGAAAAATCAAATATCTCATCGTAAGGGATAAAAAGATGAATAAAAGCCGCAATGGCACTCACGAGCAGCAAGTATTTGATCGGATTGAAATAGCGTTTGCGGTGGCCGGCGATATAGGCTCGGATGGCGTGTCCCGGGCGCAGGGTCAGTTGTAAGAAGGTATGCGGAATGCCCCGATCAAGGTTGATTAAGTGGGTGATCTCGTAGGCCAGATAGCGCATTCCGATAGGCTGCACACGGCGGCTTTGTCCGCACTGATGGCAGTAGCGGCCTGCCAGTGGCGTATCGCAGTTTAGGCAATGCGTAGGTGTATCCGGCATGGGCGTTGCGTAGGGATGAAAACCAACAAAAGCCTAGCACTTTTCTTGCCAGCCCAAACAAAAGCCTTGCAACTTTACTTCTACCTTTCCGTAATACCCAAGTATTGTCTTGAACGAACGCAACACTTATGCCGCTAAAAACGCTCAAATTTGGAATCATCGGACTGATTATCGTCCTTTTTAGTACACAAGCCGCCCACCTCAACACCAACGAACCAGAAGACCTCAAAAACAGCATTCTCTTTCGTTCCATTTATCAACTCGTTCAGGGTTATCACTACGAGCCCAAAGCCATCGACGACGAGCTTTCGGCGGCCGCCTACCAAACCTACCTCAACAACCTGGACTACAACAAGCGGTTTTTCCTCCAATCCGACATCGCCGCGCTTTCCACGTACACGTACCTGATCGACGATCAGTTTGCCGAAGGCCGGGATGAGTTCTTGCAGCAATCGCTCCAACGCTTCCAGGCAAGCCTAACAGCCGTCGCCGAGCTTTCCGAAAAACTTCTCAACAAGCCTTTCGATTTTGATAAAAAAGAGTTTTTCGCCTTCGATCCCGACCAACTCGACTATCCCGCCAACGAAAAAGAACGCCAGGAACGCTGGCGCAAATACTTCAAATACCAAACCCTAACCCGCCTCTCGGCCAAGCTCGACCGCCAGGAAGATGGCACCGCCGACGACAAAAAATCATTCAAAGCCCTCGAAGCAGAAGCCCGACAAGAAGTCAAAAAATCCCACGAGGAGTTCTTGCAACGGATGCAAAAACTCAAAGAAACCGATTGGCTCTCCATGTACGTCAATGCCTTCACGACCCAGTACGACCCACACACCAACTACATGCCCCCGCGCACCAAAGAAAATTTTGACATCGGTATGTCCGGACGCCTCGAAGGCATCGGAGCAACCCTCTACGAAAAAGAAGGCTACATCACCGTAGCCAGCATCGTGGCCGGCAGCCCTTGCTGGAAACAAGGCGACCTTGAAGTAGGCGACCGCATCACGAAAGTAGCCCAGGGAGACGGCAAGCCTGTCAGCATCCTGGAGGCACGTGTCGATGATGCCGTCAAGCTCATCCGAGGCAAGAAAGGCACCGAAGTACGCCTGACCGTCTTGAAAGCCGACAACACCGAAAAAATCATCCCCATCATTCGTGATGTCGTTATCATTGAAGCTACCTATGCCAAATCCGCCCTGTTGGGCCCCCAAAAGAACATCGGCTACATCAAACTACCTAAGTTTTACGCAGACTTCACCCAAAGCGGCGGACGTAACTCCTCGAGCGATATGCGCCAGGAAACCGAAAAACTCAAAGCAGCCGGCATCGAAGGACTTATCATCGACTTACGCGACAACAGCGGCGGATCGCTCAACGATGTAGTCGATATTGTGGGCTTGTACATCGACAAAGGGCCCGTCGTGCAGGTCAAATCAAGAAATGCACAGCCCGAAGCCGTCCACGACAAAACGTCAGGGGTCGTTTATGATGGCCCTCTCGTCGTGCTGGTCAATGCTTACAGTGCCTCGGCTTCGGAGATCCTGGCCGCTGCCCTCCAGGACTACGGCCGCGCCGTCATCGTCGGGACAGATTCGGCAACTTTTGGTAAAGGAACCGTACAACGTTTCTACGACTTAGATCAAATGGTGCATCCCAGCTACGATGCCGTCAAGCCTCTGGGTGCCGTCAAGATGACCTTCCAAAAGTTTTATCGCGTCAATGGCGGAACCACCCAACGCCAGGGCGTACAACCCGACATCGTCCTGCCCAATGCCCTCTCCCTGGTGCGCAGCAGCGAGCGCGACGAAGCCACAGCCCTAAGCTGGGACGAGATCAAGCCCGCCAAGTACACCCCCATTAAGCCTGCCCTGCCCATCGCGCAACTGCGCAGGGAGAGCCTTAGCCGGCTAGCCCAGCAGCCCGAGATGGACAAAATCAAAGCCCACGCCCAGTGGCTCAAAACACGACGTGAGCAAACCCAATATGCCCTCCATCTCGACACCTACCAAGCAGAGAAAAAAGCCGCCGAGCAGACCTCCAAGACCTTTGCCGTCTTTGAGGAACCCATCCCAGAGATGCAAATTCATGCCCTCCCCGTCGATGCAAGCGATATGGCCACCGACTCCACCAAGAGCAGCCTCTGGGAGCAGTGGCAAAAGACCGTCGCCAAAGATTTTTACTTGTACGAGACCACCCGCATCCTCTCCGACCTCCAGGCGCAAAGACCGTCCATCGTAGATCGAAAAAAACCTTAAACCAGTACCGACATTTTTCGGTAGATTTTTGCTAACTTTCCCGCATGGGCGAATTAAGAAACGTGTTTATTTCTTACGGACGTCGGGAAAGCAAAGCCTTTGCCAAGCGGTTGTACGAGCGATTGTGTCCGGGAGGGTATCAGGTTTGGTTCGATCAAAATGACATTCCCTTAGCTGTTGATTTTCAGGACGAGATAGATCAAGGTATCGCTCAAGCCGATAACTTCATCTATATCATCGCCCCGCATTCGGTCAATTCTCCCTACTGCGCCAAGGAGATAGAACTAGCCCTACGCCTCCAAAAGCGGATCATCCCGATTTTGCACATCGAAGGTTTTGGACAGGAGGTCTGGCAGGAACGCTATCCCGAAGGCAGCCAAGACGACTGGATCGCCTTTCAGGCAACGGGACGGCATAGTAGCTTTCAGGAGATGCACCCCGAAATTGGCAAGCGCAACTGGGTCTATATGCGAGAGCAGTGCTTGCCCGGAACCGATACTTACCCGCCCATCGACGATTTCGATCAAGCCTTTGAGGGATTGGTAGCCGTCCTGGACAAACACAAAGACTACGTCCGGCAACATACCCAACTCTTGCAGCAGACCCTTGATTGGGAACGCCAACAAAAACAAAGTGCGCTCCTCCTGGTAGGGCAAGAACGCCAGGCGGCAGAAGCCTGGATCCTCCGCGACTTTAGCCCCGAGCAACCTCCTGTTTTGCCCACCGACCTGCACGCGCTCTACATCAGCGAAGCCCGAAAGAACGCCGAAAACCGAATGACCGATGTCTTCCTGACTTGCTCCATGGAAGACCGACGCATCCGAGATCGACTCATCCTGGCCCTGGCCCGGCATTGCATCACCACCTGGACACCCGACCGAGACATCGCCCCAGGGCAAACGATGCAGGAAGCCATCCGAGAGGGCATCGAAAAGGCCGACAACCTCCTCTTTTTCATCGACCCCCACACCCTACAAAATCCCCAGTGCATCGACGAACTCAACTACGCCCGCAGCCTCAATAAGCGCATCATTCCCATCAAGATTGCCCAACCCAACCAGGAAATCCCCCAAAGCATCCGATACCTCAACTGCATCGACTTCACCGATAACACCGAAGAGATACACTTTGACGATGACTTCCACCAACTCCTCCAACAACTCCAACACGAGAAAAGCTACCACGAGCGACACAAAATGCTCCTCGTTCAGGCCATCAAATGGCAAAACCAAAGCCAAAACCCCAGCATCCTCCTCCGAGGGCATAACCTCCAACGCGCCCAAGCCTGGCTCAAACTCGGCATCCAGCGCAAAACTTACCCACCCAACCCACTCCACCAGCAGTTCATTGAGGAAAGTGCCGCCCAAACGGGCAACCTACAAAACATAGACATCTTCATTTCCTACTCCCGCACCGATAGCGACTTTGCCCGACAGCTCAACGAACGCCTACAAGCCAGCGGAAAAACCACCTGGTTCGATCAAGAAAACATCGAAGAGGGGGTAGCCGACTTCGGCCAAGAAATCCGAAAAGGTATTGAGCAGTCCGATAACTTCCTCTTTATCATCTCCCCAGATGCCATCGCCTCACCTTATTGCCAGGACGAAACCGAATACGCCCGCAGTCTCGGCAAACGCATCCTGACCATCCGTTGGCGGCCCCTACATGAGCAGCAACAACTCCCTCCCGCCCTGGCAACCATCCAATGGATCACGCTCCAGAATGGCTTCGATGCCATGTTCAATCTCCTGATCCGTGCCTTAGAAGTCGATCGTGCCTACGTCATGGCACACAACCGATGGCAGCGCAAAGCCCTCGAGTGGAGCGGAGGCAACATCACGCTCACCCCCGAGACACCCACCAACGACAGCCTACTCTTGCGCGGCGAAGAACTCAACAACGCCGAAGCCTGGCTCAAGGAAAGCACCCAAAAGCAGCCCCCCCCTACGACGCTCCAGCAGCAACTCATCCAGGAAAGCCTCCAGGAGAGCCAACGCGACCACAAACGGAGGCAACGCCTACTCGATCTTAGTATCTTTACCTTTGCTGTTATCATCGCGGGAGGTGTCCTGGCGGTTGTCCAATGGGTAACGGCACTACAAAGCGGCAGCCGGCTAGCAGCTTATGACCTGATATTCAAGGCAGAGACCATCCTATCCGATGATCCCGAACACGCCCTTCAGCTCGCCAAGACGGCTTATGAAGTCGAAGAAAAAAAACATCCCCGCATCTTGAAAGCCTTTTTTGAGATGAGCCAGACGTACCTACAAATCACCCAGGAGGTCAATCAAACCCTGGTTAATCACTTGCCCCACCAGCATCCCGTCCTCAACGTGTATCTCGATAACAGCTACGAGCAAAGCCGCTTGCTCACCCGAGATGCCAGCGGTGGTTTGCACCTCTGGAGCCACACCGGAAACTATATCCGCACCCTTGTTACACCGCGTCCGCGTCCTTTTTTTAGCCTTGCTGGCAAGAGTACCATTGAGCAGCTTAACATCTTGTATAGCCACCACGTCAAGGGAGAAGGGCTAGCTGCCGTCTATGAAGACCAGTACGTAATCGCGTACCAGCCCGGCAAGCAACAAATTACCCTTTGGGATGGCAATGGATTACTGATTTTTGAAAAGAAAGTAGCGCAAGGTGTCCTACGGGTCGGCTTTGCTTCATCCCTCGATCAAGAATTACAAGTTTTTTGGATAGTCTCCAATTCTCAAGACCCCGATGCCGACACCCAAATCTTCTTCGCTGACCGCTCGGGGCAAGTGATCTATGAAGAAAAAGCCTATGAGTCCGTACAGACCGATACGCTCTTCTCAACGGCTAGTTATGAACGCAACTCCACGGAAGGTTTGAAAGCCAGTTTTCGTGCCGATGGAAAAAGTATCGACTTGACTTACCCCTGGGAAGATAAAGAGGAAGTACCAGAAGAGCGGTTTGAGATGTTGGGGCTGCCCGATTTTTGGGGCAATCGTATGCTGCTCCTGGGGCAGGATGGTCTTTTGATCTGGACACCCTACTATTACTTCGCCGATCGCCTAAAAGACATCGCGCCTTTGGATGCCTCCGAAAAAGTGGCTTATGATATTGCCAGCTTAGAGGAATCCTTTCAGGTACCAGCCGAAGCCGCGTATCAGTTGGCGAAATTGAGTTTGTTTTTGTTGTTTTTTTACTTGTCGGTCATTGCCCTGACGCTACTATACCGGTTGTTTTTGGGGCGTGAGTATTTGCGTATTGTCGTGTATGCGATCTCGGCTTTGGTGATTGTGGTGTGCTGGAGCCAGTTTTTGGTGTACCGAGACTTCTTTGCGTCTTTGCCCTTTGCCTACGGTTTATTTTTGTCGGGGGGGATGGGCTATTACTTGTATAGGTCTGCTGATATAGATGCGTTCAAGCGGCTTTTTGGCTGGATAGCGATGGTGATGCTGGTAGCGGTATCCCTGCTGGGGTTGTACTTTACCTATCCCGAATATAGCTCTCCCTCCGCCCAGACGGTACGTAGGCAGGTGCTTTCGTTGATTCTTTTTTTGGGTTTGGCGAAGGTGAGTATTTTTGCGGTGGCATTTTATGGACTTCAACGATTTTACAACAAAAAATACAATCACCTAGCCGATTGGTGTACGAGCTGGCTGTTTGTGTTGAGTGTTTTTCTGACGGCGGCTTACTTTTATGGCCCAAGTAATGTCCAGGAAAAAGACACCATTCTGGCTGTTTTCTTCCTGGCCTTGATGCCGCTCTTGTACGTCTTTCGGCTCAATGCGCATCAGTTTGTGCTGGCTCGCCTGGATGGTCGCCGCTCGAGTCGTCGGCTGCTGCGGTTTTCTACCTGGGGTTTTGTGGGGGTGTTGGTGCTATTGACGGGTGGGTTATTTGTGGATGGGCTAGTTTTTCTTTCACTCTTTTGGTTTGGCTTGTATCTCTTGATCCTCTACGTGGCTAGTTTTGTGATCGCGATTGTCCAAAAAGACAGGTTTAGTTTGTGGGGCAATATTGGCTCCTCTATTGGCATCTTTGTCCTGGTTATGCTTTGGGGAACGGAGGCATTGGATCGAAACCAGTTAATTAGGGTGTTTCCGTGGTTGCTCTTGGGGGTGGCAGGGCTTGGTTTGGGTATTTGGCAGTACAACAAATATCGCCGCAACATCTTGGCCCAACGCGCTGTTGTGGAGGCATGATGCGTTATACGAACGAGTTTTTGGATACCCAACGCCAGGCAACCGACCCCCAGGCGGAGGCACTGGTACGCGCTGCTCTGGCACAAGACCCCAAGGGGTTTTGGCGGTTTCTCACGGATTGGGAAAGCGAAAGCATCCCGGAGGCTTTTACCGATCTGGTAACCGAACACTGCCCTGGTTATGCTGCCCCCCCTGCGGGGATGAGCGCGGAGGAGATCACCCGAAGTGAGCTTTTTTTTGAGCAATATTCGGAGGCGATTTTTTTGCTGCTCGGGGCATATTCCTTACCCTACTGCTATGCCGCCGAAGCGGGTGTACAGGTCTTGTACCAAACCCAACGCCTAAGTAAGGAACCCCTCAAACGCCTACAAGAGACAGGACTTTTTGTCTTCAATATCCTGGAAACCAATAGCTTATCCAACGGCAAAGCCTGGCTCTCCATCCTACGGGTGCGCCTCATGCACGCTGCCGTGCGCGTGAAGGTTTGGGAAAGCGGCCGCTGGGATACCGCCCGTTGGGGACAGCCCATCAACCAGGAAGACTTAGCCGGAACGCTCTTTGCCTTTTCGCTGATCGTAATTTTGGGGCTACGCAAGCTAGGCTACCGCATTTCAGCACAAGAGGCCATGGTGTATTTCAGGCGTTGGCACCTGATCGGAGAACGCCTCGGCGTAGCCCCCGAGATGCGCCCCGATGCACCTACGGCGGCCTTTGCCCTGGCCAAACGCATCGAAAAGCGCCACCTGCGTCCCTCACAGGCGG
>DAISIL010000019.1:38022-51859 GCA_036822015.1 Bernardetiaceae bacterium | reverse complement strand
GGGGACACCCTAAGGGTCTCAAAGACCCTTAGGGTGTAAAAAAGATAAAAAATTCACGGATACTGGACAAGGTGCTAAAAAGTCTTATTTTGCAACATCCCTTAAAATGCCCCTGAAAATAAACCTTAGCACGGTTATGGGAAACAACAGAGTACCGCTTGAACCCGAAAAAATTTATCATTACTACCATCACGCAGTGGGAAATGATAATCTGTTTTTTCAAGAGCGAAATTACACCTATTTTTTGCAAAAATATGCCGAGCATCTACATGGCATTTTTGAAACTTATTGTTATTGCTTACTGCCCAATCATTTTCATTTTTTAGTCAAAGTCCGACAACTTTCCGAGTTGGAGCAGCCACTGCTGCACTTAAACCAGTCGAAGATGAGACTGTCGGATAAATTGGCACATAAAGTGGGGTCTTTTCAGAGTGCTTATGCCAAAGCAATTAGTAAGCAGGAAGATCGGCGAGGGGCGCTTTTTGTGCAGAGTTTTGGCAGGAAAGAAATAACAACGCCTAACTACTTCCGTCGTGCGGTACATTACATTCATAAAAACGCTGTACATCATGGCATTGTTAGAGATATGGGCGATTGGCCACATACCTCTTATCATTCGTATTTGAGCAGCAAACACAGCCGATTGAAGCGTGAACAGGTGATGGACGAGTTTGGAGGCCAGCGTTGTTTTATAGATTATCACAAGCACGTACCCGTTGATACGAGTTTAGCTTTGGAGATGGAAGATTTTTTTTAGGAACCGAAACCCTTAGGGTGTGAAAATTTTATATTTCATTTTTGCGCTAAAGCCAGACAAAGCGCGATGGATGCCAGAGAGGACATGCTGCGGGGACACCCTAAGGGTCTCAAAGACCCTTAGGGTGTAGCAAGGTTTAAAGCCTACATTTTTTTATCTTTGGGCTTACATCTAAAAGTAAAGGTATGAAGGCTTTTTTTCGTGTGTGGGCTATGGGGTTGGCGATTTTGTGGGGGATATGGAGCGGGCAGCAAGCCGCTGCTACGCACATTGTGGGAGGTGAACTCGAGATGACCCATATCTCGGGCAACCGTTACCGTGTCGGGCTGATTATGTATTTCGATGCCGTCAATGGCAACCCAGGCGCCATTGATCCTACGGTTACGGTGCATATCTTTGAGAAGGCGACCAGCGCACTCAAGCGAAGTATCGAGATGCCACTCCTGCAAGACGATTTTGTCAATTACACCCAGCCCGAGTGTGCTGTCGGTGATTTGGTTACGCGACGAATCTACTACGCCGCCGAGGTGGTCTTCAATACGCAGCAGTACACCAATCCCCTGGGCTATTATATGGTCTGGGAACGCTGCTGCCGCAACCGCACCATCGACAACATCATTGCTCCCGAAGATGCCGGGCAGACCTTCTACATGGAGTTTCCGCCCATGCAAAATGGACGCACCCAGTTTATCAACTCCTCCCCCCGTCTGTTCCCCCCTTTAAGCGACTACGCCTGTGCCAATCAGTCTTTTGTCTTCGATTTCAGTGGCACCGACGACGATGGCGATCAGCTCACCTATCGCCTCACCACCCCCATCCAGGGCAACAGCACCCCCGATAATCCTGTTGCTCCGGCCATCCCTGCCCCCTACGAGCGTGTCCGTTTTGTGGGTGGCATCACGGAAGCCAACATGATCCCCGGCAACCCGCCCCTAAGCATCAACGCCAATACCGGCATCCTGACCCTCAACGCTGCCCGCCCAGGGCTGTACGTCTTTGCCGTAACGGTAGAGGAGCGACGTGGCGGGGTCAAGATCGGAGAGGTGCGCCGTGAATATCAACTACTTGTCCTGGACTGCCCCCGAGCCGATGCCCCCGAAATCGTTTTTATCCCGCCGGGTAGCAACCGCCCCTACCGCCCAGGTGAGGTCATTAAAATCAAAGCCGGTGAAGAAGCTTGCGGGCAGTTGCAGATCAACGACCCCAATTCCGATACCCAGCTAAGCGGGCAGATTAGCCCCCTGGATTTTGACGAAATCGACCGCCTCGTTACCTCCAATCCGCAGATTAGCGGCACACTTGCCGAAGGCGGCACTTATACCCAGGAGTTGTGTTTGTTTGGTTGCCCCGACCCGAGCGGGCAGTCGCTTTTTCAGTTGCAGGTCATCGTCGGCGATAACAGTTGTAGCGTGCCGCTCTTCGATACCCTCAACATTTTGGTAGAAATCGACCAAAGCACCAACATCCCGCCCACCGTTACGAGTAACCAAATCAATCCGCCCCGCGATACGGAAGAGTGTGCCACCCAAAGCGTCCTGCTCGGGGAGACTCTTAGCTTCGATGTCATCGCGGACGACGAAAACGGAGATCAGATCACCCTCGAAGCCCAAGGGCTAACGGCGGGGATGCAGTTTGCCCCGCAAGCCGGTGCGCCACCCTTGCAGAGCCGCTTCTCCTGGGCTCCCCAGTGCAGCGACCTGCCCAACGAGGTGGATTCACTCGTACAGCGCGTCCAGTTTATCACCGCTGACGGTAACCGCTGCCTTGATCCCACCTACGATACCCTTTGCGTGGACATCACCCTACGACGACCACAACTCGATAACCAAGACCCGCTGCTTTCTAGCACCCTTCCCCAAAACGCTGATAGCGTTTACATCGACTCGGTACAGGTAGGGCAGTTTTTTGATTTTCCAGTCCTGGCACAAGACCCCGACGGCGATAGCCTCACCCTTAGCCTGACGGGTATCGGCAACGACCCCCAGTCGCTTGGGGTGAGCTTTGCACCCACCAGCGGACGCGAGCGCGTCGAGAGCCGCTTCCGTTGGCGGCCCGGCTGCGATGCCCTCGACGACCCCCAAACGCCCCAAACGTACCGCTTTCGGGTCATCGTTACCGATTATGACTTTTGTGGAGAGGCGCAGGGACAAGACACCCTCCTGATTGAGTTGCGGGTGCTGCCCGAACCCAACCGCGCCCCTCTGGTCAGTACCGATTTTCGCTTTGATCCCATCACGAATACCTACACCGATACCATCCGCCTCACCGAGACGCTGACCTTCAACCTCTTCGGTGATGACCCCGACGGAGATAGCCTCCTCCTGACAGGCAGCGGACTGGGTTTCTCCCTCACCGATCTAGGGATGGAATTTGGCGGCGCGACAGGTTTTCCCCGCCTGGTGGCTCCTTTCCGCTGGCAGACCTCCTGCGACCTCCAGGAGCGCGTCGAGATCGGGCGACCCTATGAAATCCTCTTTTTGCTTCGCGACTTTAACTTTTGTCCCGAGAACGACCGCCAGGATACGCTCCGCGTTCGGATCGTTGTCTTACCCCCCGAAGACCTCAACAGCCCGCCCACCGTACGAGCGACAGCACCACTTGCCGAGGCTAACCGCTACCGCGATACGATCTTGATCGGCCAAACGATCACCTTTGATGTTCTGGCCCAAGACCCCGAACGCGACCGCCTACGCCTGGATGCCATCGGGCGAGGCTTTGCCCTGCCCCAAATCGGGATGGACTTCCCCGCTCCCCAGACAGGCAACGCCCCCTTGCAAGGTACCTTTCGCTGGGCCCCTAGCTGTAACCTCCTGCCGGCTGGCGGCGGCGATACCACTTTTGTCATCGACTTTATCACCACCGAAATCGGACGCTGCGGCGACCTCCAGTCCGATACCATCGAGGTAGCCCTGACACTCATCCTTAGCCCCACCAATCGCCCGCCCGAAGCACTCACGGACTTACCCCAGCTAGATGCCCAGACGCGCACCTACACCGTTGAGCTGATCGTCAATGAGACCCTCAACTTTACCGTTACGGGAACAGACCCGGATGCCGATCTGGTCTTTTTGAGCGGACGCGGAGAGGGCTTTAATTTTGCTGATCTGGGGATGCAGTTTGAAGGCAGTAGCGGCATGGCTCCCATCGAAAGTCCCTTCACCTGGACACCTGATTGTGCCGTATTGGAGGGGCAGGCCGAGCGCACGTTTGAGGTGTTGTTTGCGATCAATGACATTTCAGATGCCTGCAACGACGACCTCTACGACCAGACACGGGTCAGGATCATCGTCCGAGATAATCCTGAAGAGATTGATTTTCAGCCTTACAACGTCTTTACACCCAATGGTGATGGCTTCAATGACACCTTCACCCTACCCGAGCGTCCGATCTCTTGCCGCAACGCCTTTGAGCGCATCCTGATCTACAACCGCTGGGGCAAGGAGGTCTTTTCGGATACCCGAGAGGACTTTTCCTGGGACGGCGGCGACTTCCCCGATGGGGTGTACTTTTATCAGATCATCTACGAGCGGGCGACGTTTAAGGGTAGTGTTTCGTTGGTGCGTGGGGAGTAGGGCAGCACGGGCAAGGTGTCCGAACATTGAGCAATCATCTGTTCAAGATTTTGCTGGCTTTGGGGGTGTATCCAGTCGGGATAGACCGCTTGTAAGGGCAACAAAGCAAATCTACGTTCGGTTAGGTGGTCGTGGGGGAGCGTCAGGCGTGGGCAGTCGTGGATATGATCTTCGTAACAAAGCAAGTCGATGTCGATGGTGCGGGGGCCCCAGGGCTGATCGCGGGTACGCCCGAGGGCAGTTTCGATCTCGAGGGCTGCCGTAAGGATGTCGAGTGGCTCGAGGGTAGTTTGGAGGCGTAGGGCTTGGTTGAGGAAGGGCGGCTGATCGGTTTTGCCCCAGGGAGCCGTCTGATAGACAGTCGATGCCTTGTACAAAGCCCCGACATGCGCCTGTAGCTGGATGCTCGCTTGGGTGAGCCAGTGGATACGGTCGCCCATGTTGCTCCCCAACAGAAGAACAACGGTTTTAAAAAAGACAAAATCCATAGCCAATGCTTTTTTTTTTAGTTGATTTGCAGGCAGAAAGAACGATATATGAAAACTTTGCTTTGCTTGTTGCTGGGGTTTTGTGGCTGGGCTTCCTTACATGCCCAAGACACGGACTCCATGGCCCTTCCCAAGCCCACGCGGGCGGCCCTGCTTTCGGCGGTATTACCGGGCGCCGGGCAAATCTACAACAAAAAAGGCTGGCAACTGAAAGTCCCCGTCATTTACACGGGAGCAGCCATTCTGGGCTATCTTGTGCTAGACAACCACGCCAACTACAAAGGCTTCCGAGATGCCTATACCTCTCGTATCGACAACAACCCCAACACCACCGAAGATATTTTCTATAACAGCTTTTCCAACGATGGACTGATCCGAAACCGCGACAACCTGCTCCGAGATCGTGATTTTTATATCATCCTCAGTGGGCTGTGGTACTTGCTCAATATCGCCGAGGCGGCCACAACGGCGCATCTCAACGAGTTCAATATCAGCGATGATCTGGCCCTGCGGGTGCGTCCGTTTCAGGAACGGGTAGGCATCCAGGGGAGCCTTCTGGCTGGGCTTTCTATCCAAATTCCACTCCAAAAAACACCCCGATGAAATTCCTTAACCAACTGATCGCCGCCTTCATAGGAGGGTTGTTTGTCTTCTCTGGACTGATTAAGTGCAACGACCCCGTCGGGACACAGATCAAGCTCGAAGAGTATTTTGATGTCTTTGCGATGGATTTCGCGCCTTTTTTTGAGGTGTTCATTCCATATGCCCTTCCCCTGGCCTTGGTGGTCTTGATTGCGGAGGTGGTTTTGGGGGTAGCCCTACTCGCCAACTTTAAGCAGCGATGGGTCTTGAATGCCGTTCTGGGCTTGATCGTCTTTTTTACGTTCCTGACCTTCTACACGGCTTACTTCAACAAAGTAACCGATTGTGGATGCTTCGGCGATGCGATCCCGCTCACGCCCTGGCAGTCGTTCACGAAGGATGTGATCTTGTTGGTCTTGACGCTCTTCCTGTGGGTGCAGGGGCGGCGTATCCCCAACACAGGTAGCTGGATTGGCGGCAGCCTGACCGTGCTGGGACTGGCTTTTTCGATCTACGTTTGTGCGATGGCTTTGGCGCATCTGCCCTTCATGGATTTTCGTCCCTATGCTAAGGGCTTGAGCATCGCGGAGCAGATGCAAGCCCAGGAACCCTGCCAAACCGAGTACGTCGTGATTCGGGGCAAGGAAACCATCCGAACAACCGAGTGGCAGACTGATTTTATGAAAAAAGTGCCGATCATCAAAGAAACCCAAGACTCCATGCGGGTCTGGGACGAAGCCGCGCAGGATAGCCTCATGCAAGCCTACACCCGTCGCGATACCGTCATGAAATCCGTCCCCAACTACGACAGCCTCTACACCCGTATCCTCAACGAAAAACGCTGTACCCCAAAGATTAACGACTACGGACTATACAACACCGAAGGCGATGACTACACGGATGCCTCCCTGCAAGGCGATCAATTTTTTATCGTTATCCACAACGCCGAACACGCCCAGACGGATGCCCTCCCGCAAATAACAGCCCTCCAAAAAGAACTCTCCGGCTTTGCCGGTCTTTCGGTAGTTGTCCTGACATCGGAGGTTCCCGAAACCTTTGAAGCCCTCCGGCATGAGTACCAACTCGACGCGCCTTTTTATCTGGGCGACCAAAAAATGCTCAAAACCATGATCCGCTCCAACCCAGGGTTGTTGCTGCTCCGCAATGGAGTTGTGAAGGAAAAGTGGCACTACAACGACACCCCGGATGCCGAAAAAGTAAAAAATCTGCTGACCCAATGAAAATATTACATACCGCTGACTGGCATCTGGGGAAGGTCTTTCACAACCACAGTCTGGTTTCGGATCAAGAACACGTCTTACAGCAATTCATAGCGATTGCCAAAGATACCCGCCCGGATGTAATCTTGATAGCCGGTGATATTTATGACCGCAGCGTACCTCCCAAAGAAGCTGTTGCTTTGTTTGATAACATATTGGAAACGCTGATTTTAGACTTAAAAATCCCCGTGATTGCGATTGCGGGTAACCACGATAGCCCAGACCGGATCGACTTCGGTAGGCGACTTTTTCGGGCGCAACACCTGTATATTTCCGGCAGGCCAGACACCCAGCCGCAACCTGTTATTGTATCGGACAAATACGGAAAAGTCTATTTTTATCCCTTTCCTTACATTGACCCGATCAATATGCACTTCTACTTGCACGCCGAGGGTTTGCTGCCCGAAGGCAGCGGGCTGGCAACGCATGGCGATCTTTTTGAGTGGTTTGTGGGGGCAGTGGATGCCGTACATCCTTTTCCCGAACGCGCTGTATGTGTGGCCCATCCGTTTGTACAAGAGGTGAGCCAGGACTTACACAACGCCTCCGATGCCGAACGCAGGATTGCCGTAGGTGGGCAGTATCAGGTCTCGAAGCGGGTTTTTGCGCCGTTTCATTACACGGCCCTGGGGCATCTACACAGCCGGCAGGCTTTGTCCGGGACGGATGTACACTACTCGGGATCTATTTTGAAGTACTCTTTTTCGGAGACCGATCACCAAAAATCCGTTACACTCGTCGAACTCGACGAACGGGGGCATACACGCCTGAATTTCATCGACTTAAAGCCATTACGGGAGGTGCGCAAAATCAGCGGCATCATCGAAGATCAGCGTTTTATTCCCGATGACGCGACGGCATCCCCGACGGACTTTCTCTGGGTACGGCTCCGCAACACCAGCCCTGTCTTGCACGCCCTGCCCATTGTGCAGGAGCAGTTTAGCCATGCCGTCAGTATCGAAAACAAAATGGCTAAGCCGCTTTCGGACGCACTTCCGGCCATGGAGGGCGCAGATCATCCTTCGCCTGTGGTACTTTTTGAGCGGTTTTATGAGGAGATGATGGAGACTTCGTTACCCAAAGCGCAACGGCAGATCATCCAGGAGATCATCCAAGCTATGGATCAGGAGGAATAAAGCAAACAGCCCTAAGCGTTCCTGGAAAACGCTTAGGGCTGCATGACCTTTAATTTAAATGTTTATTGGGTCATTGCCTCCAACAGTCGCCCTGCCTGAATGAGTTTACCGGTTTCGGTGGGTTGGTTGGTGTCCTTACCGGTTTTTTGGAGGAGATCGAAGGCGACTTCGGTGGTGAGTTCGGGCTGGATGGCTTTCATGATGCCGAGCAGTCCGGCCACATAAGGGGTAGCCATGGATGTACCGTTGAGGAACTTGTACTCACCTTTGGGGAAGGTGGAGTAGATGTTTACGCCTGGGGCGGCTACGCCCATTTTGAGCATCCCGACTTTGTTGGAGAAGGAGGCTCGGTTGTTTTCGGGGTCAATGGCAGCTACGGCAATTACGCCTTCGGAGTTGGCGGGTGAGAAGCGATCGGCATCGGTGTTGGAGTTGCCGGCTGCCACAACGGCGATTGCACCAGCCTTGCGGGCATAGTCAAAGGCTTGATCGTAGGCACGCTGGCGTTCCTGATTGGAGGGGCCACCGAGCGACATCGAAATAACATCCACCTGGCTATCAGCGGCTTTGATGATGCCATCCAGTACGCCTTTTTGTGTGCCGTAGCCGTTATCGCTCAAAACCTTGATGCTCGTTACGCGGACAAAGGTCTCGTCGGGGGCAAAGGAGGCGATGCCCTTTCCGTTGTTGGATACCGCTGCGGCGATGCCGGCACAATGTGTTCCGTGTCCGAGCTTGTCGTAGTCGTTTTTGGCATCGACAGAAAAAAAGTTAGCCGAAATATCTTCGTGATCTGCCTCTACGCCTGTATCCAGGATGGCAATTTTGGCGACTTTCTTGGGCTTGATGTTTTTCTCTCGGATTTGGGCAAAGAACTCGGCTGCCTGCATGGCTTCAAAACCCCATTGGTGTTCTAGTCCGGGGTCATTGATACCGTAGTTGGGCTTGCCCGGGCGTTGTGCGCTTGGGGGCATGAGTGGGCTTACCTGAATGACTTCGTTGGGTTCTACGTCATCGACAAAACCGGAGGCCATCAGGGCATCTTTGATCTCCTGCAACTGGGGTATGTACTTTTCGGGTACATCGACGGTGTAGTAGTCGTCGAGTTGGGTGCGTTCGGGATGGGCTATTTCTGGAAAAGCTAGGGTGAGCTTGAGGTCATAGCGGGAGATGATGGGCTGCAAGCGGGCCAGGTCGTCGTGTTTTTTGATGTCCAGGAGTAGCTCGGCGGTAGGGTCGAGTTGGATGGTCTGCTCCGCTTGTGCGGCTTGGCTTCCTAGCCAGAGACTTTCGATGGTGGGGTTAATGAAAAACAACTTGATACCTGCCAGTATGGCGAAGATGGTGAAGTAAAAGACCTTTGGGCGTGGGGCAAAGCGGTTCAGGATCAGGATGATGGCTGCCAGATAGGCGATGTCAGGGGTCAGGATACCAAACAAACCATAGAGCAAGCCCCCTTCTTCAAAGAAGAGCGAAAGCAGATAAATCAGCGACGATCCCCAGAAGGTGCGCTTGACAAAGCCCGCGCCGTGTTGGCGTTCGCGGAGATAAAAATAGACGGCCGCCGAAAGCAACACGCCCATATAAGCCAGAGGATGCAGATATTGCCACATAAACAACAGGAGTTTTTGGTGAAAAAAGAAATTATTGAATTTGGTAGTTCGCTATCGCGATGGGTTCGCCCCACATAAAGATCGAAAACATCTCTTCTACTGCCTCGGCTTCTAGGCTTACGCGCAAGCCTTCCTTTTGGAGGGCTTCGGGCATTTCTACGGGACGCCATTGGGAGCCATCATCACCGATGATGCCCCAAAATCCGGTGGCTAGATGTTGGTACTTGACAGTGCCTTGTATATCCATGGTAGCTAAATTTAGGAATAAAAAAACGATTATCCAATTTTGTTTGGGAAAAAGGTCTTAAATTTGTTATTACGGATATTTATTTGATTATGTTGGCTATGAAAGGACTTGGGCGTACATTTTTTCGGATTTTCTTACTGCTCGGTGTGTTTGTGCTGATGAGCAGCTGGACAAATAATGAAGAATGGCGCACTTATACGTATCGGTCGGGCAACTTCAAAATCGCGCTACCCGGTACGCCCGAAACCCACCGCGAGCGGGCAATGACCATCCGGTCGCGCTCCAAGACGGGAACCTATTATATGATCTCGTTCAACCAACACGACTTTTTGAGCCAAAACCCAGCCGACATCCAGGCGGCCCTTCAACGACAAGCCAGCACCTACCACCGCAGCCTGGGAGGAGCCGTGGAGCAAGAGCAAGCCACCAATCTTGGCGGTCTGCCTGCCCGTCGGTATCACTTCAAGAGTGCCAACGGGGTGCATATTCATTATCTGGTCGCGATCTCACGCGATCGCATCTACCAACTTAGTGCGATGAGCATCCTGGATTATCCCCAGTCCGAGCAGTTCTTTGCTTCCTTTGAACTCCTAAGCCGCTAGTGATCGTGATCCGGATGCGCAACTTTCGTTGGTGGTTGTTGTTTTTACTTACCGAAGGCTTGCTTTTGTTGGGTTTGTGGGGGCGGGCTGCCTTTGAGCCGCCCACTACACAGGGGCAACTGACGCAACGGCTCTTGCTCACCGACTTCGTTTTTTCTACCGAGTCGCGGCATACCCGCCACCTGCATACGCCCGAGTGGATGGCTGCCTTTCAGGATTTTCCGGCGTATCTGGATCATTTTCCTTCGTCTTCGTTTTTTTATGCAAAAGTTTTTGAACCTGACACAGTTCGCGCTGGTGGCTTTTTGGGGTCGCCATAAGTGGAAGCACCTTTTTTTGGGGGGTATTTATACGCTGGTGGTGGCTTTTTATGCGTCGGTGGTCTTTTTTACGGGGGCATTGCAGCACCAAACGCAAGACCTCCTACGGGATATGCCCGAGCTATGGGTACAGCGGCTTTTGGGGGGGCGGCTGGTACCGATCTCCGAGGATGTACAGGAGGAGGTCTCCCGCATCCGTGGGGTCAAGCAGAGCTACGCTCGGCATTGGGGCTACTACTACGACGATGCCACGGGCGCGGTCTGTACCGTCTGGGGGACGGATACGAGCTTGCTGGGGCTGGATCACTTGCAGCTTGAGGCGGGCATCGCTGGGCAGCTCAACGATAGCAGTGTGGTATTGGGTACGGGGCTGTTGGAGTTGCGGGGTTTGATGGTCGGCGATTTCATTACGTTACCTGATAGCGCAGGCGAGGGCTTGAGCCTTCGGATTGTAGGGGCTTTTTCGTCGGCTTCGGATTTGCTGACCAAAGATTTGCTGCTTGTCTCCACCACAACGGCACGGCGCGTATTGGGGCTACCTGCTGGCTACAGCACCGATCTAGCCCTGGAGATACACAACCCTCGGGAGGTCGCGAAGGTGGGCCAGAAGATCGCGGAGCGGTATCCGATGCTTCGGGTGGTGAGCCTGGCCCAGCTACGGGCTACCTATGCGGCTTTGTTTGGTTGGCGGGGCGGGATATTTATCTTTGGTGCGATGATTTCGGTACTGGCTTTCTTGCTGCTGGTCTGGGAACGAGCCACGGGGCTAAGCGGGCAAGAGAAAAAAGAACTGGGCATCCTGAAAGGCATCGGTTGGCAGGTGCAGGATGTCCTGGCGGCCAAGCTCATCGAGGGTACACTGCTCGCCCTGACGGCCACCCTTAGCGGTATGCTGCTCGCCTACTGGCACGTCTTCGGGATGGGTGCGCCGCTGCTGCGGCCCTTTTTGGTGGGCTGGTCGGTGTTGTATCCACACTACGACCTGCCGCCGCATCTGGGCTTGGGCGATTTGCTTACGATCCTGTTTTTGTCCCTGATCCCTTACCTGACGGCTACGATCTTTCCGGCCTGGCGCGGGGCGATCACGGATCCTGCCGACGCGATGCGTTAAATTTGCATGAATTATCTATCTTCCATTTGCCTATGCTGGTTTTCGATATTATCACTTGCCTACCCGAGCTTCTGGAGAGCTTTTTTGCGCATTCGATCATTGGTCGGGCCCAGGAAAAAGGCTTAGCCCAGGTGCGCCTGCACAATCTCCGCGACTATAGCACCGACAAACACCAAAAAATCGACGATTACGCCTACGGCGGAGGGGCGGGGATGGTGATGGGTATTGAAGCCATCGCCCGTTGTATCCGAGCCTTGCAAGCCGAGCGCAGCTACGATGAGGTGATCTATCTCACCCCTGATGGGCAGACGCTCCGACAACCGATCGCCAACGAACTCTCCATGAAACAAAACCTGATCCTGCTTTGTGGGCATTACAAGGGGGTGGACGAGCGGGTACGGGAGCATTTGGTGACCCGCGAAATCTCCATCGGCGACTACGTGCTGTCGGGGGGAGAGTTGGGGGCTGCCGTGCTGACCGATGCTATCATCCGGCTATTGCCTGGGGTGCTTTCTGATGAGACCTCCGCTTTGAGTGATTCGTTTCAGGATGGTTTGTTGGCGCCGCCGGTCTATACACGTCCGGCCGATTTTGAGGGTTGGCGCGTTCCGGAGGTCTTGCTTTCGGGGCATGAAGCAAAGATCGACGCCTGGCGTTTTGAGCAATCGCTGGCACGTACCCGCACCCGAAGACCCGATTTACTGTCCGATCAATAAGAAAACGGCTTCGATACCGTTAGAAAAGTATGATAAAGTATTTGTTTTATGGCTGCCTGCTGGCCGGCTGCATGGCCTGTGCGGCTCCCCAGCCTATCCTGGTACGAGGCGGAGCCGTTCCGCCCCCGCGCGAGGCTCGCCCGCCCACGCCGGAGGAGTTTGCGCGGCTTTCGCCGCGCCTCCAACAGAAATGGATCAACGAGCTATCGCACCCGCAATACACCGATCCACTTTATTTTGGACATCGCCACAGCCCAAAAAAACGCCCCATCCAGCGGCAAACCGATTGCACGGTTTGTGGGATGAGGCATTAGTTTGCTTAGGCAAGATCAGGGGAAGATACCCGAATCAATGTAAGCTGTCGCGATTTTGTCGATGGCTGCGATAAAGGCGGCTGTCCGTAGGGTTTGATTGCGGTTTTGTTCGCGCCAGGTATCCCGAATCTGGTGATAAGAGATAATCATGGTTTCCTCCAAACCCGAATTGACGAGGTCTTCTTCGCGGGGGCCACGGGTGATGAGCTTCTTGAGTTCGGCGGAGATGCCTGCCCCAGAGGTGCTTTCGATGGCTTCTACGATACGGACGTTTTCGTTTTCGTTGTAGCGGCGTTGGATTTTGCCGAACGAAACACGGGATAGGTTTTTGAGCCACTCAAAGTAAGAGACCGTTACACCGCCGGCGTTGAGGTAGAGATCCGGAACGACCATACAGCCTTTCTTGAACAGAATATCGGCTGCCTCCGAGCTGACGGGGCCGTTGGCACCCTCTCCGATGATTTTGGCTTTGATGCGGGGGGCATTTTCGGCCGTGATTTGGTTTTCGAGGGCGGCCGGGATGAGGATATCGCAGTCGTACTCGAGGAGTTGTTGGCTGGGGCGGTCGATATTTTTGGCGTTCTTGAAGTTGAGGATAGATTTGGTTTCGCGGCGATGCTTCAAGAGTTCTTCTACGTCGATGCCGTTGGGGTCATAGATACCACCTTCATACTCGGCGATACCGACGATGACCGCCCCGCCTTCCTGGCAGTATTTGGCGGCGTGGTAGCCCACGTTACCAAAGCCCTGAACAATGACGCGCTTGCCTTCCATGCCTGGGGTCAGGCCGAGGATTTTCATGTCTTCGGCGATACTGACGGCCTCGCGTAGCCCATAAAAAACGCCACGGCCGGTGGCTTCGGTTCTGCCTCGGATGCCGTGTTGGGAGATGGGCTTGCCCGTTACGCAGCCAAGGGCATTGATGCCTGGGCGGAAGAGTTCGTAGGTATCGGCTATCCAGGCCATCTCTCGGGGCCCCGTGCCGTAGTCGGGGGCGGGTACGTCGATTTCGGGGCCGATGAAGTTTTTGCGCACCAGCTCACTGGTATAGCGGCGGGTGATGTTTTAGAGTTGCTCGGGGGAGCAGGTGTGCGGGTTG
>DAISIL010000019.1:14690-38012 GCA_036822015.1 Bernardetiaceae bacterium | reverse complement strand
GGGAACATTGACCAGGGCGCACTTGAAGGTCATCAGCATAGCTAAGGCTTTGACCTCCTCTGCATTGACACTTTCAGCGAAGCGGATGCCTCCTTTGACGGGTTTTTTGTGGAGCGAGTGCTGGACGCGCCAGGCTTTGATGACGCGGTAGTCGTCCCGCCCAACCTTGATGGGGAAGTGCATTTCGTAGGTGCTGTTGGGCCATTTGATCTGCTCCAAAAGCCCTTTGGGGTGATGCGTGAACGAAGCCGCATGATCGAAAAAGTTCAAGACATCTTGGTAAAATTCTTTACCTAAGCGGTCATGGTCGATGGTTTTGCTCATGATGTGCGATGTGTTTGGTGTGGTAACTTGTAGTAAGGATGATCTAACAATTTTGGTGCTACAAACCTATCAAAAAAAAATTATCCCGTGTCTTATTTATTCATCGGACACCTGAAGTTTTTGGAAAGCTTGACGATTGGCGTTCACGAGTTGCTCCAGGGCTTGCTGATGGCGCAGGAAGGCTTTTTTTCCACGATTGGTGAGACGGTAGCGGGTATTGGGACGGCGGCCAACAAACTGCTTATGGACGGCGATATACTCAATCTTTTCAAGCCCGCGCAAATGGCTCGCCAGGTTGCCTTCCGTCAGGCCCAACAGCCGCTTGAGTTCGTTGAACTCTACCGTGGGATGATGCAATAAAATGGACATGATCCCCAGGCGAAAACGATGGTTGATCGCCCCGTCCAACTGAAAAACGACTTCTTTGATGGTTGCAGGCATAGCTTTTGTGAGTAAAAATACACGTTTTTTTTGAAAACCCGCACTCCTACGCATCAAATATTTACCTTTACTCCCCAAATGCACCCTACCACCGAATCCGATTCTTTTTACGATCACCTCGAGCAACGCCCTGTTGAGGAGCTACTCACCATCCTAAACGCAGAGGATCGTAGCGTACCGTTGGCTGTGGGTAAGGTCTTGCCCGAAATCACGGCTTTTGTGGAGGCTCTCGTCCCTCGGATGGCTGCCGGCGGGCGGCTGTTTTATTTGGGGGCCGGCACCAGCGGACGCTTAGGTATCGTGGATGCCTCCGAATGCCCGCCCACTTTTGGGGTGTCTCCGGATCGGGTCATTGGACTGATCGCTGGGGGGGATGGGGCTATCCGTCAGGCGGTGGAGTTTGCCGAAGACGACCTGGAGGGAGCCTGGCGCGACATGCAAGCCCACCATCCCACATCCCTGGATACCGTCCTGGGCATTGCGGCTTCCGGGCGCACGCCGTATGTGATCGGGGGGGTGCGGGCGGCCCATGCAGCGGGCCTGCTCACGGCCTGCCTGACCTGTAACGCTAACGCTCCTTTGATTGCCGAAGCCATACACGCCATCGTTCCCGTAGTGGGTCCCGAAGTCCTGACGGGCAGCACGCGCCTCAAAGCAGGGACAGCCCAAAAGCTCGTCCTGAACATGATCTCTACCGCCACCATGATCCAACTCGGACACGTGCGCGGCAACAAGATGATCGACATGCAGCTCTCCAACGACAAACTCTGGGAACGCGCCGTTCGTTTTTTGCAAGCCGAACTGCCCGTTAGCTCGGCAGAAGCCCGCGATTTGTTGCACCAACACGGCAGCGTTCGGGCGGCCATTAAGGCTTTTTGGGAAAACACCCAGGCTTAATCCCCAACTTTTCCCGTACTTTTTTTGTATATTAACCATTTATGACACATAAATAACCGACGCTGATGACCACACTAGCCGCCTTAGACCTTAGTATAGAGAAGGTTGAGGAATCTCGCCTCCCAAACATGGATTTTGATAACCTGACCTTCGGACGCGCCTACGCCGATCATATGTTCATCACCGACTACGACGGTACGGCATGGGTTAATTCCCGCATCGTCCCTTATGGCAGCTTGCTGATGAGTCCGGCAACCTCTGCTTTGCATTACGGACAAGCCATCTTTGAAGGATTGAAAGCCTACCGCAACGAAGCTGGCCAGGTAATGGTTTTTCGCCCCGACGAAAACCTCAAACGCCTCAACAAATCGGCCGTCCGGATGTGTATGCCCGAACTCCCCGAAGAGATATACTTCCAGGCCCTGAACGAACTCCTCCGCCTAGATGCCGGATGGATTCCCCAAAAGCAGGGTATGGCACTCTACATCCGCCCGTTTATGTTTGCTACGGATGCCTACGTAGGCTTACAGCCCTCGCTTACGTATCGGTTTATGATCTTCTGCTCACCCGTGGGGGCGTACTACAAAGAGCCTGTTCGGGTCAAGATCGAGACGCACTATACCCGCGCCGTGGCCGGTGGTACGGGTTTTGCAAAGGCGGCCGGCAACTACGCCGGATCACTTTATCCCGCCAAGCTCGCCCAACAACAAGGCTACCATCAGCTTATCTGGACGGATGCCATCACGCATAGCTACATCGAAGAAGCCGGGACGATGAACGTGATGTTTGTCCTGGGCGATACGCTCGTTACGCCGCCAGCCGGCGATACGGTACTTTCGGGCATTACCCGCAAATCCGTCCTGACCCTGGTTAAGGATTGGGGTGTCCGAGTGGAAGAACGCCGCGTGTCCGTTCGGGAGGTCATCGACCATCTCGAAGCCGGCACACTCAAAGAAGCCTTTGGCGTAGGAACGGCGGCTACCATCAGCCCGATTTGTTTGATCGGCTTTGATGGACGCGACTATGAGATTCCTGTGGGCAGCACAGAAGCCCATCTTTCGGTACGCATCTTGCAGACCCTCAATGACATCCGTTACGGGCGTATCCCCGATACCTATCAGTGGGTTCACCTTATCCAAACCGCCGCTCCGGCACTTTCCTAAATTACGATGTACGGACAAACTTTCTTTCTGATCTTCTTGTTAAGTCTTTCTTTTTCGGCTTGTGGGCAATCCACGTCCACAAGCCCAGAGACCTCCTCAACGATGCAAAATCAAACGATCAACGAAAATTGGGAAATAGCCACCCTGGGCGGGGGCTGCTTTTGGTGTGTAGAAGCCGTCTATCAGCGCATAGAGGGCATCGAGAAAATCGTCTCGGGTTATACCGGCGGACACGTCCCCAACCCGACCTACAAAGCGATCTGTACCGGTACAACAGGACACGCCGAGGTAGTCCAGGTTTACTTTGACCCTGCCAAGATCACCTACGCCGAAGTCCTGGATGTTTTCTGGCACGCCCACGACCCCACCACCCTCAACAGACAAGGCAACGATGTCGGGACGCAATACCGATCTGCCATCTTTTATCACAACGACGCACAAAAAGCAGCAGCACTCCAATCCAAAGCCGAAACCGAAGCCGCCAAGCTCTGGAAAGACCCCATCGTTACGGAGATCACACCACTGGATGTCTTTTATCCCGCCGAGGATTATCACCAAAATTATTACAACCAAAACAAGAGCAGCAACCCCTACTGCGTCTATGTGATTTCCCCTAAGGTGCAAAAAATTAAACAGAAGTTTTCCGAACGCTTGAAAAAAGAATAACGAACAAAACCTTTGGCTTCAACACCTTTTTTATAGGACAAATCTCGTTGAAACCACCGTAGTTATGAAAGCCAGTAAACATACGCCGCATACACCCGCAGCACAAAGTGAAGTATTTGAGAACATGCTTCGCCCCAATTATCAAATCTTTTGCGGAGATATATCCGGCGTTACCCAAAAGGGAGAAACGCCGGCCGAAGAAAGCCACGGGGCATTGGTGGCCCGGATGCGGCGGGCAGAAACGCGCATCTGCCAAAAACTCAATCCCGACCAAAAGAAACCCGACGAACTATCCCTGCACATCGCCCGACAAATCGAGGAGGTGGCCCAGGTAACGGCTACCCGCTTTTGTCGGTATCCCATGCTGTGCCAGTCGCCCCTCAACCCCGATCACTACCCGCCCTTGCATCAACCTGCTTTTCTCGAAATGACTGGACGCATTCGGCATCCCGAAAAGAAAAATCCCGTGGTATCGGTGGAGGTATATCTGGAAGAAATCTATTCAGGGGTGCGCAAAAAAATGTGGGAACATGAGTTCGTCCTCTATGCCCAGGAACCCTTGTAAAGCATAGCCCCTCCCGATAAAGGCGCGTATCAAATTTGTTTTTTCTGCAAAACTCCCCTATCTTGCCCAACAGATACGACATGCCTTGATGCGCGAATTACTCCATGACTGCTGACTTCAAGCTACACCCGTTTAAGTTATACCTCGAACAACATCACATTTCGTTCGCCTTTCGTGGGGTGATGACACAGGATGTCCTGGCCTTGATTGGACTGACGCTGCGCAACGGGGAAAAAGACCGCATCTTAAGCCGCCGTCTTTTTTCGATTGCCGTAGAGATGGCCCAAAACATTTACCACTACTCGGAAGAGCGGGAATATGTGCCGGTAGAAAAAACCGATGTCGGCTGTGGAATCATTGTCATCACCCAAAGTGATACGTTTTATCGGGTTACTTCCGGTAATTTGATCTTGCGCACAAAGGAGGAGTCCATCGCCGAGCGTTGTCATTTCATTAACCAACTGACGACGCAAGAGCTACAGGACTATCACCGCCAGCAACGCCGCGTACATGCCCGTCTGGATTCTACCTCGGGGGCAAATATCGGACTGATCGAACTGGTGCGCCGGTCGGGGCATCCCCTCGAAACTCATTTTTTTGATGCCGAAGAAAGCCCCGTACAGAAGTTTTTTACCCTTTCCGTAACGATTGATAAAGTACGTTCTTGATAAAAACATACACATCATCATCACACAAGACAAGCAATAACACCATGAGAACAATAGCTTTCCGAGAGGCACTACGCGAAGCCCTAAGCGAAGAGATGCGCCGCGATACCCGTGTTTTTGTGATGGGCGAGGAGGTCGCCGAGTACAACGGTGCTTACAAGGTAACCCAGGGGATGCTCGATGAGTTTGGCCCCGAGCGTGTGGTTGATACGCCCATTGCCGAACTGGGCTTTGCCGGTATTGGTGTAGGGGCTGCCATGAACGGGCTGCGTCCCGTGATTGAGTTTATGACGTTCAACTTTTCGCTCGTTGCCATCGACCAGGTCATCAATAGTGCCGCCAAGATGTACGCCATGTCGGCGGGACAATACAGCGTCCCGATTGTCTTTCGGGGGCCTACCGGCAACGCCGGACAACTCGGGGCCCAGCACTCCCAAAACTTTGAAAGCTGGTACGCCAATACCCCCGGACTTAAAGTCGTCGTGCCATCGAACCCATACGACGCAAAGGGCTTGCTCAAAACCTCCATTCGGGACGAAAACCCCGTGATTTTTATGGAATCCGAGCTGATGTACGGCGACAAAGGAGAGGTTCCCGAAGAGGAATACCTCATCCCCATCGGTCGAGCAAAAGTGGTACGGGAAGGTACGGCGGCTACCCTTGTCTCGTTTGGCAAGATGATGAAGATCGCCCAGGAGGCGGCTGATACCCTGGCAAAAGAGGGCTTTTCGGTTGAGGTCATCGACCTGCGCTCCATTCGTCCCATCGACTATGCTGCCCTGGTTGCTTCGGTCAAGAAAACCAACCGCATGGTGGTATTGGAGGAGGCCTGGCCCATCGGCTCCATTGCCACAGAACTG
Source organism: Bernardetiaceae bacterium (assembly GCA_036822015.1). Lineage (GTDB taxonomy): Bacteria > Bacteroidota > Bacteroidia > Cytophagales > Bernardetiaceae > DAISIL01. The sequence continues at coordinate 32,428 of DAISIL010000019.1, read as the reverse complement.
ACCTATCACGTCCAACGCCATGCCTTTGACTACCTGGATGCCCCCATACGGCGGGTCAATTCACAGGATATTCCTTTGAGTTATGCACCCACGCTCATCGAAGCAGCTTTGCCCAATGTTGAGCGCACCATAGCGGCACTCAAAGCGGTCATGTACGCAAATTAGTTAAAGAAAATTTGGTTTTGCTAAAAAGTGATTGGATATTGCAGCGCAAAAGCGCAACAAGACCTACCAGGATCAACTCAATACCCTATTTTCATCCAAAAAAGCGGAACCATGAAACTCCGAAAAACACAAGTTTTTACTATTTTGACCCTCTTTGGGGCTTTATTTTTGGGCTATCTGCTCGTCGATAGCGTGTACGTAACGATCAAGGAAGCCGAGCGCATCGCCGATGACGAAGCCAAAGTCATCGCGGCACTCAAAAAAATCCGGGACACCGAAGATGCCTACCTTGCCCGACACCGCAAGTATGCCAGTAGCTGGGATACCTTAGCTCAATTTCTACAAGTCGATACGATCTACACCGTCGAGAAGCGAGAGATCATTATCCCTGCCTTCGAGATTCGATCCGTAGAGATGATGTACAAGGGCGATAGTGTGCGCGTAGAGCTAGACACCTTAGCCGCCGACCTGGCCCGAAACATCCTCTTTCCCGCCAAAGCGTATCCAGACTTTAAGCCCGAGCAGGTGGGTACACACCCGCTGTTCCCTGACACCAAGTTTGAACTTTTTGCCGATACCCTGACCAAATCGGGGATCATCGTCCATGTCATTGAAGTTGTCGATCCACGCCCCACCAACCCACGTCGTAAGGAAAGCAGCGAAAACCGCAAGCGAAAGCCCCTCCGCTTTGGTTCCCGCGTTGATGTTAGCACGACGGGCAACTGGGAAGACTAAGCCCAAACACATGAGTTATTCCACCCAAGCCTTTCGTCTGGTTAGGCAGTTTAAGGACGAAAAACTAGACATCGAACAGATTGGACGGTATCGCCTCTCGTACCATTGGTACGGTGATGCGCTGGCCATTGCGGCTTTTGATATGCGGTCTAAGGATTGCTTGCTTTTTGAGGAATATCACCTCAATACGGAGTATGCGGGTCAGGCAGCCGAGGAAATTCAGGTACTGATACGGCAGCATCACTTGCTCTCGGCGGGCTACTGGCGCGATGTCTTATGGGTCTCGACAAGCGATATTTTCGCCCTCATCCCGACGGAGTTCTTCGACCAAAAACAAGCCAGTCAATACCTTTACCTGAACACAGGAAAGACCATTGACCCCGGACAGGTCTATTCTTTTCCTTGCCTGGAGGGCGAACAAACCTGCCTCTTCGAGATGGAACTATCCCTGGTGGACTTTCTGGAGCAGCAGTACAAGAACAGCACCTTAATCCTCACCCATGATACGGGTATCTTTTTGGAAGGTGTTTTTCGTCAGCAGTCCTCCCAACTCCATCAGCTCAACTTACTGGTAGGCTATCAGCGCGTAGTCATCTTGAATATCAATGCCAAAAATCTGCGCTTCCTGAATGCCTTCCTGGCCAAAACACCCGAGGATGTGCTTTACTTTACGCTTTCGGTAGCCGAAAGCCTCGGCATTGAGCGCGATGAACTGGCTTTGAAGATTTTGGGCAACATAGACAAGGACAGCACGACCATTACCCTGCTCGAGCGGTATATCAAGACTACTGACTACGGCAGCCGTCCTTCGTCGGTGGTCTTTAGTCCCCAGTTCGATGGCTTTGCTGACTTTGCGGCGCATCGTTTTTTTACGCTTTTTGCCTCCTCTTTCATTCATCTCTAGCGGTTGGGTATGGGACGCATCGCTATTTTTCCCGGTTCTTTTGACCCTTTCACGAAGGGACACGAAGATGTGATCCTAAAAGCAGTTCATCTCTTCGATCAGATCGTGATTGGTATCGGACAAAATCCCAACAAACAGCGGTATTTTCCCTTACCCGATATGCTGGACTACATTCGGGAGACCTTCGCAGCACATCCCAACGTCCAGGTAGAAACCTACCAGACGCTCACCATTGATTTTGCTCGGCAGCATCAGGCGCGTTTTATCTTGCGGGGGCTACGCAACACCACCGATTTCGACTACGAAAACCCCATAGCCCAGATCAATCGCATTCAGGGCGGGGTAGAGAGTGTGTTTTTTATTACCTCACCCGAGTACGCCTTTATCAGTTCGTCTATCGTCCGGGAGATGCACCGCTACGGACGCGATGTCAGTGCGCTCCTTCCCTACGCGCTCAAAGTTTAGGCTCCACCATCACGATTGTTTCCCGCTCCACGACCACAGCACCGGCGGCGGCTCCTTTGGGTTTGCGGACGTACTTTTTGGGCGTATAGATGACCGGACAGATACCCTCGCTCTTGCGCTTGGAGTAGTAGGCGGCCAGTTGGGCGGCCCGCTCAATGACATCCTGCGGGAAGGGTGCTTTGCCGATATGGCGTACCACCACATGCGATCCCCCGACATCGCGGGCGTGTAGCCAGAGATCGTCCTTGTGGGCGTAGCGTTGGGTGAGCAGGTCGTTGTTTTGGGAGTTGCGCCCCACCCATATCGTATAACCCTTGAAGAGAAACTCCCGAAAGGGAGCCGAGGTATCGCCCTTGCGCTGGCTCTGCTCGTGTTGGATGCCACTGGTTTTGAGGAACTGCCGCAAGGCTTTGAGACGGTCAAAGGCTTTGATTTGTTCGCGCTGCTGGTCTAGGGTTTTTAGGAGGGCGGTTTTGTTTTCGATGTGTTGGGTGAGGGTGTTCTGTTCGAGGTGTTGGTTTTTGGTTTTGCGGTAATAGAGGGCGGCATTATCAGCCGCTGAAAGTTCTTTTTTTAGTTTGATCGTTGTGGTAGTATCCTTGTAAAAATCAAAAACTTCTATGCTAGTCGCCTCCTTGGGAATTTGATGGAGATTGGCCATGATGAGGTTTGCGATCTCCTCGTAGGGACGGCTGTGCTGGAGGTCATCGTATTTTTGTTGGGCTTTTTGGAGATAGGCTGCCGTCTGGCGGTATCGCTTATCGAGGATGCGCAGAGCCGACTTCTTTTCTTGCTCCAAAAAAAACTGCTGCTGCCAGGCACCATAAAAGGTGTTCAAAGCCGCCAGCGCATCGCGGGTATGTAGGAGTAGCTCCGTTTCTGGGGGAGGAGGCAAGAGAGAGAGCTGGGGTAGCTCATGAGCGCGACGAAAGACAAAAATCTCTCCCGCCCCAAAGGTAGCCAATACCTCCTGGACGCGCTGCCACTGGGCTTCCGGCGTAGCTTCGGTGCATAACTCCTCCCGTAGCTCCCGCCCAAAGGTAGGAAAAGTGTCCGTGATTCCCTGTTGAAGAAACGCTGCTTTGCTTTGATCTATTGGGCGTTGGAGCATTTCGGGGCTATAATCGTAGTCCTGGATGAGTCGCTGATGAAAAATTTCGATGACTTTTTTCTCTGCAAACAGCAGCACGTTTGCCTGCCTGCCGTGCAGCTTAAAGGCTAGCAACAAGCCCTGCCCTAGCTCAACAAACAAGCAGCGTTCGTTGGGAGCTACCCGTACCCGCAAGACCGTTTTGCCGATCAGGGGCTTGAACAAATCCACGCTGTTGCGGCGGGCCCGAAAGAAGTCCTCGGGAAAGGAAAGGCATTGGAGCTGTGCCGTCAGGGTGGCGCGTATCCAGCACTCGTCCTGGTCGTTGGTCAATCCGAAGATGAGTTCGTCTTTGTCCTGACAAAAGCACTGCACGATTCGGTATCCGGTCAGTTGGCGGTCGAGCTGTTGGGCAAGGTGTCGGAGAAAGTAAAAGTTGTTGTGCATGACGATCTTGGGTTTAGACCCATACCTGGGTGCCTTCGGTGCAATTTTTACAAATGTCGATCTGGTCGCGTTGGCTAAAAATCTGTTCTCTAAATTTTTGATACTTTTCCCCACGCCAGATTTCCTCAAAAGACTGTTCGTTGAGCTGCCCCATCTGGTAGCGGGCATCCTTATCGAAGCAGCAAGGTACGACGCGGCCATCCCAGGTGATGACGGCACTATGCCACATCCTCCAGCAGTGGCTTAGGAGTTCGTTTTTGATGTGGTAATAGCCCAGGGCATCTTTTCGGTAGCGGCTATAACGGTCGTTGTGGGGGATGAGTTCGTGGCTGGTGGCATAGTCATAAATCTGTGCCGTCTTGATGGAAACCTGATCGACACCCCAGGCTTTGCCTAGCTGCCGGACGGCTTCGATCTGGTCTTCGTTGTGCCGAAAGACGATGAACTGCAAGACGACACGCGGCGTTTGCGCCCGTGCTGTGCGGCGGGCCTGCAATACGTTTTGGATACCCGTTTGTACTTTTTCGAGTTTTCCGCCTACCCGATAAGCGGCGTAGCTCTCTTGCGTAACGCCATCCAAAGAGACGATCAGTTGATCCAGACCTGACCGGACAGTACGTTGGGCGTTCTCGGGGGTCAGGTAATGCGCGTTGGTGGAGGTAGCCGTGAAGATGTGCCGTTGATGCGCAGCGGCGACCCAATCCAGGAAACGCAAATTGAGGTACGGCTCGCCCTGAAAGTAAAACAGCAGATAAGCCAGCGTGGGTGATAGCTCGTCGAGTAGGCGCAGGAATGTATCGCTTTGCATCGCGCCAGTGGGGCGCGAAAACTGCCGCAAGCCACTCGGACATTGGGGACAGCGCAGGTTACAAGTCGTCGTGGGTTCTACCGAAATACTGATCGGCAATCCCGCATGAGCCACCCCTCTACCCAGGCGTGCTGCCCGAAAGCTACGCCAGACCTGCCAGGCGTTCTTTGCCCGAAGCCAAGAAAAAGTACGCCATACCGATTGTGTTGCTGCTGAAATCATACGGATATAGAACGGAGATAACGGCTGATGGCAACCAAAGTTTAATGAAAATTACGAAATCATTGGGCTTGTGTGTTCCATGATCTCCTCCACGGCATCGGCGGCACTCTCCATGGCCCCGTGCACGGTGGCGATGTGTCCGTGGGTGTTGGTGGCTTCGCCCGCAAAAAACAGCCGTCCTTCTAACGAACGCGCCAAGGCGCGATGCTGCCCAAACGACCCTGGCGCTGGATAGCTATACGCCCCATCCCAGGCTACCAGACGCACATCAGCGATGGTTTTTGAAGCGACTCCCGCAAAAAGTTCGTCTAGCTCGGCGATCACCTCCTCGGCTGCCCGATGCGCAGGTAAGGCCATCAGGGCTTCGGCTTGGCGGCCCATCGCAAAGGCAGTCAAGACCAGCGAACTCGGATGACTTGTCCAGTACTCGGCCACAACTCGGCTCCCGATCATCTCGGCACGATCTCCCCAAAAGCGATCTCGGAAGCGCAGAAGGATTTTGAGCCCCTGCCCAATGCCAATTTTTTGGATGGCCCATTGTTTCCACTCGGGTAGCACGGGATCGAAGGCTATACCGCCCTTTTGCAGGACGCTAAGCGGCACGGTGAGCAAGATGCGCTCGGCGGTGTAGCGCGTGCCGTCGGCGGTCAGGACTTCAGCTGTGGGAGCGTAGCGGATATGCGTAACGGCTTTTTGGGTATGGATGGATAGTCCCTTAGACAAACCCGCGATGACTTGATCGTAGCCCTGGGGCAGGCGGTAGTTCTCGTGGCCGGCTTTCCAGAGAAAGGCAGACTTAGCCAGGCTCCATACGCCCAGACGGTCTGCCGATGTGCCATACTCGGCGGCCATGGCTTCGGCGTAGTGGCATACCTCGTCCCATACCTCGTGCTGGTGCAAAAAGTCCTCCAACGAAACATCAGGGCCGGCGTAGCGGTGGTGTTGGTCGTAGTAATCAAAAAAATCAGCGATAGCTTGGGACTGCTGGCAAAGCTGCTCAAAACTTTGTAGATCGCTGCCGTAGATATAGGCTGCTGGTGTGGTTTCTTTCACTAAGGGCAGCCCGTTTGCCTGGCACCAATCGAAGAGCACCGACTGCTGACCATGCACAAACTCGGCACCCAGCTCTACGGGATGATCGGCAAAATCGTGGGACGTATGGACGCGCCCACCGATGCGATCCCTCGCCTCTAAGATTTGGACGGCATAGCCCGCCGCTTGTAGCAGCTGTCCAGCATAAAGCCCCGCGACTCCAGCACCGATGATGAGCAAGTGTTCCATGAAGGCTAAGGGATCAAGACGGCATCATGTAACATGAACATCAAGTGGTTGATGTCCTCCTGGTTGAGCGACAAACGCCCCCGTACCGTAATCCGAGCATCGCTGGTTACCCGAAAGGGCTTTGCCGAATAGACCTCCATGACGGTCTCGGGCCCTGCCGCCCCACAAAAAAAACAACTCGCAAAAGGGAAAGCCGACAGCACAAAATAATCCGATCCGATCTCGAGCGGAATCACGTAGCCGCTCACCGTAACCATCTTGCCATCTAGGGCTTTGATGTTGTCTCCAAAGACGGGATAGTTGATGTTCTCTTCGATCTCGGGGTTGTAGCGTTTTTCGTAGGTTACCTTCGAGAGTTCGCGCCAAAGGTCGGGCTGCCCCTGGGCGGCTACCTCTCCACCAAAAATTCCCCAAGAAACTACCAATCCCCACAAAAAACGACTAAAAAATAGATTGGATGATGTCATTGGTCAGGATGAAAACGATCAAAGTGAGAAGGAAAATCATACCCGCTTTTTGGGCAACCTCCAAGAACTTGTCTGCCGGTGGTCGGCCCACGATCATCTCGTAGAGCAAAAACATGACATGACCGCCGTCCAGGGCCGGTATCGGGAGCAGGTTCATAAACGCCAGTACCATGGAGAGTAGTCCGGTCATGTTCCAGAAAAACTGCCAATCGAAGACCCCCGGAAAACTTCCCGCAATGCGGATCGGGCCACTAACGGACTTCAAAGGGTCGATCTCCCCCGAGAACATCTTCTCAAACGACTTGATCGTCAAGAAAATCGGCATGAAGGCCCGCTGCACGCCCACCACGACGGCCTGCCCAAGGGTATAGTCTTCTTTGGAGGCTTCCAGCAGATAGCGCACATAAAAACCCAAGGTCGCATCTGGGCTTACCAAAGCCTCTACTTCCTGTGTTTGTCCATCGCGCAGGATCGTCAGACGGATCATCTGATCGGGATACTGCTGCAAAATCGGTGGCAAAGCCTGAAAATAATCAATCGGAGTATCATTGACGCGGATAATGCGATCATCGGGCCGTAAGCCCGCAGATTCGGCAGGGCTGCCCGGGCGTACACGATCTACGGCAAAGGGCAGGAGTGGGGCCAGAAATGTTTTTTGTCCATTGGCTTCGGTAAAAGACCGAATAAAATCCGCCGTAACGACGAGCTGCAACTCCTTACCGTCCCGCAAAACGGTATAGGTGCTGCCTGCCTCCAGCAGGACGCTCGGGTCTTGGAGGTCTCGAAATTTTTCTACGGGACGATCATTGACGGCCAGTACTTTGTCTCCCGTCTGGAAGCCGATTTCTTCTCCCAACTCACCGGCGTAGATGCCTTGTTGGTTGATCTGATCCATGGCGTAATACCGCTCGCCGTTGAGGTAAGAGAGCGTGATGAAGATCAGAAAACCCAGGATGACATTGAATATGATCCCGCCCAGCATCACAATCAGGCGTTGCCAGGCTGGCTTGCCCCGAAACTCCCACTCCTGGGGCTTGGATTTGAGTTGTCCCGTATCCAGTGATTCGTCGATCATGCCCGAAATCTTGACGTAGCCCCCCAGAGGCAGCAACGAAAACACATATTCCGTCTCTCCCCAACGAAAACCAAAAAGTTTGGGCGGGAATCCAATCGAGTAACGCTCTACGCGCATCCCGAAATACTTGGCAGCCAAGAGGTGTCCTAGCTCGTGCAGGGCAACCAAAATCGACAGGGAAAGAAAAAACTGGGTGGCTTTGATGAGAATTTCCAAGAGTAGAAAGTGACTTAGTGGTATAGGCTTAACGCAAAGATACAGGATTAGGTTTTAAAGCCCTTTGAGCGAAAACTTGATGATCTCCTCCAGGCTTAGGTCAGAGCCATGCTTAGACAGAACGGCTCGGATGCTGCGCTCGGCTACGGGGCGGGTCAGGCCCAGGGTAACGAGGGCTTGGAGGGCTTCTTCGCGGGTTTGGCGGTCGAGTTGCCCGACGGGTGTGGCGGTTTCGAGGCTGTCTTCCCAGGTTTCTTTTTGGAGTTTGTCGCGGAGTTCGAGGACGACGCGCTGGGCTGTTTTTGCGCCGATGCCCTTGACGGATTGTATCGTTCGGGTGTCCTCCTCCAGGATGGCACGGCGGATGTCGGAGACCGACAGCGAGGAGAGGATCATCAAGGCGGTATTGGGCCCAATCCCCGATACGCCGATCAGGAGCAAGAAGAGGCGTTTTTCGGTGGGCTTTGAGAAGCCAAAAAGCGTATGTTGATCTTCCTTCACGTGTAGGTAGGTGGAGAGCTGGTACTCTTTGCCCTCCTCCAGGGCGGCGGAGGTACTCAGGGAGACGTTGAGGAGATAGCCTAGTCCGTGGATTTCCAGGACGACTTGAGTGGGTTGTTTGTGGGTCAGTTTTCCTCGGATGTAGGCGTACATGAGCGGGCGGGTTAGTTGAGGCGTTTGGTTACTTCTTTTTCGAGGGCCCGAAACAGCACCAGAGGTTCGAGGGTACGCCAGTTGATCTGATCGAAACGCCCCCCAAAGAGCAGGTACATATCGAGGTTGTATCGGCTCATTTCATCGAGGACAAAATGTCGGAAGTTCATCGCGACAATCCATCCATCCTCGGGCAGTTCCTCAAACCAATCTTCGTAGTAGCAGTCGTCGGAGCCATGAAAGTTAAGGACGTTTTCGCCGATCAAGATAAATCGGGTGATGCCATTTTGGAGCAACTGATCGACGACCTGGCAGCGCAGGTACATGATGTCGTTGTGTAGGGCATCGTTCCACTCCCCGATCAGTTCGAGAAAGCAAAAGCGGCGGGTGTAGTCCACGTACAAGAGCTTGACATAGAGGGTTTCGGAGCCGATATGTTCCCACTCGGGATGGATGTAATAGCCGTAGATGTGGTGCATCACTTCGGGCAGTTGCCGCTCAAAGAAGGGGGAGCGTGCGTCGCGATGCGCCTGGTAATGTTGCTCCCAGCGATGAAAAGGGGCGATGTTGTGCATGAGATCAAAACGCTTGATGAACGATAGATGTTTTTAGCTTCTGGAACCAAAAATTTTGCTACCCACCCGCACCATCGTACTGCCCTCTTCGATGGCCAGGGGATAGTCGCCGCTCATGCCCATGGAGAGTTCGCGCATCGTTACGTTGGGGGGGAGTTTCCCCTGGGCAAGGCGATCAAACTGCTGGCGTAGCCCCGCAAACTCGCGCCGTATTTGTGCCTGGTTGTCGGTGAAGGTAGCCATTCCCATCAATCCAACGACGTTTACCCACTCTAAGTCCAGGCTGGGCTTGCCGAGCAGTAGGTCGATGTCTTCGGGCAAAAAACCAAATTTGTGTTCTTCCTGGGCAATATGCACCTGCAAGAGTACCTCTACGGGACGGCTGATCTGGGCGGCGCGTTTTTCGATCTCCCGTAGGAGTTTCCAGCTATCGACGCTATGGATCAAGGCCACAAAAGGAATGATATACTTGACTTTGTTGGTTTGGAGATGCCCAATCAAGTGCCAGCGGATGTCCTTCGGTAGTTGCTCGTGTTTGAGGGTCATTTCTTGTACTTTATTTTCACCAAAATCACGTAAGCCACACTGATAGGCCTGCAACAGAACTTCGTTGGGGTGCGTTTTAGTAACGGCAATCAATCGACAATCTTTATTTGCCAATTCTTTTTGGAGATTGTCTATATTGGAACGTATATTGTGCATCTTTCTTAGGGATTTTATTTTTACTTGATTCAAAGTAAAGCAAAATTTTACTTATCCGAACTATTTTTCTATTCACCTAAAAAGCTAAGAACCTTGAAAAAGTTTGTATTTCTTTTGACGATGCTTTGGCTCGGAGCCATGCTCCCTACCGTGCAAGCACAGGGGAAGTTCGATCCGCTGAACCCCATTTTGGAAGACCTCTCACCGAGTGAGCAACAAACTTGGATCAAAAAAGACCTTGCCGCCTGGAAATCTGCTATGGGCGAGAGTGTCGAGGAGTGGAATCCGATCCAGATGGAGTTCTACAAACAAATTCTCATTTTGGGACTTTCCCCCGAGGACAAAAAAAAATATACGGCCATGGAGTTTGAAGATTGGATTGAGAAGTTTGGGGGCAAGCAACCCGACGAGTGGCCCGTGAGCGATATGCTTTTTTTCTCGGCCATACAAGATTTGCGATCAGGACTCTAGTGCCGTTTCGATGATTTCCTTTTTGGGGATACTCATCGGATGTGCTTTGGCGTGTATGGGGCTTTGGATGGGCTGGCAGTCGGCTCAAAAAAGCCCGATACGCGCTTTTTTTTGGCCCGGTCTCTGCCTCAAAGTGGCGGCAGGTTGGCTTTTGGGTGGTTTGTATGCCCGCTATCTGGGCGGAGGCGATAGCTGGGTGTATTTTGCAGAGGCCGAGCGGCTGCGGCTATTGGCACTTTCGGATGGATGGGCTTATCTGGACTTGCTTTTTTCGCCGCGTTACACGGTTTTTGAGAGTGGTGCTGAGCGTAGCTACTATGCCATCCATTGGATGAGCCTTTGGCACCTGGGCAGCGGGGGAAGCTATTGGCTGACCTCGGCTTACTTGTCTGCTTTGAGTTTTTCGGGTTTGTGGGTTTGTGCCGATGCGATGGCTCACCGAACTTGGATGCCGGCTCGGTGGGGCGGTGTGGCTTTTTTGGGGATGCCTTCGGTGGTTTTTTGGAGTTCGGGTTGGGGCAAGGAAGGCATTGTGTGGTTTTTTATGGGCTGGATGATCGCCCTTGTTTTGCGTCTGCAAGATCGCCGTCCGGTAGGGTTTTGGGCAGGACTGATCGCCATCTTTGGGTTGTGGATGGTCTGGAAAATCAAGTATTACTACCTGGCTGCCCTCTTGCCGGCCTTGCTTACCTATGCCTGTGCACAGCGGCTGCGTTTGGTCTGGGGCTGGCAACTGCTTTTTTATGTCTTGTTGCTTGGGCTGGCCACGCGCCTGCACTGGAATCTCCACCCATCGCATCTGCTGGAGGCCATCTTTGAGAGCCATCACCAGATCGCGGCTCACACGTCGGCTCACAACAGAACGCTCATTTTGCCTCTCCATCCTTCGCTGGATACCTTTCTGATCGCCCTACCTAAGGCTTTGTGTGCTAGCCTTTTGCGTCCCTTTCCCTGGGAGGATGGTCATGTGTTGAAAGCCTTGAGCGGTGCAGAAGTCCTGGGGCTTTTGCTTTGGGCGGCTTGTGGTTTAAGGAAACGAGCGTCCAACAAAATCACGGCTGCTGTTTCAAGGGCCATATTGGCTTTGGTTTTGTACGTGCTACCGCTGGCTTTGATTTTGCCTTTGGCGGCTCCCAATATTGGCTCGCTGGTGCGTTATCGGGTGAGCTTTTGGCCCTTTTGGGTCTTGCTTTTGTTGGCTTTGGGGGCTAGATGCCTCCCTCGAGAGAAAAGACCTGCTCCCCGTTCAGGAAGGTAATCAAAACGAGGGTATTGCGTAGGAGACGTTTGTCGGTATCCAAAATATCGGTATCGAGGATGACAAAATCAGCAACTTTACCGGCCTCAATGGTGCCTTTTTGCGCCTCCTCAAAGGCAGCATGGGCGGGCCATTGGGTCATGGCTCGGATGGCGGTACGGGTGTTCACGGCATTTTCGGGCTGAAAACCTTCGGCGGGCTGGTGTCGGGCGTTTTGTCGGGCGGTGGCGGCGTGGAAGGTGTGGATGGGATTGGGGGCTTCTACGGGGAAGTCCGTCCCAAAGACGATAAAGTTGTTTTGTTCGTAGAGTTGTTGGAAGGCGTAGGCGTGCTTGATGCGCTGTTCGCCTAGGCGTTTGGTGGCCCACTCCATATCGGAGATCGCGTGTGTAGGCTGAACGGATGGGATGATGCGATAGCGTTGAAACATGAGCAAGTCGTCCGGGTGAACCACCTGGGCGTGTTCGATGCGCCAACGATTATCGTTATCGACCTCCAACACCTGGGCGTAGAGTTGGAGTACTTTTCGGTTTGTGCCATCACCGATACAATGGGTAGCCACCTGAAACCCCTTTTCTTTGAGCAGTCGGAGGTCTTTCAAAAACGCCGCGCTATCGAGCAGGAATAGCCCGCGCGTCTCGGGGGCATCGCTGTAGGGTTCAAGGAGATAAGCACCCCGCGATCCCAGCGCACCATCGGCGTAAAACTTAAACGAACGGACGGTAAAGCGATCGTCCTGGATGGGGCCTTTCTCGAGAAAGTAGGCTTTGTTTTCTTCGGTGGGGCTAAGCATGGCATTGATGCGCAGCTTGAGTTGTCCCTCTTGATACATCTTTTGCATCAGCAGGGCCATATCCTTGCTGATGCCGGCATCGGAGATACTCGTGATGCCATGCTCAAAGCATACCTTTTGCGCGGCCAGCAGGCGTTGGCGCAGGAGGGTTTCTTCGGGTTGGGGAATGGCTCGAAGCAGATGCTCTTTGGCGGCTTCGAGGAGCATACCCGTTAGTTGTCCGTTTTTCTTGACAATCAGCCCGCCGGGGATTTCGGTATTGGGATCAATACCAGCGGCATCAAGGGCGGCTTGGCTCGCCAGGAGCGCGTGTGCGTCGATGCGGATAAGTGCGATTTTTTTATCGGGGAAAGCGGCATTGATGGCTTCGTTGGTGGGCAGGTCGCTTTCGCCCCATTGGTTTTGATCCCAACCTCGGCCCATGATCCAGTCTAGCTCGGGTTGCTCCTCGAGGCGTTGGCGAATTTGGGTGATGACATCGTCCATGGAGTTGGCTGTGCGTAGGTCGATCAGGTCGAGGTCTTCGCCGAGTCCGTAGAAGTGGGCGTGTGCATCGTTGAAGCCCGGCAGGATACTCAAGCGTCGGGCATTGAAGATTTTTTCAGATTCGTACTTGTTCAGAATATCGTCGCTTTTGCCTACCTCAACAAATTTGCCGTCCTTTACCGCAAAAGCCTCTGCCTTAGCAAACGACTTATCTACGGTATAGACAATGGCGTTATGGACAATCAAATCGACGGGTTCTTTCCCGGGTTGGCAGCCCATAAGGGCTAGTCCTAGAGCTACACAAAGCCAAAAAGAGCGCATCTTTACCATCATTTAATCCGTTGTTTCAAACAAATTTAATTATTTTCCTACATTTTTGCGCCAAAACTTACGCCTTTTTATGGATTACATCCTGCTTTCTTTCCATCTGGGGGATCATCTCCAAGAAATTCTCATGGCGGAGCTATCCCTGATGGGCTATGGTGCTTTCTGTGAATCGCAGACGGGATTCGAGACGGCCATTGAAGCCACACAATTTGACTCCCAAGCCCTAGACGAACTGCTGGCGCGTTATGCCGATCAAGGCAAGATAAGCTACACGTACCAAAAGCAAGCCAAACAAAACTGGAACGCCATCTGGGAGGCTTCTTTTGACCCTATTCTTGTCGAGGGACGATGTCGGGTACGGGCGCATTTCCACGACCCCGACCCAGCGGTAGCCCACGATCTGATCATCACACCCAAAATGTCCTTCGGGACGGGACACCACCAAACCACCCGCCTGATGCTCGCCCAGCAGCTCCATCTCGGCAATCGCTTCACCCGTGTCCTCGACCTCGGCACCGGAACAGGTGTGTTGGGTATCCTGGCTTACCGCTTGGGGGCGCAGCGCGTTTGGGGTTTCGATATTGACCCCTGGTCTGTCGAAAATGCCCAAGAAAACGCCCGCCTCAACAACGCCGATCTACACGTATCGCTCGGCACCGTAGCCGATGCCCAACAACTGCTGTCCCCTGATCTCGAAGGATTTGACTTGATACTGGCCAACATCAACCGCCATGTACTCGAGCAGGAGATACCCCTGTATGTCGATTTGCTGCTACCCAAGGGTATCCTCCTGTTGAGCGGGTTTTATGAAGGGGATATTCCTCTTTTGCTCGAGAAAACCCCCGATACCATGACTGCCCTGGGGCATACTACGGAGGACGACTGGGCCTGCTTACGTCTCGAAAAACAGGCTTAGACCTGGGCTACTCACTTGCCAGGGTTGGCCCAACTAAAACCCCAGCCGCGATATAAGTCATCCAGAAATCGCTCCCATACCTGGCGGGGGCGGTTTTCGGGATAGGGTATAGGGCGCACAGGCCGCCCCGAATCCCAGACAATATCTACCTGCCCATCTTCCCGAAACTTTCCTACCCGAACTGTTTTCCAGGTGTGCTGCGTCTGCCCATCAATGTAAACCAACCCCTGGGGCGCTTCAAAACTTTGGTTTGATAGGTGCGCCCGTACATCGGCAGGTGCTGTGCTGCCTGCTGCCCGTACGGCCTGTGCCCAAAGGTACACCCCAAAGTATCCTGCTTCAATCGGATCGTCGGTTACCCGATCTTCTCCGTAGCGGGACTTGTATCGCTCGACAAAGTCCCGATTTTGGGGAGAATCTACGGATTGAAAGTAGTTCCAGACCGTATAAGCGCCCGCAAACTGTTTGGCATCCAGGTGGCGTAGTTCGTCTTCGGCGATACTGAACGAAAAGCTAGGGAGCGTTTGGGCATCCAAACCGGCTTCTGCTAGGGCTTTAAAAAACGCAATATTAGAATCCCCATTGATGGTATTCATAATCACGTCGGGCTTCGTTTGGATGATGTCGGCTACGGCTTGATCGACATCTGTGCTTCCCAACAAGATAAAGGCATCCCCGACAACCTCCCCGCCCAGTTCTTCGATCAAGTCGCGCATGATGCGCGAGGCCGTCTGTGGAAAAACATAATCCGAGCCAATCAAGAAAAACCGCTTGCCGATGTTATCGAAAGCCCACTTGACCGCCGGCCGTAGCTGTTGGTTGGGGGCGGCTCCCGTATAGACAATATTGGGAGAAGCCTCTAAGCCTTCATACTGAACGGGATAGAAGAGTAGATGATCGTATTTCTCGAATACAGGTTTGACCGTCTTGCGGCTTGCTGATGTCCAACAACCAAAGACAACATCCGTTTTTTCGATCTGGATCAGTCGCTCGGCTTGCTGGGCAAAGGTCGTCCAGTCCGATGCCCCATCTACCAGGACGGGTTCAATACGTCGGCCAAGTAGCCCACCGGCGGCGTTTATCTCCTCGATGGCTAGCAAGGTAGCATCGGCTACGGATTGCTCACTGATGGCCATCGTGCCGGTCAAGGAGTGCAGGATGCCTACCTTGATGGGGCTGATGTTCTCCTGACAAGATACCGCGAGGAGGAGGAGGAGTATGATTCGGATAAATCGTATCATCTATTGAAAGGATCAATGCCCATGTTTTGATAAATGAAGGCATACGTATCCGACCATTCGTTGATGACCTGCTCGGTGGACTTGCCCGCCCCGTGTCCGGCCTTGGTATCAATCCGAATCATCACCGGGTTATCGCCCTGGTGTTTGGCTTGTAGCTCGGCGATGAACTTATACGAGTGTGCCGGAACAACACGGTCGTCGTGGTCGGCTGTCTTGACCAGCGTAGCGGGGTATCGGACACCCTCTCGGACGTTATGCACAGGTGAGTAACCTTTGAGGTACGCAAACATCGCCTGTGAGCTATCGGCGCAGCCATAATCTCGAATCCATCCGGCACCTGCCGTAAAGCGGTGATAACGCAGCATATCCAGCACGCCCACAGCCGGAATAGCGACGGAACAGAGGTCGGGGCGTTGGGTCATGGTTGCGCCCACGAGTAGTCCGCCATTGGAGCCACCCGCGATGGCCAGGCGTTGGGTGTTGGTATATCCTTCGGCTTTGAGGTACTCGGCCGCCGCGATGAAATCATCGAAGACGTTTTGTTTTTGTAGCTGTGTGCCGGCTTCGTGCCAGGCTTTGCCATACTCACCACCACCCCGAATGTTGGGCATGGCGTATATGCCGCCCTGCTCGAGCCAAAAGATTTGGGCAATGCTGAAACTGGGCGTGAGGCTGATATTGAAGCCGCCGTAGCTGTATAGGTAGGTGGGGTTTTGTCCGTCCATGGCGAGTCCTTTTTTGTGGACAATAAACATGGGTACTTTGGTGCCGTCTTTGCTGGTATAAAAAACTTGCTTGACCTGGTAGGCATCCGGCTGAAAATCTACCGTAGGCTGCTGATAGCGTGCCGAGCTACCATCGGCGATTTGGTAGCGATATACGCTTGTTGGGTAAGTGAAAGAAGTAAATGTATAAAAAATCTCCGTGTCGTCGCGCTTACCCGAGAAGCCCGAGGCAGAGCCAATGGTAGGCAACTCAATTTCGCGCTCCCGCTCGCCCGTCAGGGTGTGCTGATAAACGCGGGTAGCCGCATCCTGGAGGTAGCTCACGAACATTTTTTGCCCCGCAAAACCCACACCTCGCAGGACATGGTCAGCTTCGGGGATGAGGTCTTGCCAGTTTTGGCGGGCGGGGTTTTGGGCATCCACCGTAACAACTTTTCCTTTGGGGGCCTGGTAATTGGTACGAAAAAAGAGCGTGCTACCTTCGTTGTACAAAAAGTCATGATCGTTTTCGTAATCGGCTACGATCTCCACAAAATCGGAGGAGGAATTACTCAAATCTTTGAGATACAGCGCGTTTCCACTCGTTGAAATCGCCGCCGAGACGATCAAGTAGCGGCTATCCTCCGAAACGCTCGCTCCTACGTAACGCGCCTTTACCTCACGATCCCCAAAAACGATTTGGTCTTCGGATTGGGGTGTACCGATTTTGTGGTAATACACCTTGTGGTGCATGTTCATTCCCGAGAGGGCATCCTCTTCTTTGGGGCGGTCGTAGGTACTATAAAAAAATCCTTCGGTACCTTTCCAGGCCGCTCCCGTAAACTTGGCATAGTCGATCTTGTCGGCCAGGAGTGCTTTGGTCTGGGTATCCATGACGTAAATCGTGCGCCAATCGGATCCAGAGGTAGAGGTCAAGTAGGCACAATGGCTGCCGTCTTCGGAGAAGTAGATGCCTGCCAGGGATACCGTGCCATCTTCGGAAAACTTATTGGGGTCAAGGAAGACCTCCGGCTCGGCATCCAGGCTGGCTTTTCGATAGAGGATGCTCTGGGCTTGCAATCCGTCATTTTTGGAGAAATAATAATACTCACCTTCCCTGAACGGTGCCGAAACCCGCTCGTAATTCCAGAGGCTTTGGAGGCGTTCTTTAATTTTTTCCCGAAACGGAATCTGATCTAAGTAGCCAAAGGTCAGTTTGTTTTGGGCCGTTACCCACTCGGCCGTTTGGGAGGAGTTGTCGTCTTCGAGCCAGCGGTAGGGATCGGGGACGTTCGCATCAAAATAGCGATCAATGGTATCGACGGTAGCTGTGGTGGGATACTCAAAGGACATGGCGTTTTCCTTTTCTTGGGTAGGGCCGCCGCATTGTGCCAGTAGGCTAGCTAAGCAGCAAATGAATAGAAATCGAAGCATGATGTTGCGGTGTTGGATGGTTTTTGTGTAAGTGTGGCAAGATAGGTGTTTTTTTCGATATGTTGTTGCAAGGCGTTTTTTGTATATTGGCTCCCAAAAGCACTGATGATGGATTTTCCAGCGTATCTTTCTCCGGTTCAATTTGAAGATTTTGTGAGGCGTGCCTTTGCCGAGGATGTCGGGGACGGCGCTCGCCGCGCGCGCTGATCTGCTCGCCTGTTTCGTTCCGGTCCAGCGCAATCATCGGTTGCAGGCGCTCTGTGCGGATCTGGCGGCGGCGGGGCGTCTTGTCCTCGATTGCA
>DAISIL010000019.1:0-14680 GCA_036822015.1 Bernardetiaceae bacterium | reverse complement strand
GGGACGGCGATCACGCGACCCTAGCGGCGGTTCCGGCGACGGCTACCCGGCAGGCGCGTCTGCTCATCAAGGATGAGGGCTGCCTGGCTGGTGTGGCGGCTGCGGTGGGTATCTTTGCTATCGCTGATCCTGATTTGGTGGTTCAGGTACAGATCGCTGACGGGGCGGCGGTAAGCCATGGGCAGGTGGGCTTTCAGGTCAAGGGCAAGGCACAATCCATCCTGACCGCCGAGCGGCTTGTCCTCAATACGATGCAGCGCATGAGCGGTATCGCGACACTGACGCAACGCGCCGTAAGGCTGCTTGACGGTACCCGCACCCGCCTACTCGATACCCGCAAGACCACCCCCAACTTTCGGGCTTTCGAGAAGTGGGCAGTCAGGATTGGCGGCGGACAAAACCACCGCTTTGGGTTGTATGATCTGGTGATGCTCAAAGATAATCACATCGACTTTGCTGGTGGGATCGCCCAGGCCATTGCCTCCACCCGAGCCTACCTGAGAGATACCCAACGGCAACTACGCATCGAAATCGAGACCCGCAACCTGACCGAGGTAGAGGAGGTCTTGAGCGTCGGAGGAGTTGATATTATCATGCTGGACAATATGTCTCCCGAACAGATGAAAACCGCCGTTGCCCTGATCGGGGGGCGATTCGAGACCGAAGCCTCGGGCGGGATCACCCTCGACGACCTACCTGCCGTTGCGGCCGCCGGCGTAGATTTTGTGTCGATGGGTGCCTTGACCCACTCGGCGCAGCCACTCGATATGAGCTTAAAAGCGGATGGCTAGCTTGTCGATTTCTTGAATAAAACGATCTTTGGGCAACGGAGCTACCCCGGGATACTCACAAACCAGCCCGCCGGCAAGGTTGGACAGGGCAGCTATCGTGGGGGTGGGTAGCTGTAAGGCTAGCATTGTAGCCGCTACGCTGATGACCGTATCCCCGGCACCGGAGACATCAGCGATCTCCCGCTTGTGTGCCGGAATATGCCACACTTGTTCGGGGCAGGCAGCTAGTATGCCGTGTTCGGAGAGCGTAACTAGCAAGCAGTCGGTTTGCAGACGCTCACGGGCGGCAGCGATTTGTGCCTGAGTTTGGGCATCGGGGGGCATCGTGAGTTGCATCGGTAGCCCTTCCCGTAACTCTTTGAGGTTGGGCTTGAAGAGTGTAGCTCCACTATAAGCCAGGAAGTTACGCTTTTTAGGATCTACAACCGTAGGTAGCCCGCGCACACGCGCCCGAGCGATGATGGGACGGATAAGGGACTGCGAGAGTACGCCTTTGTCATAATCCTCAAAGATAAGGGCATCGCACTGCTCGGCAAAATGATTGACCCGCTCGAGGAGTGCCTCTGCGATGGCAGGCGTAAGCTCGGCTGTACTTTCGTCATCGACCCTGAGCAGATGCTGCGTGCCGGCCAGGATGCGGTGTTTGATGGTGGTGGGGCGGCTGGGGTCGGTCAGGATGCCCTCGGTGCGCATCCCTTGTTCACGGAGGAGTTGGCGTAAGGTTTCTCCGGCTTCGTCGGCACCCACGACGGCACAAAGCAGCGGTTCAACACCTAAGGCACGTAGGTTGAGGGCGACATTGGCGGCTCCGCCCAGGCGTTGCTCGCGCCGCTGTACGGCCACGACAGGGACAGGAGCCTCGGGTGAGATACGCTCGGCTTTTCCCCAGAGATAAGCGTCGATCATCACATCACCCACCACGACAATCTTCATGGATCGGCGGGTGATAGTCGCAAAGAGTTCGGTGGCATTCATGGGGGCAAAGGTAAGCCTTAGCCGCCAATCATCACGAATGCTCCCCAGTAGATTGGTTCGGGAAAATCCTCCCGTAGCTCGCGCTTGGCCTCCCGAAAAGCCGATTGGACATCGCCGCTGTTTTTCCACTTCTGATAAAACAGCCGCATCAAGGCTCGGGTAGCTTCGTCATCGACTTTAAATAAGCTCATAATCAGTTGTTTGGCTCCCGCAATCAAGAAAGCCCGTTGCAAGCCATATACGCCTTCACCTACTTTGATGTCGCCTAGTCCGGTTTCGCAGGCACTCATGACGATGTAGGCATCGTTGAAGTTCATCGACGAAACTTCGTAGGCCGTCAGTACGCCCGGATGGAGGTTGTACTCGTGATAGCTGTTGCCGCGCATGAGCAAGCCGGCGTTTTTGAAGAGCAAGCCCGAGCGCAGGAGGGAGTTATCGGAGGAGTTGAAGCGTTGGAGGGCAGCCCGCTGGGCATCGCTGAGGTCGGGTTCAAAGAAACCGTGGGTGGCAAAGTGAAAGAGGCGGGGCTTGGAGGTGTTCAATAGCTCCGTGATGCGTTCCTCGGAGGCCTCCTCCTGAATAAATAGGTTGGGATGTCGATCCTGGATCATCTCGGCAATTTCCTTGACCTCTTTTTGTGCGCCGGGTAGGGGCTTGATTAAATCTACGCCTCGGTCGCGGAGGGTGGCCACAACGGGGAGTTCTTCTTCGGCTTCGGTGGTTTCGGGATAAAACTTGGGGTTGCCGAAGAAAGCCATTCCGTCGGGCAGACCTGCTCGAGTGCTGGTTGGGTTGCGCTCGATGAGGTCTTGGGTCGTCGTTACCAGGAGTACGTCGTCTTTGTCGATGACGTAATCGCCGTTTTCCAGGAGCAGGGATTCGATGTTGAGCTGGGTGTAGGCTTTATCCGGGGAAACATACACTCGGCTGCCTTCGGCGATGTGCTTGTCGATGGGTTCCCAGAAGTGGTAATAGGAATCGTAGTCCTCGACGCGGTAGCGCATGGAGTTGCGGTAATTTTTGAGGAAGTAGTCCTCGAGATCGTTGCCATTGGGGATGGCCGCCAGGGTGGGTTTGTTGGTGTTGGGCTGGACGATGAGTGCCACATAAACGACTGAATCCGTGAAGGCATCGTCGTAGTGCCGGACGCGGATAATCTCGACGGCGTACTCGTTGGGTTGAAGGGCATTCTTGACGGCTGTCCAGGTGGCCGTGGTTTCTTCGCTGGCGAAGTCGCTGGACTGCCGGCTAAGGATTTTTTCGAGACGATCCACCTCATCCTGCAAGGCTTTCAGGTCGATGCCAGACTCTTTGAGCTGATCTGGGGCTAAGCCGGCCGCCTGGATGAGATCGTTTTTGTTGGCCGTCCATCGGTTGAAGTTGGCAATCAAGGAGTCGTTACCGCTGTTGAGGATACGGTTGCGGACAGACTTAGACGAACTCAACAAGACCGACTTAGTGAGCAGGACGTTATCGTAAAGGGCTTCAATCAGCTCGGGGTATTTTTGCCGCTGCTGAATGGCAAAGTTGGCAAAAAACTCAAAGTCATTGCGTCGTAAGCCCCAGGCTTTGGCTTTTTCGCGGTCGCTCAGAACGGGGAAACTCTCCTTGATATAGGCTTTGTGGGCAGCCAAAACTTGCTGGATGTTTTGTTGCGCTTTCTTGAGGTCTCCGATTTTGTAATAGACCCGTGCTAGATCGGCCTGGGCGTTGATGTAATCGGGGTGTGTCTTGCTGAAAACTTTTTTGTAGTCCTTGAGGGCTTCGAGGAGTTTTCGTTCGGCATCTTTGAGCTTGCCTTCTTTGAAATCAACCTGGGCAATCAGGACATCTATATCGGCAATTTTTTTGCGGGAATCTTTGCTCAGGGCCAACCAAATATCCCGTACCTGCCGCAGGTTTTGATCGGCTTTGGCGAGTTCTCCGCGTTCGAGATAGATGGAGGCAATGTTTTGGAGGACAACGGCATAGATGGGGTTTTGCTGCCCGAGGTTACTGGCTACGTCTTCGGCTTTATCCAGAAAAACCTGTACTTCCTCCCAGGGGTTGCCGCTGTAATATTTGATGAGGGCAATCTGTACGTAGGTGTTGGCAAGTCCGATGTTTTCGGTACCGAGGGCTTCTTGCTTGATGTCCATGGCTTTTTCGGCAAACTCTTCTGCTCCGGCGTAGTCGCCGATGGAGGTTTTGATGTCGGCCAGAATTTCGAGGCTAGGGACAACTTTGAGGGAGTTTTCGCCATAGTTTTCGGTGGCAATATCATAGGCAAGCATGATGTACTGATCGGCTTCCATGTAGTCGCCCTCAATGCGGCGTAGGCGGGCCATTTCGTTGTAGGGCTTGACCAAAAACCGGCTGTTTTCGCCGTAGATGTCCTTTCGCTTAGCAATGATGAGCTTGAGGAGGAGTTCGGCTCGGGCATACTCCTCGCTTTGGATGTAGAGGTATGCCAGTTCGTCTGCATTTTCAGAGAGAGCAGCTTGGTCTAAGTCCCTGAACCGATTGAAGATACCGGCATGGAGGTAGTATTGGTTTCTCGCCTTTTGGAGTTCTGTTTTGGCTTCCTCGTACAGTCCCATGGTTGCCTGTAGGTGTGCCGAGACCTCCAGGGCTTGGGCGTAATCTTTGTTGAGGTTGGGATTGAAGGTTTTATCAAAAATCTTGAGGGCTAGTTGGAGCGTCGAATCGACGACGGCGTAGTCGCCCTGGGCCATCATCAGGTCAGCCCATCGGATGAGCTGGGTGGCGTATCTGGGATGGTTCTCTCCGAATTGCTTACGGGTGTGGCGTAGGCTTTCGTCGATTTTTTCTTGGGCGGCGGCGTAGTTGTCGGTCATCTCGTAGTATTCTGTCCAGGCATCTAGGCTGTGCAAGTAGCGTTCTTGGTTGGGTAGGAGACGAGCTTGCAGGGCGGGGATGTGGGTTTGGAGGAGTTGCTTGGCTTGCTCAAAGTCGTTGGTGTAACGAAAGAGGAAGTTGGCTTTTTCGATCTGGGCTTGTTCGTATTGGATGGACGATTTTCCGAAGATGGCGGTTGTTCGGTCGATGTAGTCCTTTAAGAATTGCTCGGCTTTGGGTAAGTCGCCCTGCTCGAGTTTGATGTGGTAGAGCAGATGCGCAATTTTGATGCGTTCGGGATGCAAGAGCGGTACGGCATCGTGGTTTTGGTAGAGGGGCATCAGGATCGCCTCGGCACCGTCTAAGTTGATTCTTTTGAGGTCTTGCTTGGCATCCAGGCGTTGGGTGCGGGCAAACTGCTGATGGTCTTTGCCGTAGTACATCTTGCTGCTCTGGTTGATGTCCCAGAGGTGGTAGTTGGTTTTTCTGCGTTCGCGATTGCGGGCCAGGAACTGAATCCGGAACTGCTTATTTTTATCATTGGTAACCAAATATTTGCTTTGAACAAAATAATCAATGAGCGTTTCCTGGACATCCAGAAAGAGCGCGTGCGCCTTGCCTACTTTCTTTTCGACGCGAAACAAGAGTTTGTCTAGGTCGTCCTGGATGCTTTGTCGGTCTTTGCCTTCGTCTAGGCGCAAGAGCAGACGGCGGTACTGGTTATCGAGGGCGGCAATGTCTCTGGGCGAGAGGTTCTCGTTGATCCATTGGGTGGCGCGATCGAGGGTTATTTGTGCCAAATAAAAATCACCTTTTTCGCGGGCGGCTTCGGCTTTGAGGTGGAAGAGTTGGGCGTATTGGTTTTGGAGGATGCGTAGTTCGGTGTCGGTGAGCTTGAATCGCTCTTGTCCGTTGATGAGGGGATTGAATCGCTCTTGTTCTGGGGTCAGTTGCTGGGCGCGGTCTCGGAGGAGGCCTTCGATGCGGCTCAACACCTGATCGTAGTTGCCTTGTATGTAGTCGAGTTGGGTGGCGATGATTCGGCGTTGGGTGCGTTCCCAGCCGGCGGGGAGTAGTTTTTCGTCGGCGGCCTCCAGGTGTCCCAGGGCAAGGGGGATATTGCCATACTCGGCATAGCGTGCGGCTACCTTAAGGGCAGCCACGGCATAGGCCGTGCTGTTGCTGCCTCGGTATTCTTTGCTGTCGCGGAGGTAGGCATGGATGGTCTTATCGAAAGCCACAAAATTACCCATGGAGAGGTAGTACTTGGCTAGGGTAGGCTTGATGAGCAGCTGGGCGTATCCCTGGCTTTTATATTTGTCCAGGATTTTTTGGCAACGCTGCAAAGCCTCGGCATACTGTCCGTCCTCGTAATACAAGGCACAGACCTGCAACGCCTCTGCGATTTCTTTGCTTACACCCTCCCGAGGAGAGACCTGCGGGGCAGCATACGCCAACTGCCCAATCAAGGAAAGCCCAAGCACAACTTGTGCGATTATTTGTCGGATCGAAACCATCATCATCTTTGTTTATACTTTGTTAGCAAAGATACTCAAAAATCGGGCAAATGCTTTACACTAAGCACAAAAACTTAGGGATGAGGCTGATGAAGCGATACATCTCGGATTTCTAGCTCGAGATATTGGCGGTCGTGGAAGTGTACCTCCCGCACCACAAAGACGACATCCAGCAGGTGTCTGCTATTAAAGACCGCAAAGCGGTCGATCATCTGAAACGCAATCGCGCTCCAGGCCTGCTCCCCCTGCCGCAACTGAAAAGCCAGATGGCTCTCTTTGACTTTCTTGATGGGGCCGCTCACCCGCACGCCCCGCGCCGAAAAGACCGGACGCATATTGCCGGGCCCAAAGGGTGCCATCTGCTGGATGATACGATAGCTTTGGAGCGTCAGTTGGGGCAACTCAATTTCCATGTCCACGATCAGGCTGGGCTGGGCTTGTGCAGGCGTGCGGCACTGGCGTACCTGATCGTCGAGGCGTTCCCGAAAGGCATCCAACTGTTGGGGCTGCATCTTGATCCCGACTGCCTGCTGATGCCCTCCAAAACTCAACAGCAAATCCTGGCAGCCCTGCAAAGCACCATGCAAATCAAAGCCACCCGCCGACCGCCCCGAACCCACCAGAAAATCCGCTACCCTGCCCATCACAACGGCGGGCAAGTGATACCGCTCGGCACAGCGGGCAGCCACGATACCCAATATGCCGATGTTCCAATCCTGCCCATAGACGACGATCACGCTTCGGCTTTTGGGCTGGGCCTCTACCTGTTGGCAGGCCTCCTTGAAGGCTTTCTGCTCGAGCTGGCGACGCAAGATGTTTTTTTCTTCTAACGACTGGGCAAGGGTGTGGGCCAGCTTGCGGTCGGGGCAGAGGAGCAGGTCTAAGGCTTCCTTCGCCGAACCTAATCGTCCGGCGACGTTGAGCCGAGGCGCAATCCGAAAGACGATATTGCTGACGCTCATCCGCTGAGAAGCCCGAGCCACCACCCCGCGCAAGGCCTGCAAACCCGCCGAAGGGCTTTTGTCCAACTTCTGTAAGCCATAATGCACCAAAACCCGGTTTTCTCCCGTCATCGGGACAATATCGGCGCAGATGCTCACGGCCACCAAGTCGAGCTTCCCGAAGAGCGGCAACTCCGATTTGCCTTGATCCCGCAGCAAGCCCTGCATCAACTTAAAACCCACTCCACAGCCCGAAAGCCCCTTGAAGGGATACCCACACTCGGGCTGCTGGGGGTTCAGGATCGCCACGGCCGCCGGAGCAACGGCAGCGTCGGGCAGGTGATGATCGCAGATGATCGTATCTACGCCATGCGCACGGGCATAGGCGACACCGGCTACGTCGTTGATGCCACAATCCAGGGTGATAATCAGGTCGGGGGATTGCTCCAAGGCTGCCTTTGCACCCAACACCGAAAAGCCATAACCCTCCGTATGCCGCGACGGAATAAAATGCCGCACGTGCGGGTATTGCTCCCGAAGCAGCCCATAAACCAAAGCCACAGACGTAACCCCGTCCACGTCGTAGTCGCCATAGATCAGGACGCGCTCCTGCCGCTCCATCGCCTCCCGTATCCGACGGACAGCCGCCGCCATGCCGTGCATCAGGAACGGATCGTGGAGTTGGTCTAGGTCGGGGCGAAAGAAGCCCTTAGCCGTGGCGTAGTCGTGGACTTGCCGCTGGAGCAGGAGGGTAGCCGGTATCCGACTGATGTTGAGTTGGCTAGCCAGGGCTTCTACCTGCTCGGGAGGCGGTAGGGCTTGGTAGTGCCAGTGTTTGGTGGGTGCTTGCATACGTGAAAATAGGAAAAACCAGGGAGGTTTTCAAAATTAGAGCAACTCCCTAAGCAGTCTCTGCGATTGTCTTTGAGATGCGTATTCAAAACGCAAGCGGCAGGTGTTTTTCCATCTTGCGGTGGGGGATACCCACCTCGGTAAATGGCTCTCCTACGAGGGCATATCCGAGCTTCTCATAAAACGGAACAACATTGGCGCGGGCGTGTAGGGCTATACGTGCTACGCCCTGGGTCAGGGCTAGGGCTTCGATATGCCGGACGAGCTGCTGCCCGATGCCTTTGCCCTGCCAGCGCGACTGGACGGCCACCTGACGCATTTTCCAGGTGCGCTCGGGCAGTGGTACGATCACGAGGCAGGCCAGTAGTTGGTCATCTTTCCAGAGGCCGTAGTGCCATTGATCGGCTTCTCGGGCAAGGTCATCTTCCCCAAAAACCAGCCCCAGCGGCGTGCGTAAGATGTCCTGCCGTAGCTGAACAGTGGCGATGTAGTCGGGGCTTTGGTGGGCCACCTGTCGGATAGCAAAACGGGTCATGGGTGATCGGCTGCTGGGGGTTTATTTGTTGAGGAGGTCTTGAAGGGCTTTTTCTACCTGGGTGTAGGTGAAGCTAAAACCCGCCTGGCGTATCTTTTCGGAGGAGACGCGGTTGCTGCCCAACACCAGATCAGCCATATCACCCAGGATAAACTTGAGGGCAAAAGCGGGTACGTTGGGTGCCAGGAGTGGCTTGCCCAGCACCTTGGCGATCTTTTGGGTCAGGACGGCGTTGGTTACCGGATTTGGGGCCGCGATGTGATAGGCGCCCGTGATGGTTTCGTTTTGCAAAGCAAAGATGAAGGCCTGGCATACGTCGTCCAGGTGTACCCAGGAGACGTACTGCCGGCCGTCTCCGAGGGGTGCGCCCACCCAGAGCTTGACGGGCGTAGCAAGTTTTTCGAGGGCCCCGCCCTTCGGACTTAGCACGACCCCCAGGCGTAGGGCTGCTACGCGGTAGCCCAAAGCGGCGATCTGCTGGGCTTCGTTTTCCCAGGCGACGACTACCCGCGCCACAAAATCATCAGCCGGTGCGTCGTCTTCTTGTAACCAACGGTCGCCTGTATCCAACCCGTAGCGGGAGATACCAGAAGCGGAGATAAAAGACTTCACACGGTTGGGTGTCTTTTGGAGGTAGTGGTTCAGGAGTGCTGCCGTTTGGGTACGGCTTTTGAGAATGACGTGTTTGCGGTCTTCTGTCCAACGCTGATCGGCGATGCCGGCCCCTGCCAGGTGGATGATGTGATCTACGTCTTTGAGTGCCTCGGCATCCATCTGATAATCTCGGGGTTGCCAATGCCAAAGCCGTACCCCTGCTGGGGCTGGTTGGTGTAGATCGCGGGTCAGATAACTTACCCGATAACCGGCCTGCTGGAGCCAAAAAGTGAGCCGTTGCCCGACTGTGCCTGTGCCGCCCGTAATCAATACGGATTGTTCCATGAGTTTTTTTGTATCTTTGCTATCCAATCAAACCCCCAATTTCTTTTTTTGTTATGCACTCAAGCCTAATGGAGTACAACAGTGAGCGCGGCCCCCTTGAACTGCGGGAGTACGGGCGAAACGTTCACAAGCTGGCCGCGCACGTGGTCAAGATCGAAGACCGAGAGGAGCGCACCCAGGCCGCCAATGTCCTCATCAACCTCATGCGGCAGCTCAACCCCAACACCGGCGAAAACCCCGAGTCCACCCAACGCCTCTGGGATCACCTCCACCAAATGACCGGATTTACCCTCGACATAGATAGCGAGTTCCCCGCCCCTGACCCCGAAGTCCTCCACAAAAAACCCCAGCGCATCGACCCCACCCGAACCCCCCTCATGTATCGTCATTACGGGCGCAACCTCCAACGCCTCATCGACAGAGCCGCAGCCCTCGAGCCTGGCAGCGAAGAGCAAATTGATGCCGTAGCCTATATCGGGCGACTGATGAAAAGTTTTTATAGCAAGAACAAAAAAGACAGCATCACGGACGAATCTGTCTTGAAGGAAATCGTCAAGATGTCGAAGGGAGCCATCACCGTTAGCCCCGAGACCGTCAAAGAACTTCGACTTTTTGAGTTGAGCGGACAGCAGCATCCGCCCATGCCCCACCAACATCCGCCCCAAGCTCAACCCCAACACGAGCGTGAGCGGCAGCGCGGATCAGGCAACAACCGCCGCCGTGGCCGACGACGCAACCGCCATTAAGCCCGCCAACGCGCCCGAAAGCCTTTGAGGGCATTGATCCAGGGCGGCAGGGCGTTGTGGTGCCATTGCCAAAACGGCATCGCCTGGCTGCCAAAACTGACGTAAAAATCTGCGATCTGGGCAAGCTGCGCACTTTCAAAGTCAAGGACATACGGCGTTTGGGCGTACTGCTGGATGATTTGATCCAGGATAAAGCTACGCCCGTTGTTTTTGCGAGCGGCTGGCCAGGCAGCATTGAAGAGATAGATAATCTGCCTTTGCCCAAACAAAAACCACGCCCCTGCCTCGGGTGTTCCGTGCCGGTCAAGGGTGTAGTACAGTTGGCTGCAAGCCCTGCGCTCGGCCGCCGCAAAGAGCCGCCGCAGCAGCGCGTATGCCTTCGGTGAAACCCCACCCTGGATGCCTTTGGCTGCCGTACAACGAAACATCTCCGCTAAGGCATCTATGCGATGGGCTTGTACCATCTTATTTCCCGAAGCCTGCCGCAAACGCGCCCGACGATCTGCCCTGTAGCCCCGACGAAGGTCAGCATAAGGACGGGATAGGGGGAGGTAGTGTGTCTGGTGTGGTGTGCCAGGCAGACCGCCAAAGAGACCATCTTGTGTATTGAAGGCATAGTCGGCGATGTAGGCGTACTGCTTTTGTACGATGGACAAAAAATCAGTTTGCTCGGACGAAGTCAGTGGCTCCCGCGAAAAAAAACCTAGCTGCTGCGCAAAAAGCGGCTGCTTGATATACGTGATCCCGTAGCTACGGGCCAGCGGCAGCGGCAAGACGGCTTCATACGACTTACCCGCGCCGCGCTTAACGACCCCAGCCCAGCCCGGGCTTACCACATCGAGGTACCAGGCTTCGGCATAGGGCAGGGGCAACTGCGCCTGACGTACACAATCATCCCAAGCCTTGTCCTGAATTTGCGCCCGATGCAGCAAAGCGATCATTTACCCGAAAAACGCTTCTTGCGGGCTTTGCGCTCCTCGGCACCGACGGCTTGTATCACGCCTGCCCGTGAGAGCAGCAAGCTGGCCACGCGGTAGAGCGTATCCTGGCGGTAGTACGGGCGGGTATAAAGCAAGGCATCCTGATCGTTGATTTTCTGGATGTTGTCCTCCAACGGCACAGAATCCGGGGCAGAGAAATACGCCTTCAGTACGACGGCTTCTTTGGGAAATCGGGCTTGGGTCGTATCGCTGTGGATGTACACGTTTTGGATCATCTCGGAGATAGAATCGGGCCAGGTCTGGGCCACGGAGAGGAGACCCAAAGGCAGGCTGTCGAGGGTGTTGAGTTGATTGGCTAGAAGGCTTCCCCAACGCTGCGCCCCACTGACGATCTGGGCATCGGAGAGCCGAAGAATTTTGCGGTTTTCTACCTCCTCCACAACTTCGGGCGTAGCGACGCGCTTCTCGGGTGGTATCGTACAGGCACAGAGCAGGCAGAGCAGCCCCAGGAGGAGCGTCTTGAGCTTAGTTTTAATTGTTGAGTTGAATAAATTTTTCGAGGTCATAAGATTTTCCCATTACGATCAGTTCGTCGGTATTTTCGATGACCATATCCATTTTGGGGCGGTCGATCAGGTGCTGGACATAGGCTTTTTGCCCGTCGTTGTACTCTTCGTATCGCCGCTTGACAGCGATCAGTTGGAGATCGTAGTTATCGGAGAAGCCAATTTTTTCTACGGGTCGGTTGATGATCCGTCGGGGTGCTTTGATTTCGACGATAGAAAAATCATCTGGCAGGGGCAAGAAAGCCTTCATGTTGGGGTTGATGAGGCTTTCGGCGACGATCTTGCCTACTTCATCTTCGGGGGAGAGGATCTCCCGCACACCTAGTTTTTCGAGGATCATGCGCTGTTGCTGCGACATGGCTCGGGCGATGATACGCTTAACTTTGAGTTCGAGGAGTTGGACGGTGGTCATGAGTAGTCCTTCGGTGTTTTCGCCGATGGCTACCAGGACGGCATCCATGTTGCGGATACCCTGCGAGTTGAGGGCTTTGATGTCGGTGGCATCCAGCATGACGGCATAAGCTACTTCATCTTTGACCAGATCCACGCGCTCCATATCGCAATCAATGGCCAGCACTTCGGCCCCACGCAGGGCCAGATTGCGGGCAACGGCATAACCGAAATGTCCTAAACCAATGACAGCAAACCTATTCATACGTACAATTTTATTTTGGCTTCAATGTGGTTGGCCAGGACATCAAGAGCGACATCAATGGTGTTGTAGTTGGGGATGACCAGATGTGCTTGTGCCTTTAGCGGTTGCAAGTATCGCTCAAAAGCTGGCATGACGTGGTTTTCGTAGCGATACAGGACATCGTCGAGGCGGTAGCCACGTTCTTGATAATCGCGTAAAATCCTTCGCCGGATCATCACGGGATAGGGTGCCTCCACAAACACCTTACAATCAATGCGCTCGGGCAAACTTTTGGGATGCAAGACATACAAGCCCTCTAAGACAACGGCCGGACGCGATGCCACGTGAATTTGTTTGGGACTGCGGGCTGTGTTATTAAAGGTGTACTCCTGCCGCGTAACGGCCTCCCCCGCGATCAGGCGATCTACGTCGGCGTTGTAGGCGGTAAAGTCGATCGACTCCGGAAGGTCAAAGTTACGCACCCCATTCTCGTCGAGGGGGTGTTCGTCGAGGGGACGATAGTAGTTGTCCTGGGAGACCAGCGATACGTGCTGCTCCCCCAGACGCTCGAGCAGACGATGCAGAAAGTAGCTCTTTCCCGAACCGCTCCCCCCCATAATACCAATCATGTATGGTTTTGAACGCATAAGCAAAGATACTAAAATCGGATGAACTTCAATCGAAGTCTGTTTGATATTGCCCCAAAGTAAGCAAAACGAGGGTACAAGCCCGCAAAACGCCGATGTTAGCTGCCCGCAAACGCTCTTCGAGTTCGGGGTTTTCTGTGCCTGGGTTGAAGATCACACGCTTGGGCTTGGCATCCAGGATGAAATCATACCAGAAGGCCTGGTTTTGGGGCCCCACATAAAGGGTCAGGGTGTCGATGGGCGGAAGCTGGCTTAGGTCGTCTTTGGGGGTCAAGATGCGCTGCTCCGCGACGGTATCTGGGCGTAAGCCAATCAGTATGAGGTCTTCCCGGGCTGCTTTGAGTTCGTGTATGGCCTGGTAAGCGACACGCCCTGGATTGCTACTTGCTCCGAGTACGAGGGTGGTGGGCATAAGATTTTTCTTTTTGTCTGATGGAAAGCGAATTTTGTATGAAAAATGTATGGATAAATTTACGTTCTTGCTAGCTCAAATGTAAGCTAAAACCACTTGTTTTATGAATCGTAAAGAATTTTTGTTGCGTGGGGCCGCCATTATCGGGCTGGCCGCTGTACCTGCGGGTTTGATGACCGCCTGCGGAGGGGCTGGTAGTGAGCTAGCTGCCAATGCCTGTGATGATCTGAGCGGCGTATCGGAGCTTGAGCGCAAGAAGCGCGAGGGCATGAATTACGTTGCCCAATCTCCCGAAAAAGACAAAAACTGCCTCAACTGTAAGTTCTGGAAAGCTCCCGCCGAGGCTGGGTCTTGTGGCGGCTGTCAGCTTTTTGGTGGTCCCGTCCACCCGAAGGGCTATTGCACTTCGTGGTTCACCAATGCCAGCTAGGGCAAGCAGGACTGCTTAGCTAACCAGAAATTGTGGAAAGCCTCGGGATTTTTTTCTAAGGCACTCCCCACAACAACGGCACTGGCCCCACTGGCCCAGGCTTCCTGGGCCAGCTCGGGTGTCGCGATGCCTCCACCTACCCATACCGGAATACGTACCGTTTCACTGACCCGCCGAATCATCTCTGGCGGCACGGGCAAACTTGCTCCACTTCCTGCTTCGAGGTAGATGAGCTGCTGCCCCAGGAACTGCCCGGCCAGTGCCGTAGCAGCAGCAAGCTCGGGCTTGTCGCGGGGGATGGCTTGGGTTTGGGTCAGATAATGTACGGCGGTGTTGCGCCCACCATCCACGAGCAGATAGCCCGTCGGGATGGTGGGCAAACCCGCTTGGCCAATGCGAGGAGCAGCCAGGACGTGTTGCCCGATGAGCCACTCGGGATTACGCCCCGAAATCAAAGACAAAAACAGCAGGGCATCCGCTTTCCCCGAAATCTGAAAGGCATTCCCCGGAAAGATCACCCGTGGGCGTGTGCTGTGGGTGCGCAAAAAATCCAGCGTCTCCTCCAGGCGATCCTCCCAAAGTAGGCTGCCACCCACCAAAAAGCAATCGGGGTGCTGCTCGGGGGGGAGTTGTGGGAGCAGGTGCAAGGTGGTATTTTTTTTGCCATCAGGGTCGATGAGCCAAACGAGGCGGGGCGGAGCAGGCTGTAGGAGCGATTGGAGCATAAAAGCAAATATAAACGTTTTTGGCTGAATTTTAGGGTGGTTATACGTTTTTTGTTTTTGTTCATTTGAAAAAAAAATGTTGATGTTAAGTATCTAAGTTATTTTAAATCAGTGTTTTGTGTGTATATTTTTTTTCATTTGTCTCCTTTTATTTCTCTTTGGTAAGGTGTGTAGGAAGAAGAAACAAGTGA
>DAISIL010000018.1:0-53259 GCA_036822015.1 Bernardetiaceae bacterium | reverse complement strand
AGAAGACGTAGAGTACGTCTTTTTCGTAGGCATACTGTCGATTTTGAAAATCATCGGTATCAAAAATAGCAAAGCGGGTAGAAAACCGAAACTTACCCCAATCAAAGTAGGCATCCTGGATGATGGCGTAGCCGGCCGTTTGTGGGTTTTCTCCGTGCTTAAATGTACTAAATTGCACTCGGGCGCGCAAAGTAATAATTTTTTCTGCTTTATAGTCAATATTAAAAAGATAGTTTCGCCTTGTATAAGGTAAGACTTCATTCATGTTTTGATCCTCCCGCCGGATGTTCTCTG
This sequence comes from Bernardetiaceae bacterium, assembly GCA_036822015.1. GTDB lineage: Bacteria > Bacteroidota > Bacteroidia > Cytophagales > Bernardetiaceae > DAISIL01. The sequence continues at coordinate 52,965 of DAISIL010000018.1, read as the reverse complement.
CCCTAGACTCCTGCCGAAATCGCCCGTACATGGATACACGCCGCGAGGGGCTGTGCATCAGTTGTGCCAAAAACTCGTGTCCCTCCGATGGGGCATCGGTACGAAAACGCAACCACGGAAAGCGAAACTTATCGTAATACGCCGTCAAGACCCACTGCCGATTGGGAGCAAACTTTATCCCCCAGTACAGTCCGGTTTCGTTGATATTTCGTGATCCCTCCCCAAAAGCTACCCCATAAAAGGTGTGAAAATCCCGATCATAATGCCGAAAGAGCATCGCAACATCCACTTTATCAGATAATCCCGCAGAAAAACCACCTACGCCACCCATGCCACCACTCCGCGACCGGGCCGCCTCTCCAAAGAAAGTAAAGTTTTGCCAGTTGTAGTTGAAGTTCGCTCCGATGTTGTGGTTAATCGTTCCCGAAAACTCATACTGGTTGTAATTGCTGGGGTTGCGCCGCAGCGGAAAGTCGCGTGTTGTCCCGATGAAGGTCAGCCCAATTTGGAGATCGTTCTTGAACTGCCGAAACTCGAGATGCCCGCCGAAGTCTTGTTGGACGACCTGTCCTTTGGTGGCAATTTCGGTAGGCGTTCGGTGATAGCCCGTCTCGCGGATAGAGCTAACAAAATCTGTAAACTCCAAATCACTGGTCAGGGAATCAAACAAAGTGCTGATTTTTGCATCTTTTCGGGTGCGTGAGTAAAAGCCCGTCGCGTGCAAGGCAGGGGTGAGTTCGTAGGTAAGTGCCGCTCCCCTAAAAAAATTGCTTTCAATCACGGAGGTGTAAGGGCGAATACCAATCGTTGTTCGCCGCACGGTATTGATCGTCTCCGCGCCCTTACCCACATTGAAGCCCGAAGCCAGGAGCAGTCCCTGCCCCACCTGCAACTGGTAATCGCCGACGGCGATGGTTTTGAAGCGTTTTTGGTTGTACAAAACAGCGTGCGCCGACCAAAAATCAGCACCGTAGCGGCGCGTGGACGGATCCCAAATCAACTGCTCACCCGCATCTTTTTCTACCGTCAGTCCAATCGAAAAGTCGTTGGTGTGCGCCGTCCTGAACCGAAAATACAACTGGTTGGGATCGCCGAGGTAGCGGCTTTGGCTGCTATCCGTGAGCGTATAGCCACGCCTGCGCTGGAGCGTGCGGCTGTACCGCATCAAAAAAAAAGTATTGGGTTCGTGCAAGATACGGGCAAGTACGGAACGATTATCCGCTTGCGTTCCTTGCTCTCGCACCTTAACGAAGGGGAGTAGTTTTTGGATCGTGGGGGGATCAAAGCCAGGGATGGCTTGTAGTTCAAAGATAGAAAGTAGATTACCATATTTATTACGATAATCAAAAAATTCACGAATTTGCTCATCCGAGAGAATAAAAAGCGATTGAAGTGCTGCCGGCTCCGTCGTATTGAGGTCAATCGGTTGAACAAAATACTGAAAAAGAGACTCGTAAAGATCTGTGTAGTCTAAATCTTCGGATTGCACTTGAAAGAGGTTTTCTATCAATAAGTCAAAGTCTGCCTCTCTTTTTGGTTCTTGTGCCGATAAGTAAGGGAGATAAAACAACAAAATAAATGAAAAGAAAGCGAAGCGCAACATAACTCAAAGCGTAACTTAAAGATTTGTTCATCGAATTTTATGAAAAAAAAAGAGAAAATACGCTTCAAGGTCTTAATTTTGATGTAACTTATGTTGATGCAAAACAAATTTCTGATTGGTCTGCTGTTTTTCTTGCTGTTGCGTTTTCCTGTGTCAGGACAGGAAGATAGCCTGGCTTATGTGGAAAACCTACTCACCCAACTCGAACGCAGCGGGCAGATAGATGCGTACAAGCAAACGCTCCTGACCCTGGCCGATGTACAACGCGAGAAGGGTAAGTTTCCGCAGGCCTTAGCGTACTACATCCGAGCCGAGCGGCTATTAGAGGAAATCAACGAGCCGCTTTTACAAGCCGAAGTTCTCGAAAAAATCGGGCGGCTGTACGGTGATTGGTCGCTCCACGAAAAGGCCACCGAATACTACCTACAAAGTGAAAAAATCTTGCAAGCCCAGGGCAAAGCAGCCAAAGACTACCTCGATCTGCTAGAACGCTTAGGTTTTTCTTACTTTCAGTCGGGGCTTTATGGGGAGGCGATCGGGGTATTTGATCGTTTGGCTTCTCATTACAAAAGACAAAATGATACAAAAAATCTCCGAAAAAAGTATAAGCAAGTTGCTGATATTTACAAAATCCTAGATCGCTATGACGAGGCATTGCAATACAACCTCGAGTTGCTTGATTTGGATCGGATCATTCAAGAGGATATACAAACGGCGGCTACCCTAAACAACATCGGTTTTTTGTACAAATTTTTGGATAAGCCCGAGCAGTCCTTAGCTTATTTCAAGGAATCGCTCCAACTATACGAGCAGTTATTGCGTCAGGGACAGGCGAAGAAAGACCAAATAGCCCTCAACAAAATCCTGGATAACATTGGACTTCTCGAGCTATCGTTGCAGCGGCCGGCCTCTGCCCTGTCTTATTTTGAGCAGGCTCTGACCTACAAGCAGTCTCAAAATGACAAAGTTGGCATTGCGGCTTCCTACAACAACATCGCCGTTGCGCATCTGATGCTCAACAACTACTATCCCGCCAAAAGCTATGCCGAGCAAGCCCTGTTGATTGCCCAAAAAAATAAAGCCCCTGAAATAGAACTCGATAGCTACAGACAACTCTCCCGCCTTCACGAAGCCCTCAAGCAATACAAGCAGTCTTTGACCTTTCAAAAAAAATACGTTGAGAAGCGAGAAGAGATATTTGAGCAGAAGCAAGCCGAGCTTGAAAACAACTACCAGCGGCTTTACGTCGGGGAACGCCAGGAAAAAAATATGCGGCTCATCGTCATCAACCGAGAGATTGACAACCTCAACTTTCAACGCTTACAGCTAGAAGCCGAACAAAAAGAAAAAAGTGTAGAAATCTTACAAAAAGAAAAACGTTTGCAAGAGTACATGATCCGACAAAAGCAACTCGAACGCGAACGTGCCTTGCAAGAACTCGAACTGGCTCGCCAGCAGCTCGAATCGCAAAAAAAAGATGGACGCATCCAGACCCTAGACAAAGAAAACCAACTCCGACAAAAAAACTTAGAGCTACAAGAAATCAGGGAACAAGAAAGACTCAAAGAGATCGAACTCCTGGAGAGCAAGCGCAGCCTTGACCAACTCAAAATCGAAGAGCAGCAGCGCGAACGCCAACTGTTTTTGGCCATCGGGCTACTCCTAGCCCTGATCTTGATCCTGGCCCTGGTGGGCTTTCTTCAAAAGCAACGCGCCAACAAGAAGTTACGCCAACAATCCGAAGAAATTCAGTACAAAAACGAAGAGCTGGCCAGCCAAAAAGAAGAAATCGAAATTACGGCCAACCAGTTGCGCTCGGCCAACCTCGCCGTCCGACAAAAAAACGAAGAACTCGAATCACAGACCAAACGCATCACCGATAGCATCCGCTACGCCAACACCATCCAGACCGCCGTCTTGCCCAGGCACGAAGAGCTGTCGGAGTTCTTCCCAGAGTTTTTTGTCATGTATCGCCCCAAAGACATCGTATCCGGTGATTTTTATTGGTTTGTTCATGTGCCTAAGCACAACTACCTCTTCGTTGCCGTCGTGGACTGTACGGGGCATGGTGTCCCGGGTGCATTTATGAGCATGATCGGGCATACGCTTTTGAGTGAAATCGTGATACAAATGAACTGTTACGATCCGGCACAGATTTTACTTCTTCTGGATGAAGAAATTCGTCGTGGTCTGCGCCAAAGCGACGACTCCAACCGCGACGGTATGGATTTGGGTCTGATGCGCTTGGGGGGCAACGAACTGGTATTTGCGGGGGCCAAACGCTCCCTGTATTTCATCCCACAAAGCACCCAAACCCTAGAGCGCATCAAGGGAGCTAATCGCTCCGTAGGTGGAAAAGAACGCAATTTGCACAATAAATCTTTTAAAAATAACCACAGACAAATTGCCGAAGGTGATCTGATTTATCTCTCCACCGATGGGTATGCCGATCAGTGCGACCCCCACCTGATTAAGTTTGGTTCACATCGCTTACGTGATCTGATTCAGTCGATTCATCACGAACCACTTGCTCAACAATATTTTCTGTTGGAGCAAGCCCTGGACAAACACCAGCAAAACACCGAGCAGCGCGACGATATTACGCTTCTTGGGCTACGCATCGGAGCAACTCCCGGTACTTGACCTCATCACAGACAAACAAACTGTGTTCGACGGCCTCCCGCCATTGCTGAACACCTGAACGCTTGGTGTCAATTTGTTGGAGAATGGCCTCAATACGAGAAACTTCATATACCTGAAAATCATATAGCTGCTTCACATACGGGAGCAGATAAGTCTGTTCCTTCGGCGAGAGTTCAGCCTGAACTGGGCGTTGGGTGTTGAGCTTTTGGGATACCGCCGACAGTTGCCGGACGTGCGGCAAGGTGAAATAAAACGTGGTTCCGTAGCCAGGCTCCGATACCAACCCGATGCTTCCTCCGTGTGCCTCCACGGCCAGCTTACAAAACGTAAGCCCAAGTCCGGTAGCCCCCACGTAACCGTAGTTGGCGGCATTGAGTTGCCCAAAACGCTCAAAAACAAGGGCTTGCCGCTCGGGTGGAATACCCGGCCCCTGATCTTCGATCTCCCAGTAGGCATCGCCGCCCTGCTCCTGTACCCGCATCGTGATTTGTCCGTTGCGGGGGCTGTACTTGATGGCGTTGGTGAGCAAGTTCACCAATACACGGACGGTCATCTGGGGGTCTGCCCATACGCCTACCGTACTCGGCACCTCCACCCGTAGCTCAATTCCTTTCTGTTCTTGCAACAAACGCACCTGTGCATAGGCTTGCTCTACCAGGATAGCCGCTGCCACCTCTTCTTGCTGCAAAGGCACGCTGGTTTCTTCAAACTTTTGCACATCAAGCATATTCATCACCAGGTTAAGGAGTTGATGCCCCGACTGACGCACCGAGGCGATCTGCTGTGGGGTCATTTGTTCCTGATGGGCATAGGCGAGGATGGTATTGAGTGGGTTTTTGAGGTCATGCGCAATCATCCCGATCATCTGCTCTTTGAAGTTGTCCAGGCGCAGGAGTTGATCGTTGGCTGCTTTGAGCTTTAAGTTTTGAACGCGCCTACGGGAGTTGTTGCGCATGATGACAATAAAAAACAACACCAGTACGCCCAAACCACCAAGCAGCGCGGTATTTTGGAGGCGTTGTTGTTTGTTTTGGGCTTGGGCAAGCAAGATGGCTTGTTCTTTTTTCTCGACCTGATACTGCGTACTTAGCTCCTGGGTAATCTTAACATTTGCCTCTCGGCTCACCTCATTGAGTTTTTCATAAGAAAGCCGCCAATGCTTGGCTGCCTGCTCCCAGTTGTTCATTTTGTCATGCAACAAAGCCAACTCTAGGTGTACCGTGCGCATATAGCCATCATGGGTGGCCAAAGCCAGGGCCTCCATAAATGACGCAGTGGCTTCCTGATAGGCATCCATCTCTACATAAACGCGCCCGATGCCCAGTTGAGACTCGAAGATGTAATTGGGGTCTCCGATCTGCTGCCGCACGGCCAGGGATGCCTTAGCGTATTCGAGTGCCTGCTCGGGCTGCTTCTTGATGTTATACAGATACGCTAGTTCGTTCATCGAGTTGGCTTTTACATCCAGAAGCAGGGGATGATCTGGGTAATGCGCCTGGAGGTCATCACATACCTTGACAGACTTTTTGGCATACATGATGGCTGTATCTGCCTGCTCTGGATTGCTGAACACGGCTGCCAAACGGTTGTAGGTGCGGGCCAACTCGGGTGGTGGCAGCGGAAGAGACAAGGCAATATGCTCAGCTTGATGAAGAAAATCCAAGGCGTTTCTCTCCGATAGCTTCATAATCCCCATAATGGCGGCACGGATGGTCTCACCGGCATCGTTGAGGTGTTTTATTCGTTGCTCGGGCAGACGATCCCCGAGGTAAGTCAGGGCAGCGAGGCTGAAGGTGATGGCCGTATCCTGTTGGCGCTTGCTGCGATAGAGGTAGTTTAGACCGGCATAAAACTGGCTCACCTGCAAAGGGAGTTCACGCTCCTGGGCTTCTTTGAGTCCCTGGGAGAGGCGTTTTTGTGCCTGAATGAAGTTTCCATCAGCTATTTCGAGCATTGCCAGGCGATAATGCGCATCCAGACGCAAGGCGTGATGCCCGTGCATCTCGGCGAGCAAATGGGCTTGTCGCGCACTCGTCGTTGCCCTTATCGGATTCCGAAACTGTTCTTGTGCGCTGATCTCCAACAGGTGCTGTATCGAATCTAGCCATATATCTTCTGCACGAACCGATAGCGATACCAGCCACAGCCAACCAAAAAAAAGAAGCAAAAGCATGGCACAAAAAAGACGTATGTTTGAGTCATTAAAGCTAACAAAGATAAGGAAAAACCCTATTCTTCCACTTCTTCTCCCTTAAGTTGCTGCTCGTACATCTCCCGATAGACCCCGTTCTGGGACATAAGTTCGGCGTGAGTGCCTGCCTCTATGATACGCCCTTGATCGAGCATGATGATCTTATCCGCTAGTTTGGCCGATGAAATGCGATGCGAGATAATGATAGCCGTCCGGTTTTTCATCAGCCCTTGTAGGTTGTTGAGAATGGCACTTTCGGTTTTGGTATCGACGGCAGAGAGGCAGTCGTCGAGGATGAGTAGCTTAGGGCTTCGGATGATGGCTCGGGCAATGGAGGTGCGTTGTTTTTGTCCACCAGAAAGCGTGATACCCCGCTCGCCCAGGACGGTATCTAGCCCTTTGGGAAAGTCCAGGATGTTTTGGTAGAGGTCAGCGTTTTTGGTGGCTTCGATGATCTGCTCCTCCTGGGTTTGGGCTTCGGTCAGTCCGAAAGCGATGTTGTTTCGGATCGTATCCGAAAAAAGAAATACCTCCTGCGGAACATAGCCCATCTGCGAACGCAGATGCTGTACGTCGTAGTCGCGTAGATCGTGTCCATCCAACAAGATACGCCCCTCTGTTGGGTCGTACATGCGACAGATCAGGTTGGCTAAGGTGCTTTTGCCCGATCCCGTACGCCCAAAAATAGCCAGGGTCTGACCGGGCAACACCTCGAAATGGAGATTTTGGAGGGCTTCAATACCCGAATCTTGGTACGTAAAACTGACGTTTTCAAAGGAGAGATGCCCCCTGATCGGTGTTTTGAGGGATTTTTGGGAGACAATATCCGTCTGAACATCCAAAAACTCATTGATCCGCGTCTGCGAAGCCGCCGCCCGCTGTACGATACTCGTTACCCAACCCACGGAGGTAACGGGCCAGGTCAGCATCCCGACATAAATCACAAACTCGGCGATATTACCCGTCGTGATGCTCCCCCGCATCACCTCCAGCCCACCAACATAAATCGTCAGGACGGTGCTGGCACTAATCAGCCCCATAATCAAAGGAAAAAACAAGGCGTTGAGGGCAATTAGGCGCATCGACTTCTGGCGGTAGTCCTCGGCTACGTCATCGAACTTCTCCCGAGTGTCGGTCTCCCGAACGAAGGCTTTCATGACCCGTATCCCCGAGAAAGTCTCTTGCACAAAAGTCGTTACGGCGGCTAGGCTTTTTTGGATTTCTGTTGAGCGTTGGTTAATCAGATTGTTTACGTAATAGACACTCACCGAAAGGATAGGCAAGGGCAACAGCACAAAGAACGTCAGACGGGCATTGATCGAGAGCATGTACCCAATCACGAGGACAAAAATCCCGATGGTGTTGATCCCGTACATGATCGCGGGCCCGAGGTACATCCGCACATGGCTTACATCTTCGGATATCCGCGACATCAGATCACCCGTGTTGTTGCGGCGATAAAAACCCAGGGGCAGGGCTTGGTAGTGTTGATAAATATCGTTTTTGAGATCGTACTCTACCTTCCGAGACATGACGATGATCGTCTGGCGGGTCAAGAACAAAAACAAACCGCGAATCAGTGCCATGGCCAGGATGATAGCACCGTAGATCAAGACTGCCTGCGTAAAGACCTCCCACATCGTCGCCTGGGCCACAAAACCTGCCTGAAGGCGATAGAGCAAGATCGTCTGGCTAATCAGATCGAAGGAATGGCGGACAACCTGTGCCGGCAAAATACCGAACAAACTCGAGAGCAGCATAAAGACAAGCCCGCCGATCAAATAAAACTTGTAACGCAACAAATAGCCGTTGAGCCGAAGAAGTGATTTCATAGCCCTTAAACCAAAAACAACAAGATTAGGTTACAACAAAAAAAGCCCTGTCTCCCACTATCGGGAAACAGGGCTAATTCATCCAGTCGGGGGCTGGCTTATTCCATGCTGGACTTGATCTTGGCATCCATGGCTTTTTCCTTGTCGCGCATACCGAGTTCGCGGTAAATCGACTTCAAGGGAGCCAGGGGTTGTATCTCGTTAGGTGAAATTTCGTGGGCTTTTTCCATGTAGGGGAGTGCTTCCTTGAAGTGCTTCAAGACACTGACCATCTCGGGGGATTTTTTGTTTTCATAGACTTCGATCTTGAGATCGCTCATGATCTTTGCCCCACGGTTGTAGTGGATGATGGCCATGCCCATCTGTGAGTTGAAGTCGTTGGGGTCTATTTCGATAGACTTCTTGTAGTTTTCGATGGCTTTGGGTTCGTCCTGGAAGTCGCGGTAGTAGAGCAGCCCTAAGTTGGTGTACAAGACGGCGTTATCTGGGGCGAGCTTGGTAGCTTTGTGGAGCATCTGGATCGCTTCTTTGCTTTTGCCGTCATAGATATAAAAGTCGATGCTGCGCCCGAGCAAGTAAATATCGTCGGGGAACTTCTCGCTGCCCTCCCTGACCAGGGCGTGGGTAGCGTCTTTGTAGGCAGTCATCTTGGCTTCGGTGGCTTTGATTTCGCTCTCGGGAGCTTCACGGTCTTTGAGTTGATTGACCTGATTTTGCATCTTTTGGAGTTCCATCGAGCGTATCTGGGTGATGTAGTGATAAACATCAACCTGGTTGTAAGCCGTATCCTCGAGGAGCTTTTGGTAGAGTGCCAGGGCTTCTTCGTTTTTGTCGGCCTGGGCAGCAAAATACCCCGCGTACTTGATGGCCAGGGTGTCATCTGGGGCAATGCGGGCTACGTCCTTGAAGGTCTGGTAGGCTTTTTCGGGTTCCTTTTGTTCTTCTACACCTCGGTTGAAGAGTGCTACTCGGATACCTTCGCGGATCAGGATAGTTTGTTGTCCCATTTTTCCGTTGGGGCCGCCTTCAAGTGCTTCGATTTTATCGAAAGATTCCAGGATGACATCGACGGCATCGGGTGCCATCTGACGAACGGCCGGCTCGGTGGCCTTCAAAATTTCGGCATAAACCTGGGCGCGATAAAACCACGTTTTTTCTTTTTCGGCACTTTTGGGATCCTTAACGGCTTCATCCATGAGCATCTTGGCATCGTCGAGTTTTTCGGCGATTTTGCCAGTCATAAAGTAGCCTGCCACCTTATTGACGTTCTTCATTTGGGCCAACAAAGGGGTTGTTAGGAGTAATGTAACGAGCAGTACTAGAGAGAATCGTTTTTGCATGATGAGGTTGTCTTCGGTTTCTGTTTCTGTTAATGAGAACGAATAGGCGATGAGACGACTAATGACGAATAGCCTCTCAACAAAAATTCCAAAACACCCAACAAAGGTAACGGATTTTGGTCTCAATCGGTAATTTAAATCTTTTTTAGCTTAATGCCTTTGCCTTTGGGTTAAAGTACCTTTAAATCCGATGTTGATCTGCTTTTTCTAGCTATTTTTGTTCGGATGCCCACGCGACAAAAAATACCGCCCAAAGTATATCGCCTGACCGTCTTTATGGTCTTTGGGTTATTGGGACTGATTACGATTCAGGTCTATTGGGTCATCAATGCGATCCAGGAAAACCGGCAGTCCTTTCAACAAAACGTACACAAAGCCCTCAATACCATCGTCTCCCAACTCGAACGCCGCGAGGGCATGGAACTGATGCGGGAGCGGTTTAGAGAACAACTGACGCAGGACGCGCTCTTTGTGCATTATTTCGATTCGATTTATGCCCAGGGAGATACGACCCATTACATGCACGAGCGGCAACTGCCCTTCAATCCCGCCGAAGATCAACAACTGCTCATCCAGCCCATTCCCCCACCCGATCCATCCCTGACCCGAGAGGAACACCTCCGGCGATACCTCGAGAAAGCCGTTTCCTATTCCACGATCTTCAACGAAATGGCACAAAAAGAACGCCCCATCGAGGAACGCCTCAGCCGTCAGCAACTCGATTCGGTCATCAAAGAAGAACTGCACAACGTAGGCATCCATACGCCCTGCAACTTTGCCGTACTCAACATTCGGCATGAAAAAATATTGTTTTCCAATGACTTACGGCAACAAGTCAAGATGCTCAAGTCCGGCTTCTATCACCAACTTTTTCCCAACGATTTCCGCCGCAGCGAAAACTACCTCTACCTGCACTTCCCCAACGAGCAGCAGTACCTCCTGGGCAACATGTGGTTTATCTTACTCTCCTCCTTGCTCTTTTTGGGCTTGATGGTGATTTCCTTTTGGCTCTCCGTTCGGGTGATCCTCCAACAAAAAGCCCTCACCGAAGCCACCACCGATTTTGTTAATAACATGACGCATGAGTTTCGGACACCCATCGCGACAATCAAGTTGGCAACCGAAATGCTCCGACAAATCCCCCAACAAAACCAACGCTACATCACCATGATTAGCGACGAGACCGAACGGCTAAGCCGCCAGGTCGAAAAGGTCTTGCAGGCCGCACGTATGGAGCGCGGAGACCTCCAAATGAACATGGAACTCGTCGATATGCATGAGATCATCGAAAGTGCCATCCAAAATATCAGCCTCCATATCGAACAGCGACAAGGGACATTCCGACAAAAACTAGCCGCCAAACAAACCCGCATCGAAGGAGACTTCCTGCACCTGAGCAATATCCTTTCTGGGCTTCTCGATAACGCCAACAAATACTCCCCCAGCCGTCCCGAAATCGCCATCGAGACCTATAACGTAAAAAAAGGTATCTGCATCAACATTTTTGATAAGGGAAAGGGCATTTCCAAAGCCGACATCGCCAAGGTCTTTGATCGCTTTTATCGTGTCCCGACCGGCGACGTTCACGACGTAAAGGGCTTTGGCTTGGGCTTGAGCTATGTCAAGACTGTCGTCGATGCGCACCAGGGACAGATAACGGTCAAGTCCGAACTCGGCAAAGGCTCCTGTTTCACCATCTTTTTGCCCTTTGCCCAGCATTAGCCACACTTTTTTTGTTTATGCCGCTCTTAGCCCGACACACCCCACACCTCTACGAAGCCGGAACCGACGAAGCTGGACGTGGCTGCCTGGCCGGCCCCGTAGTGGCAGCAGCCGTTATCTTACCGCCAGGTTATCAAAACGATCAGCTTAGGGATTCCAAAAAACTCTCCCCCGAACGCCGCCTCAGCCTGGCGCAAGAAATCCGGGAGGTGGCCTGGTGCTATGGCATAGCAGAGGCTTCGGTCGCCGAAATTGAGCGATATAACATCCTGCAAGCCAGCTTTTTGGCGATGCACCGCGCCCTGGATCAGCTCCAGCCTTCGCCTACCTGGATACTCGTCGATGGCAACCGATTTGTGGCCTACCCACAAGTAGGACATAGCTGCCTCATCAAGGGGGATGACCGTTATCTCTCCATTGCGGCAGCATCGGTGCTGGCCAAGACCGAGCGGGATGCCCTCATGGAACAACTCGCCCAGGGATACCCTCAATACGGCTGGCAACAAAACAAAGGATACCCCACCCAAAAGCACCGACAAGCGATTCAAGAACACGGCATTTGTTGCCATCATCGCAAAACTTTTAGACTGCGGTGATGGAAAAATCTAAAAAACTTTGTAGTTTCGCTTAGACTACGTAGATGTTTTTCCGCATGACAAGCACAGTAACACAAAATGCACTCCGCAAAAAGCTAAAAGAAGTCTTTGGATATGACCAATTTAGAGGCAACCAAGAAGCCATCATCCAAAATCTACTCAAGGGTAAACACACCTTCGTGATTATGCCCACGGGCGCTGGTAAGTCGCTTTGCTACCAGTTGCCTGCCCTGATGACCGAAGGTACGGCTATCGTGATCTCGCCCTTGATAGCCCTAATGAAAAACCAGGTCGATCAGATGGATTCTTTTGGCATTCAGGCCAGGTTTCTTAACTCTACCCTCAACAAAGCCGATATGCGGCAGGTCAGGGAGCAGACCCTAGCTGGTGTTATCAAATTGCTTTACGTAGCACCCGAATCATTAACAAAGCCAGAAAACTTAGCTTTTCTGAAAAAAGCCTGTTTGTCTTTTGTCGCCATTGATGAGGCGCATTGTATCTCCGAGTGGGGCCACGACTTCCGTCCCGAGTACCGACGTATCCGCACCATCATCGAAGACCTAGACCCCAAGCTGCCCATTATCGCCCTGACAGCTACGGCGACACCAAAAGTGCAACTGGACATCCAGAAGAACCTCAACCTGGACCAGGTCTCTATCTTCAAATCTTCTTTCAACCGAAAGAACCTCTACTACGAAGTCCGACCCAAAACCGAAGAGGTAGATCGGCACTTGATCGAGTTTGTCAAACGATTCAAGAACAAATCCGGCATCATCTATTGCCTCAGCCGACGAAAAGTAGAAGCGATTGCACAGCTACTCCAAGTCAATGACATCAAGGCACTTCCCTACCACGCCGGACTAGACGCAGGAACGCGCATACGGCATCAGGATGCTTTCCTGAACGAAGATACGGACGTGATCGTGGCTACGATTGCCTTCGGGATGGGTATTGATAAACCCGACGTGCGTTTTGTGGTGCATTACGACGTACCCAAATCCATCGAAGGCTATTATCAGGAAACCGGACGAGCCGGCAGAGATGGTCTTGAAGGACACTGCCTGCTCTTTTATAGCCACGAAGACATCCAGAAACTGGATAAGTTCAACAAAGATAAGCCCGTCTCAGAACGCGATAACGCCCGACAACTGCTCCAGGAGATGACCCACTACGCCGAGTCCTCGAGCTGTCGAAGATTACAACTATTGCACTATTTTGGAGAAAAATACGACACCAAAAAATGCGTTGAATACGGACGTTGCAATAACTGTACCCCCAAAGATGAACTGATCTTTGAGGGCAAAGACTATATCAAAATTGTCTTGACCGCAACACAGGACATCGACACCCGCTTTGACCGCGAACACATCATCCGCATCATCCGTGGAGAAGAGGATCAGTACATCAGCAGCTACGGACACGACAAACTCCCCGTCTATGGGCAGGGCAAAGACCAAAGCCGCAAGTTTTGGCGCAGTGTCATCCGGCAGGCACTCCTGCACTACCTCATCGAAAAAGACATCGAACACCTCAACCACGTCCGCATTACGGAAGAGGGCGTGGCCTTCCTCAAAAAACCACACAGCATCAAGCTCTTCAAGGATCACGAGTACGATGAGCAAGTACAGCACGCCGTTACGGAAGCCGCCGAAAATACCCCCACCAACGAGCAGGATACCGTCTTGTACAGTATGCTCAAACGCCTTCGTAAGCGCATCGCTAAGGAGCAAAACCTGCCCCCCTATGTTGTCTTTCAGGAACCCTCCCTGGAAGAGATCGCGACACTCTACCCAACGACCATCGAAGAACTTGCCAAGATCAACGGTGTGGGGCAAAGCAAAGCCAAACGCTTTGGCGAGCCATTTGTCAAACTCATTCAGGAGTATATCGACGAAAACGACATCACGCCTGCCTCTCAGATCGTCGTCAAATCAACCGCCAACCGCTCCAAAATCAAAATCGCGATCATCCAGCAGATCGACCGCATGGTTAGCCTCGACGAAATCGCGGATGCCCAACAGATGACCCTCGAAGAACTCCTCGAAGAGATCGAACACATCTGCTACTCCGGCACCAAACTCAACATCGACTACTACCTCGAGCAGATCATGGAGGAGGATCGCCTCGAAGACATCTACGACTACTTTATGGATGCCGAAACGGATAACATCCGCCAGGCTCTGATCGAACTCGAAGACGAAGACTATACCGAAGAAGAACTCCGCCTGGTGCGCATCAAATTTATGTCAGAAAATGCCATGTAAGCTATACGCCTACGGCGATCAGGACTTATACCAGCAAGCCGTTGATTTTTGTCAGGCATGGACAGAGGGACTTCCACACCTGGACATCCCCACCTCCGGCTCCACAGGCGCGCCCAAAGCCATTCGCCTTACCCGAGCGCAACTCCTGGCCAGTGCGCAGGCCACCGCCCAGAGGCTCGGCCTCACCGAGGGCGACCACGCCCTCCTCTGCCTGCCCATTCAGTACATCGCCGGGCGCATGATGCTTGTCCGTGCGCTTGCCGTGGAGATGCACCTGCACCTACGCCTGCCCCTACGCGATCCGCTGGACGGCTTACCAGAAGGGCTATCCTTCGATTTTGCGGCCGTAGTGCCGCTCCAACTCGAAGCACTTTTGGGGCAGCCCGCAAGGACGGCGGCGTACCTTGGGGGGGCCAAAGCCGTGCTGGTAGGGGGCGCACCGCTTTCACCCGACCTCGAGGAGGCGGCCCAGGATTTTCCCGCGCCACTTTGGGCAACCTACGGCATGACCGAAACAGCCACACATATCGCCCTTCGGCGCATCAATGGGCCCGAACGCAGCGCGTGTTTTACGGCGCTGCCAGGTATTGAGATCGGCACGGATACCCGAGATTGCCTCACGATACAAGGCGCAGTAACGGGACACCAACGCCTCACCACCAACGACAGGGTACGCCTGGAGGGCAAAGATCGTTTCGTTTGGCTGGGAAGAGCCGATTGGGTCATCAACAGCGGGGGGATCAAGTTACAGCCCGAAGTCATTGAGCAAGAGGCGGCAGCTTACCTGGGACAGACCGTCTGTGTGTTGGGTGTACCGGATGCGCAACTGGGGCAGCGGGCGGTCTTGCTGATCGAACGCGCCGAGGCACTCACGACAGCAGAGCAAGACATCTGGCTACGCGATCTCAAAGCGCGTTTGCCCTTACACCACGCCCCGAAGACACTGGCACACTGGCCGCGTTTTCCGCGCACCCCCACACAAAAGATTGATCGCCAGCGATTGCTCCGCGACTTTCTTGGGCAATAACCTACGATCCTGGTATCTTTTGCACACTAAAAGAAAAACCCTACCGAAGCCGCAATCGTAACCATAGCATTGGTGATCTCTACGCGCGGCGTAAAGGCCGGATCCGCAAACTGATACGGGCTATACTGGCTATCGAAGCGACGGTACGAAAACGTCAGATCAAAGAACATCGCACGCCCCCAACTCCCGATACCAAAACTGTAAACGCTTAGGTTTTGCCGCTCGTCCACCTCCGCGAAGGGATCAGCATAAAGCGCGATGCCCCCCCGAAGACGCACGGGATCGAGGCGTATCTCGGCACCGCCTTTCCAGTTCAGGACGTTGGTGTAGAGGTTGCCGATGGTGGTGTTGTCGGCCCGAAAGTCATCGGCGAAGCTAGGGCTACCCAATTTAGCCGATCCGTAATTGACGTACTCGAGTTCACCGGTCAAGAAACCGCGCTTGCCAATAATCAGCGAAGCACCGAGAGAGGTTCGGAAGGGTGTCAGGAGGGTGTAGTTGGACTCGAGGATGAGCGTCTGGGCTTCCTGGCGATTGAGTAAGATGTTTTCGGCTTCAAAGAAGTAGTTGTTGTAGAGCGTCGTCAGATCAGCATCGTATTCCTCGTCCAGGTAGATGAACGTAGGCGTAACAACCTGCCAACCCAAGCGGAAAAAATCCGTCAGCCGCGCCAAAATGCCAAAAGAAAGATTCGCTCCTACGCCCCGCACACGCAGGTTATCGCGCAGCACCAGCTCGCGCAGCGGCGACTGGTTATCATAGACCTCCGAGTAGGTACGGGACTCGCGGTAGTTGATCTGTTGGATGCCCAACGAAACTCCAAAAAATACTCGGTCGTCGTAGTTTCCGCCGTAGGCGATGTTGAATTGGTTTTGGGCCCCGCGCCGCTCGACCGTTTCCGTTTGGAGGTTTCTAGCACCGGGAACAAAGGAATAGTAGGTGTCAAAGCCCGTTTCATCAAAGAACACATCGGGATTGATGAGATAGGTGGCATAAGCCAGCCCCAGATCAGAGGTGATCCCGAAGTTGAGTTCGTCGTCGAGGGCAGACCAGGGTACGCCATCGGCTCGCTCCAAAAACGAGTCAATGATCGACAAGCTATCACTTGTCCCTTGATAAGAAAACTGCTGCTGGAAGTCGTTTTGTCGGGCAAGCGTAAAGGCTAAACTCCCTCCCCTGAACTTCGACTCTCTTCGTCGATTGGCGGGCAGGTGCAGCACTACGCCCAGATGAGAAAAATTAACATTAACCCGAAAATCATTCGTTGGCTCCCCCCTGAAGTCAGCATCGGCGTTAAAGCTCGTTACCGTCGGGGTGAAGGTGATATGCGAACGCTGCACCATCCCGAGTCCGGCGGGATTGAGCCAGGCACTCGAAATCTCTCCCCCCAATCCCGTTCCTGCCCCACCGAGGGCTTGCATCCGTGCCGTCCCACCCGTGAAGGTGCGCGAGTAGCGCAAGGCATCCTGAAAGTAACCAAAAGAACCAGGGGCTACCTGGGCAACTGCCCCCGAAAAAATACACAAGAAAACACTTAACAACCATCCATGTTTCTTCATACGTCGTGTAATATCCGTGAATTGAAAAAACCCACCAGAGAAGGGAATCTCTCTGGTGAGCCTATTTTTGTGTGTGTTAATTTGACTTATCCGCCTCTGCGTCCGCCGCCACTTGTAGATCGACTTCCGCCGCCAGTGCTGCGGCTGGGTGTATAAGAACCTCCACCACGGCTGGGGGTATAGCTGGGGCTAGATGAGCGACTACGGCTAGGCGTGTATCCGCCGCCATCTCCGCTGCGCGTGGGCGGGGTATAGCTCGGGCGGGTAGATCGGCTGTCGGTGCCGCGTCGGGTGGGCGGGGTGGCTGTTTCGCTGCGTCGCCCGTTGTTACGGTTGCTGTCGTTGGGCGTACCGTAGCGTTGGGCGCGGGTGGGTGAAGTGCCTGTTCCGCTGCGGACGTTGGTGGCACGGTTGTAGCGCGGGGCCGTAGCGCGAGTACGCACGTTTTCGGAGGGGCGTTGGCCACCCACCACCACCACTGGCGGGCAATAGTAAGGGTTACCGAAGCGATTCCAGCCCGTAAAACCATTCCAGAATGGATCATAAAATCCCATTCCCATTCCCATACCGCCCATGCGCCAGGGATTACCCCAACCAAAACGATACATCGACATCATCCCGAAGCTGGGTCCAAAACCCATTCCCATCCCCCAAAAGGGATCATAAAAACCCATGCCACCCATCATCATGGGGGAGAAGCCGCCCATCATCATAGGAGAAAAGGCAGCAAAGGAGTTGTTCCAAAGCCCTTGTGAATGCCGAAAACGCGCCATGTCTTCCTGGCGGAAGTAGTCATAGCCCGATGTAAAATCCGTCCCTGCGTAGTCGGGGTTCTGGAACTGCGCTTGCCCGCTCGGGCGTGTGGCCGATGACTGGCTTACCGAACGCTTCGGTTTTTGTTTCGATTGCTGGATCGCTACGCGATCCGCTTTGGTAAAATACACATCATCAAAATCTTGCGCCATGCTTAGCAGGGGCAATAGACCAATGATGATACCGCCGATGATTACTTTGCGTATGTTCATATTTTTGTCGGTTGATTGGTGTTGATTCAAAAATAAAGATAGCAAAATCCTAACAAAGGTTGCCATCCCTGTATTTAATTATACGAAAAAAACGCTTTGAATGTTTCGTCTGTTCCTCAAATGATGGATATAAACGATGTGCTTGGTGCTTATGGAACTTTGGCGCTGTTCTTTTTGGGGGTGCGCGTGTGTGTGGCCGCCCTCAATGCCTGGGAAAACCCGAGGCTGCCTGTCCTGGCTCCTTCTTTTGCCGGTGATCCTCCCCTGGTCTCCCTCCTGATTCCGGCCCGCAACGAAGCCCACAACCTTCCCCAGACCATCCGAGCAGCCCTGGATCAAGCTTACCCGCATATCGAACTCCTGATCCTGGATGATAACTCCGAAGACGAGACGGCAGCCGTCGTGGCGCGTTTTGCCCAAACCGATGCCCGAGTACGGCTACTGGCAGGAAAGCCACTCCCCAAAGGCTGGCTCGGCAAAAACTGGGCGTGCCACCAGCTGGGGCAGGCAGCACGGGGGGCGTATCTGCTCTTCCTAGATGCCGATGTGTCCTTGCACGGGCAGGCGATATTTTCGGCAATGGGGCGGATGAATGCCCGGCAGCTCAATTTGTTGTCCGTTTTTCCCGATCAGCGCATGGAGACCCTCGGGGAGCGCATCGTTGTTCCCCTGATGCACTACCTGCTCCTCACCCTCCTGCCGCTGTCCTGGATATGGCGCATGAGGCATCCGGCTTTTGCGGCGGCTAATGGTCAGTTTATGTTTTTTGAAGGAAAGGGTTATCGAAATATGCACTGGCACAAGGTCGTCCGCGATCAAGTAACCGAAGATATTCAAATCGTGAAGCAAATCAAGAAGCACGGCGGCAAAGCTGCCACTTATCTCGGCAATCGCCTCATCACCTGCCGCATGTACCCCAACGGCAAGGAGGCGATTGAGGGCTTCAGCAAAAATCTTTTGGCTGGCTTCGGGGGCAGTACGGTGGGTTTGCTCTTTTTTGTGTCCACGATCACAGGGGGTTATGCTGCTGCTTTGTGGGCTTTTGATCCCTGGCAAACAGGGTGTTTTATGCTCTTATCCCTGACGCTCATCAACGCCCTGATTGCCTGGCAGTCCCATCAGCCATGGGCGATTTTGTGGCTCCATCCCCTCAAAGTTTTGGCTCTCTTACGCATCAGTGCCAATGCCATCTACCGCACCTACACCAAGCAACACCGCTGGAAGGGGCGTACCCTGGGCTAAAAAGGAAAAGCCGCCAACTTTTCTTGTGAAGGAAAAGCGACGGCTTATTTCTTTTTGTCGGTAGTAGTTCGCTAACGCACGCTTTTTTCTCCTGAATGTGTGGAAACGCTAAACGACTCAAAAGAAGCATTAAGCAGTAGTAAGTAAAGAAAAAGCATGTGTTTTTGTCCTACCACCGAACAAATCCATCCGCTGTTTTCAAAGAAAACTGCCGATGTCCTCTTCAAATCGTTTTCATAAAAACGATCTAAGCAACAAAAGTACGTAAAATTTTTGGGCTTAACCAAAAAATTGCGCTTGTATTCGTCGCCAAATTTCCTTCGCTAGCTGCTTTTTGGTTTGCAAAGGATAGCTCCATTCTTCGTCTGGGGTCAGGAGCGTAACGCGGTTGGTATCATGCCCAAATCCTGCTCCTGCATCTTGTAAAGAGTTGAGAACGATCAGATCAAAGTTTTTATGGTGGAGTTTTTTGAGGGCGTTGGCGCGTTCGTTATCCGTCTCGAGGGCAAAGCCAACGATGCGCTGATGGGGCTTTTTTTGCGCCCCTAAGCTCGCCGCGATGTCGGGGGTACGTACCAGGTTCAGGGTCAAGGTGTCGCCTTGTTTTTTGATCTTCTGGTGATGCACGAGGGCAGGGCGATAGTCGGCTACGGCGGCCGAAAGTACGATCACATCCGCATCAGGGGCGCGTTCTAGGGCTGCCTGGTGCATCTGCTCGGCCGTCTCGACGGAGACCAAACGTAAGCCCTCCCCCGTAGGAGGAGTGAGCGTCGTGGGGCCCGTAACCAGATGTACCTCGGCTCCCAGGTGCAGGGCCTCCTCGGCCAAGGCATACCCCATCTTTCCCGTAGAGTGGTTGCTCAAAAAGCGCACAGGGTCCAGCGGCTCACGGGTAGGGCCTGCCGTAATCAAAATCTGCTTTCCTTTTAAAAAAGACGAGGAGGCAACAAAAAAATCATCTATTTGTGTAGCAATCTCTTCAGGCTCCGCCATCCGTCCCTCTCCGTGCAGACCGCTGGCCAAGGCACCCACACCCGAGGGGATGAGGTGGTTGCCGAAACGCTGCAAAGTGGCGATATTGGTTTGTGTCGATGGATGACGGAGCATATCCATATCCATGGCCGGCGCAAAAAATACCGGACAACGCGCCGAAAGATACGTAGCCATCACCAGGTTATCACAAATACCCTGGGCCATCTGGGCTAGGGTATGCGCCGTAGCCGGAGCAATGACCATAGCGTCGGCCCACAAGCCCAGCTTTACGTGGTTATTCCAGACACCCGTGCGTGTATCTGATTGAAAATCAGTTAGTACAGGATTTCCTGATAGCGTAGCCAGCGTAAGTGGACTCACAAAAGTATGCGCTGATTCGGTCATCAGGACTTGTACCTCATGCCCAGCCTTGACCCACATACGCACCAGAAACGGCGTTTTGTAAGCCGCAATTCCTCCCGTAACGGCGAGCAAAAGACGCATGGCTACGCGCCTAGTTCGAGGTCTTCCTCAGACTTGGGGCGCACCAGGATCAGGTCGCCGTCGAGGAGTTCTTCGGTGGCCGTCGTACTGGGCTTAGGCAGGCGTTCGTAGTGGCGTGATATTTCGATCTGCTCTTTGTTCTCAAAGACCTCTTCTAGGCTATCGGTGCTGGTAGCAAATTCTGAAATCTTTTGGCTTAACTCGTCTTTTTGGAGCGTGGCTACGTGCCTGGCTCGCTTCGAGATAGCTACGATGGCTTCATACACATTGCCCGTATGTGAGGTCAATTCGGACATGTCTCGGGTTACGAGCGAAGCCCTAAGGTTACGTCGCACGTGTTTTTTTGGCTTGAGCATAAGGCAGGGATAAAATTTTATGAAGATGAACGATTAACCCACAAAGATACTGTTTTCTGTGGTCTTCTCCAAAAGGGAGATACATCATCAGAAGACAAGCCGATAGACCTCCTCGAGCTTGATCGGGCATTGATCCAGGGAAAGGGTGTCGGTCTGCTGATCGGATGTTTGGAGCGTCCAGCGTTGAGTATCCTGGCGGCTATACACCTGGGCATACACGCGGCGGCTATCCACCAGGGCATACGTCTGAAGGCTCGCCAGACAAAGATAAGCCTCTAATTTAGCTCCTTTGTCCAGTAACTCGGTGCTTGAAGAGATCACCTCAACGATCATTGTTGGGTTGAGGAGGACATCAATCCCTCGGTGTTTTTGGAGGTCGGGCTTCTGACAAACCACCGAAATATCGGGATATACGTAGCGGTCGCCTTCGGGTAAGTACACCAACTGATCGCTGGCATAAACCCTGCATTCTTTTTTTTTCAGGCAAAAGACCAACTCGGCCAGCAAATTAGCTACAATGAGGTTATGCGGCTCCTGCGCTCCGGCCATCGCGATCACCTGCCCAGCGTAGTATTCGCTTTTGTTGCTAGCCTGGGCTTCCTGATCCAGGTAAGCGGCGGCTGTGATCGGGGCTTGCAGGGTAGCTTCCATGTCTTTTTGGAAAAGTGTTTGTGTGTGCTTCGTGAAGGCGTACCTCGTTTTTGTGGTGGCACGCCCTCGCGCTATTTCAGGTTATCCAACACTACCTTCCAGGCTGATTGCCAGGAGCTTCTGGGCTTCTACGGCAAACTCCATCGGGAGTTTGTTCAAGACCTCCTTGGCGTAGCCATTGACGATCAGGGCGACGGCCTGCTCGGTGTCGATACCGCGTTGGTTGCAATAGAAAATCTGGTCTTCACCAATTTTGGAGGTTGTCGCTTCGTGTTCGACTTGTCCCGAGGTGTTTTCGACTTCGATGTAGGGGAAGGTATGCGCCCCGCAGCGGTCCCCGATCAGGAGCGAGTCGCATTGGGAGAAGTTGCGGGCGTTAGTGGCTCGGCGGCTTACTTTCACCAGTCCACGGTAGGAGTTCTGGCTTTCTCCGGCCGAGATACCCTTCGAGACGATGCGGCTCTTGGTGTTTTTGCCGAGGTGAATCATCTTCGTACCCGTATCGGCTTGTTGCTTGTTTTTGGTAACGGCTACGGAATAAAACTCTCCGATAGAATTATCGCCTTTGAGGATACAGCTGGGATACTTCCACGTAATGGCAGAACCTGTTTCGACTTGTGTCCAGGAGAGTTTGGCGTTGTTGCCGTAGCAAATGCCGCGCTTAGTAACAAAATTGTAAATACCGCCTTTGCCGTTTTTGTCGCCTGGATACCAGTTTTGTACCGTTGAGTATTTGACCTCTGCATTTTCTTTGATAAAAATCTCTACCACGGCGGCGTGGAGTTGGTTTTCATCGCGTTGGGGAGCCGTACAGCCTTCGAGATAGCTCACATAGGAGGCATCTTCGGCCACGATCAGGGTACGCTCAAACTGCCCGGTATTGGCTTCATTGATGCGGAAATACGTCGAGAGTTCCATGGGGCAATGCACGCCCTTGGGGATGTAACAAAACGACCCATCGCTGAAAACTGCCGAGTTAAGGGCCGCAAAAAAGTTGTCGCTCGGAGGAACCACCGACCCCAGATACTCCCGCACCAGCTCGGGATGCTCGCGGATGGCTTCGCTCATGGAGCAAAAAATGACCCCCATATCGCCGAGCTTTTCCTTGAATGTTGTGGCTACCGACACGCTATCAATGACCGCATCAATGGCTACTCCCGTGAGGCGTTTCTGCTCATTGAGCGAGATCCCTAGCTTCTCGAAGGTCGCCAACAACTCGGGATCGACTTCATCCAGGCTACCCGGACTAACCTTTTGCTTGGGAGCGGCATAATAAATGATGTCCTGGTAATCAATCTTAGGGATAAACAAATTTGCCCATTCGGGGGAGGTCATCTGCTGCCACTCCCGAAATGCTTTCAATCGCCACTCGAGCATCCACTCGGGTTCTTCTTTCTTGGCCGAAATGAAACGCACCGTATCTTCGGAAAGCCCTTTGGGTGCCTTGTCGCTTTCGATGTTGGTAACAAAACCATATTTATATTCGGACTGGGTTAATTGGTCCAAAACCGTATCTTGAGTTGCCATACGCTTGATTTTAGAATGATTCTAAACTGTAAAGTACGTAAATATAACCTATTCCAACAAATAAAGTTCGGTTCTTTTTTCTTTTGTTCCGGTACAAAATCATTTTATCCTACACATTCCAAAGCATGGCTAAAAACTATTTCGTTATCCGTAATAACTGGTAAAGCCATAAAAAAGGGCAATCAGGAGGATCAACTCACCAAGCACCAGGAGATATAGGCTTCGCCACTGCGCAAAAAAAGGCGGTTTTTCTTCGGGTTCATTTTTGTTCATGGCTTACTTGTCTAGTTTTTTGGTACGAATTTCAAAGTTAAAGCCCTCCTGCTGGTGGGCTTGGTAACGTCCCTGATCGAAATAATACAGCCTGGCCGCCCGATGCGGTACGTCGGCTTGCTTTTCTTCGAGGGGAAGGAGGAGCTTGGTACGAAGGATTTCCTTGCGGAAGTTGCGTTTATCGAGGGGGCCTTCCAGGATAGCTTCGTAGAGGCTTTGGAGTTGGGGGAGGGTAAATTTTTCGGGTAGGAGTTCAAAACCAATGGGTTGGTAGCGTACCTTTCCCTGCAAGCGTCGAAAAGCCATCTGGATAATTTTATCGTGATCGAAAGCCAGCGGTGGCAGATCATCCATCGAAAACCAACGAGCCGAGCGGGCATCAGAAGCCGCCATGATGCGATGTGCCGAAAGCCGAATGAGGGCAAAATAGGCTACGCTAATGACCCGTCCGCGTGGGTCTCGATCTACATCACTGAACGTGTAAAGTTGCTCTAAGAAGACATCCTTCACGCCTGTTTCCTCTTCGAGTTCGCGGAGGGCGGCCGTTTCGGTGGTCTCGTCCATGTCCACGAAGCCGCCCGGCAGGGCCCAATAACCGCCGTAGGGGTCGTGCTTGCGTTCGATGAGCAGGATACGCAGCGAGGACTCATTGAGATCCCAGCCAAACAACACACAATCAACCGTCAGGGCCGGACGTGGATACTCGTATTGGTACATACAACGCTCGTTGGTTTGGATGAATAAAAAACGTATGCTGTTTCATCTATAAGTTGTACAACAAACGGGCCGTCATGAAGTAGATCGCCAGCCCGATCAAGTCATTGGCCGTCGTGATGAAGGGACCCGAGGCTACTGCTGGATTGACCTTGAACTGATTTAGTATCAGCGGCGTAATCGTTCCCATCAAAGAAGCCACAATGACGACCGAAAACAAGGCCGTCGATACGACAAAAGACAGGCGAAAGTCTCCCGTGAAGAGGTAGTTGGTTAGCAAAACCACTGACGCAATCACGAAGCCATTTAGGAGCGCGACGGTCAAGGAGCGAATCAATCGCCGTCCGAGCTTCTCCTGCAAACCCGAGCTATCGGCCAGGGCTTGTACGACCAGCGTCGCCGACTGGATGCCTACGTTGCCTCCCGTAGCCATGATGAGCGGAATAAAAAAAGCCATTGCCGGAACCACCCTTAGCTCATTCTCAAAGAAGCCCATAAACTGCGCCCCCACCAGTCCGCCCATCATCCCGATCATCAGCCAGGGCAGGCGTGCCTTGGATAGCTTCCAGACGCTGTCGGCTTCTTCGATGTCGCCCGAGATACCGGACATGGCGCGTTGGCTGTCCTCGGCTTGTTCTTTGACGACATCCATCACATCGTCGATCGTGATCCGCCCCAGGAGCGTACCGCGCATACTAATCACCGGAATTGCTTCAAGGTCATAGCGTTGCATGATTCGTGCTACCTCCTCCTCGTCTTCGTAGGTATAGACCGTTACGATATTGGGGATGTAAATATCGGCAATTTGGGTATGGTCTTCGGCCAGTAGGATTTCTTTGATCGACACCCGCCCCAGCAGTACGCCTTCATCGTCGATGACATAAACGGAATGAATTTTATTGACCCGCTCGGCCTGTCGTCGAATTTCTTCGATGCACTGCACGACCGTCCAGTTGATGTTGGCCTTGATGAGTTCTTTGGCCATCAGTCCGCCGGCTACGTCTTCCTCGTAGCGCAACAGATCAAGGATATAGCCTGCTTTTTCTCGGTTTTTGATGTAACTAATGACCTCCTCACGCATCTTGAGGGGCAAGACCTCCAACATATCTACGGCATCGTCCGAGTCGATGAAATCAAAAAAACGGGCCAGCTCATGGGGCGCAAAAACAGGCAAAAACTCCTCCAGCGTATCCTCTTCCAGGTTGCTTAATATCTCTGCACTGGTTTTGTCGTCGAGCAGATCGAGGATGTACTTACATGCCTCTGTATCCAGTTCATAGAGTACCGTTGAGATGTCGGCCGGGTGCATCTCCTCAAAAGCCGCCCGGATGGTGGCTTCTTTTTGTTGGAGGACAGCCGCTTCAACTTCTTCGATAAAAGATTTGGTCAGGACAAAGGACACACAAGGGGTGGTTTAGGCGTTTTTTGGTCTATCAAAGATAGAAAAAATCCCGTACTTTGACGGGTAGCCAGGTACGGGAGCGTGAAAAATCAAAAAATGGATGGTATCTTGTGGGTGCAAGTCTCAGGCAGCGATACGCGAGGTAGTCAAGCAACGCCTCAAAATGTCGGCGTATCGGTCGGCGAAATGTTCTATGGCCCACTGTACAAACGCTTTGCGCTCGTCGCGGGATAAGAGAAGGATGGTTTTGCGCAACTCCTTCTCAAAGAGGGAGCGATCAAAACTGACTTTTTGGAGAATCATCTTCTGGTACTCGAGCATAGGCATAACAGTTGTGGTTTAGAGGTTGGTGTGTAGTTGTCTGATGTGTGATTTGTTCAGGCTATATTACGAAATTTTCGGATAAAAATGAATTGGAAAGAAAAAAAATCAGTGTTATCCATAAAAAAGGGGCAAATTATCTACTTTTTTGCCATTTCTTTGTGTTTTTTTGTGTTTGGAGATGTGTTTCTCTTGCAAGCGGCTCCAGAACCACTCCGCCTAGCCTTTTCGAAGCGAAAGATTGCCCGCAACGAAACCTTCCAGATCACCGTTTATGTCCATGGATTTACGACCAAATACCCGCCGGAGTTTCCTGAAATCTCGGGTTTTGATAAGGGAGAACTCGTCATTCGTCAGCCACGCCACCCGGGCGAGGAGCAAGTATTTACCCAGCATTACCTTCCCACTGCACCGGGGATATTCATGTTGCGCATCTTTCGGATGTCGGTGGGAAAGCATCAGGTACACACCCCTGCAAGCCTGACTATCAAGGTAGAAGATCGCCAGGATAAGCCTACACAAGCGATCCCCGACGGCATTCCCGATAAGCCTTCGCCTCCCGCGATACCCGCATTTTCTACCCAAGGAAGCGGGGCCGCGCTGGTCTTGCAGGCAAGCCATGAGCGGGTGTTTGTGGGGCAGGAGCTAGAACTAAACCTGTTTTTGTATCTCGATGCCGAGACCCAACATACGATTGAGTTTCCCGAAAACCTCTACAGCCAGATCAGTCAGGTAGCCGATCAACTGCATCCGTCGTCTTGTTGGGAGGAGCGGTTTGGTATCGAACGCCCCGAGATGGAGCGCATTCGCCTTCGAGGGCAGGATTACGTGCGTTATCGGCTCTATCGTGTGCTGCTCTACCCCATGGCCCAACAGCCACTCGCCTTTCCTTCCGTGCAGATGGATATGCTCAAAATAGACCTCAACCAGGACTACAACCGGTGGCGCATCACCCCGCGTCTGCCCCTACCCCTACGCACCAACCCGCTCCGCGTACACGTGGACGAGCTACCACTGCACCCACTCCGTGAGCAGGTCGCGGTAGGCAATTTTTCCCTCAAAGAAGGCATCAGTACGTTTAGCACCCAAACAGGATCTCCGATCTCCTACAACTTCGGCATCGAAGGCTACGGCAACCTACGCACAGCACGCCTACCCGAACCCCGCCCAAACGATGGGTTAGACGTGTACCCACCCAAGATCGAAGAGTTTTCTTATCGTCAGCGCGAGGGCATCCATCGCACCAAACAAGGGAGGTATCAATTTGTGGCCAAATCCCCTGGATTTTATCGTACCCAAGACCTTTTTAGATGGGTTTATTTCAATACGCGCCATCATCGCTACGATACCTTGCGTGGTTCGCTTCAATTTTTTGCCGAGGGAGCGACCCTGGATACCCCCTTATCTGATCTGATGGATGCCGAGCAGGAGGAGCGATGGCCAAACGTAGATAACCGCTTGCGCAACCTTGATCCAGAAAACTACCCAGACTGGATCGTCAATTTCTTCCTGGTGGCATGTATGCTGGTGGCCCTTTGGTTGCTCTACAAAAGAAAAAGGTCTTAAATTTACACGTTTCATGCTTACTTCTCAATCTATGAAAACCTGCTTTATTTTTATTTTTTTGCCCTTCTTGATGGGATATACCGCACAGGCACAAAGGTTTGGCTTCATTGATACCGAACGCATCCTCAGCCAAATGCCAGCCTACAAGGATGCCGGCCAGCAACTCGACCAACTCACCCAGCAGTGGAAAACCGAAATGGATCAGATGCAGCGAGAACTCGTCGTCTTGCGCCAAAAACTCGAAGCCGAGAAGGTCATCTACACCGAAGAGATGCTGCAAGCCCGCCAAGAGGAGATCACCGTCAAGGAAAACAACCTCCAACGCTTCCAAGAAAAGCACTTTGGCTACGAAGGCGAACTGTTCAAGAAACGCCGTGAACTCATCGGCCCCTTACAAGCCCAAATTTTTGAGGCTTCACGGATTACTTGCAAAAAAAGAAAACTCAATGCCCTTTTTGATACTGCAAGCGATCTGCACGTGATCTACTTCGACGAAAACCTAGACTTTACGGCAGAGGTGATGGAAGAGCTGGGCATCAAAGCAGAAAAAAAGGGATAGCTTACGTACCCGGCAGGCGATCCGCTTCGCCGTCCTGGCTACTGGTGTTGCCGAGTTCATTGACGCGGGTCTCGGAGTCGAGGTAGTGTTTTTGGCTGCCCCAAAAGTCGCGCTCATAGACCGGTACGCGCTCATAAATCAGTTCGCTTTGTCGGATGATCTGCTGAAAAAAGGCATACGATTGGGTGTCGATGGCATCGCCGAAGAGGTTGTTCCAGAGATTGGAACTCGAAAAAATACCCGCCTCTACGTTGTACTCCTGAGAGAGATCGTGGAAGTCCATCGTAGTCAAGAGTGAGTATTTTTCGTTGGCATAAAACTTAGCCTGTAGCAGCGGTTCGCAATAGATGCGAATGTTGGGGAACTCACACAAAAAATCGAGGTCTTTTTGGTGGATGTTGCGGGTAAAACTGTTGCCACTCTTACCGATCAGGACGGTAACGGCAACGTGGGGCTGTAGTTGTTTTACTTTGAGCAGTTTCCGGTAGTAGGGGTGAAACCGAATGCGCGGAGAAACCAGGATCAGCCGCTTTCGGGCCTCCTGGATGACCAGGCGCAAGGCATCGTTGAGCGATTCACCGGAAAGAAAGCGTGCCATAGATCGGTCGTTAAAAAACACATCGCCCTATCCTGCAAGCAGCAAGATAGGGCGACAAAGATACACAAAATAAGGATCAGCTTGGCTTAGTAGAACTTGTGCAAGAACTTCTTGGCATTGGTGATTTCCGTAACGGCTTTGTTGGCTTTGAGTCCCGTTGTCAGGATGGACTGGGCGCGTTCCTGGGCAATGACCGTTTTGTACTGCTGGTGGTCAGCGACCTCGGAGGGTTCCTCGCGCTTGATGACCCGCAGGATGGCAATGCCGTTTTCGTCGCGGAAGGGGGCAGAGTTTGTCCCGACTTCCTGCGCAAAGGTACGCCCGATGATCTCGGGGGCAGCCCCCACAGTGCGCAAAGAAACAAAAGAAGGTGTAACACCCTCCTGGGAAATCACCGAAGCGCGTTCGTAGAGTTTTTGGAGTTCCTCAAAAGAAGCACCGCTTTTTTCGTTGATCTTCGCCAAAATTATTTCGGCTTTTTTGTCTTTGAGCAGATCGCGGCGCACCTCCTCACGGACGATACTCAAAGGGGGTACTACGTTATCTTCGGATACTTTTTCGACCAAGACTGCCACCACAAAGCGATCTCCGACTTCGGTTACGTCGGAGACGTTACCCGGGCGCGTCTCGGACTTAAATGCCCAGTTAATCAGGTTCCGAACGCCCGTATAGTCGTTCATGTCGTTGATAAAACTCTGATCTTTTCCAACTTTGTTGGCTTGATTGCTGATGATTTCTTCACCAGCCTCGAGGCTCTTTTTGAGTTGGGCTACGTAGTCGTCCATGCTCTTACTGACCGCAAAACGCCCAGCCTTACGGAAGGCTTCGTTGCGCGTCTCCTCTGTCGCCTCAATGACACGGGAAACGATCCCGACCTCAAAGCGTTCTTTGGTTTTGGTACCGGTTACGCTCACGATATGATAGCCAAACTGGGTTTCGACCAGCTCGGGCAAAACGCCTACGTTGTTGGCCGCAAAAACGGGTTTCTCAAAATCAGGCACCATTTGTCCACCCCGAAACCATCCCAGATCGCCACCACGGCTGCGTGTGCCGTCTTCGCCGTACTGGGCAGCCAGCAGGGCAAAATCTCCGCCGTCTTTGATTTCTTTCAGGATACGCTCGGCATCGGATTTTTTCTGATCGCGCTCTTCCTGGCTCATGTTGGGGTTAGTGCCAAACAAAATATGGCTTGCCCTGGCAGAGAATACCGTATCCTCCGAGCGGCCGATGAACTTGTAAAGGCTGTAGTTATTGCCTTCTAGCACGGGGCCGAGTACCATTCCAGGCACTAGGTCTTGTCCATCAAACACTTTGGGGAGTTCGCTGCGATTGAAAGAACGGATGCCCTGGCGTGCGTCCGAGTATTGAGCCGTAAAGAGAGTATCGTCGGTTGTGTTCTCGAAAGGCTTCTTGAGGTCTTGGAGTTCTTCAAAGATTTCGGCACTATCTGTCGCCGAAGGAACGATACGAAACTGAACGTACTCAAAAGAGACCATAGCATCGCTGCGGTACTGGCTTTCGTTTTTCTTGAAGTGGGCTTTGATTTCGTCTTCGGTAACGCTGATGGCTGAATCAGGAATCGCCGTAAAAGGCACAAAGAACACGTCGATATCTGCCGTAGCAGTTTTTTCGTAGTAACGTTTTTTGGCTTCGGCTTCGCTGACGTAGTTGGTGTGGTGCATCATACCGAGGTATTTTTCTTTGCGGCGTTTCTCGCGCAAGCCCGATTCGATGACAGCGAACAACTGCCGTACCTCGGCGGGGTAACGGTCAGGGCTTTGCAAGAAGCTAAACAAAATCTGTCGATCAAACTCCTGGGTTTGGGGGTTAGTGAAGAGGGCCACGACCTCGGGATGGACGTTATTGCCCTGCACCATATCGCGGATTTCGTCATCACTGACCTGGATGCCCATCTCGTCTAGCTTGTAAGCTACTTCGGATAAAATATTGTCCCATACCTGATTACGAACAAAGCCCATCTGCGAAGCTGGCAGGCTAGACCCCGATTTGAGTTCGAGTTCGTTGTTGTAACGTTCTACGCGGGCGGCAAAATCTTGGAGGGGAATGGATTTTCCGTTAATTTCTCCGGCTATCTGCTCTCCGGGCCCAAACAAAGCCGCGTTGGAGGAAAATAGGTCGCCGAGGATAAAGGCGGCCAAAGCCAGCCCTACGATGAAGAGTACCAATACGGTACGGTCTCTAATTTTGGTGATGATTGCCATAGGTAGCCAGTATGATATTTTTTTGGAGATGCAAAAATAGCTAGTCTGCCCCAAAATCCAAATTCCTTTCCCAAAAATACCAGGTGAAGCTCTCCAATGCCCCACTTTTTTGTTAATTTTGCAGGATGGATTTAAAGCACCCGATCTTTATGGCCGTCGCTGCGGCCGCGCAACAGATGGACGTTCGGGCGTATATCGTCGGCGGTTTTGTCCGTGATCGTCTCCTGGAGCGCAAGCGTAAAATAACCGACATTGACTTTGTTTGTGTGGGGAGTGGCATTGCCCTGGCCCAGGCGGTGGCCGAGCAAATGGGACAAGCAAAAGTAACGACTTTTAAGCGATTCGGGACGGCGATGGTTCAGTATCAAGGCTACCACCTCGAGTTTGTGGGGGCCCGCAAAGAATCTTACAGCCCCGATTCCCGTAACCCCTCCGTTGAGAATGGTACGCTCCAGGATGACCAAAACCGACGTGATTTTACGATCAATGCCCTGGCTATCAGCCTGAATACCGATGATTACGGCACGCTCATCGACCCCTTCGATGGCGTTCGTGATCTCAAACGCAAAATCCTGCGCACCCCTCTTGATCCCGAAATTACGTTCTCGGATGATCCCCTACGGATGCTGCGCGCCATCCGGTTTGCTGCCCAGCTCAACTTCGACATCGAAGCCGATACCTTTCTGGCCATCAAAGACCAGCGCGAGCGCATCAAGATCATCTCCCAGGAAAGAATCACCGACGAACTCAACAAAATCATCGCCACCAACCCGCCCTCCTATGGCTTCAAGTTGTTGTTTCAGTCCGAACTCCTTCATTTGATCTTCCCCGAAATGGCCGCCCTACATGGCGTTGAGACCATCGACGGCAAATCGCACAAAGACAATTTTTATCACACCCTCAAAGTCCTCGACAACCTGTCCGAGGTCTCGGATAACCTCTGGCTCCGCTGGGCGGCTATCCTCCACGACATCGCCAAACCCGATACCAAACGCTTTCACCCCAAGGTGGGCTGGACGTTTCATGGACACGAGGACAGGGGCGCACGGATGGTTCCCCGTATCTTTCGGCGGATGAAACTCCCCATGGGCGACCCCATGCGCTACGTCCAAAAACTGGTGCGGCTCCATCTGCGGCCCATCGCTTTGGTCAAGAAGGAAGTTACCGATGCTGCCGTGCGGCGTTTGCTCTTCGAGACCGGCGACGACATCGACGACCTAATGAAACTCTGCCGAGCCGACATCACCTCCAAAGACCACAACCGCGTACAGCGATACCTCCAAAACTTTGATCGCGTCGAGGCCAAGATGATCGAGGTAGAGGAAAAAGACAAGCTCCGTAACTTCCAGCCCGTCATCACGGGGGAAGTCATCATGGAAACCTTCGGGCTGCCTCCCTCACCTGCCATCGGAGAGATCAAACACGACATCCGAGAAGCCATCCTGGAAGGACACATCTCCAACACCCTCGAGGAAGCCTATCCGCTCCTGCTCACCATCGGGCAGCAACGCGGCTACACCGTACACAAATCTCTACAAGAGGTTTTCCCGGAATGAATGCCGATCAGCAACGCCTCCTTGATCCTGACATACAGGACTTTTTGTGTGGCTCTCACCTACCCGAACCCACGGAATTACTCCTACACCCGCACCGCTATCCCTCCACCTGGCCGCTGCCCCTGATCGCGGAGCAGATCAAAGCCCGCCAAAAAGCCCAAAAAAAACTCCCCAGCTGGTGGGCAACTCCGGGGGTGTTGTTTCCGGATGCTCTTTCGGTGGAGCAGTCTTCCTCCGAAGCCACGGCGGCCTTCAAGCAGACCCTATGCCCAGCCGCCGAAACGCTCGTTGATCTGACGGGTGGTCTGGGCGTAGATACTTTTTTTTTGGCGCAAAGATTTCAAAAAACACACTACGTAGAACAAAACCCCACCAAAGCCGCGCTAGCCGCGCATAACTTTCAGCAGTTGGGCGCAACAAACATCACCGCGCACGCCATGAGTGCCGAGGATTTTTTGCGTCGCCCGAGAGAAAGAGACACCTTTTTTTACTTAGACCCCTCCCGACGCGCACCCGACGGACGGCGCGTTTTTCTGCTCCCCGATTGCAGCCCAAACATTGTACAGCTTCAAGGCCAGCTCCTCCGGCAGGGGATAGGTATCTTGCTCAAAACAGCTCCCCTGCTTGATATTGCCCAAGCCTTGCAGCACTTGCAGCATGTGCGCCGCGTCTGTGTGCTGGCACACCAGGACGAGTGCAAAGAAGTCTTGTACGAACTCCATCCCGAAAGCTCCGAAAGCATTGATCTACAAGCAGTTCATCTCAAAAAAGATGGGCGCATCGACACTTTCACGACTACCTGGGAGGCTGAAAAATCTCTGCCTTTGCTGCGCTCTGATCCTCGGGCGTATCTGTACTTTCCCCATCCGGCCTTGATGAAAGCCGGCTGTTTTCGGTCTGTCTCGGCACAGTATCAACTCCCTCAGCTGCACGCCCATACGCACGTCTATACGTCAGATGACATGATTCCTGATTTTCCGGGGAAGGCTTTTGTTTGTTTGTCTGTTCAGCCTTTTGATCGCAAAAGGATCAAGCAGCAATGGCGCAACCGGTCGGCAACACTGCTTGTCCGCAACTTTCCTACGTCGGTGGATCGCTTGCGCCAGACCTTACAGATTCGGGACGGCGGAGAGGATTTTTTACTCTTCACGACACTACAAGACGAGAAACGGGCGGTATTACATTTGCAAAAAATAAAATCTTAGCTAGTGCGAAGAGGCTTCGTATTTGAGTTCGTTATCCGATTCATCATCAATGCCGGCCAGGCGTTGAATGTAGGAGGAGAAGCGATAGGCTTCGTTCACCGATACGTCCAACTCCTCCAGTACCTGGATCAAAACGCCCATATTGGATTCGATCTCGTCGGCGACCACGGCATTGGCGCCGTGCCTTTTGAGTTTGACCATGTCTTTGATCGAGGGTGTGCGCACGATGATGTGTGCTTTGGGTTGCATCTGGTGAATCTGTTCGATGATGGGGATGGCCGAGTTGGCATCCTGTAGGCTCATCACAATAACGGCGGCTTTTTCGATCTTGGCGTGTTTGAGTACCTCTTCGTTGGTGGCATCGCCATAAATGATCGGTGTGCCTTGCTTGACTTGCTCATCAACGACCTCTGGATTCTTCTCGATGACCACGTAGGGGATGTTCAGTTCCCTGGCTCCGTGAGCTACGGTACGTCCCGTGATGTTCAGTCCGATGATAATGAGGTGATCCGAAAGCTGATGCCCGCTCAAGTTGTGCGATGAATGCACCATGGGGATACCCGAGAGCCGGTAACGGATTGCTTTGGGAATCAAGGGACTATGCAGGAGCAGATAGGATACCTTGTCCGACAAATTCATCAGAACAGGGGTGATAATCATCGTCATTACTGCAATCGAAAGAAAATATTGGTACAACTCAATGGGCATCAAACCGTAATCTTCACCGATTTTGGCAAGGATAAACGAAAATTCACCGATCTGACTAATCCCGAAAGCGACCGCAATCAAGGTGCGCAATTTTCCCCCAAGCACCAGCACGACAATACCGCCAATAAAGGCTTTAAAAAACATAATCAAAAATGCAAAAAACAAAATAGTAGCAAAGTTTTCCAGTACAAAATCCAAGTCCATCATCAAGCCCACGGAGATAAAAAAGACACTCGTAAAAAGCTCCTTGAAAGAGATAATCGTCCCGATGGCATGATGCCCGTAGCGTGTCTCCGAAACAACCAGCCCCGCCAAAAAGGCTCCCAACGCAAACGACAAGCCCACCAGACCCGTCACGTAAGCAATCGCGAAGCACAACACCAGAATACTAATCACAAACAAATCATCGCTCTGCGCCTTCGCGATCTGGTAGAGCAATACCGGCATCACATAGCGTCCCAGGACGATCATCAGCCCAATGATCCCTACTACCTTGATTGTCATCAGCATTAGTTCCCAGGGAAGTGCCGAAGGGTCGCCGCTCGAAAGAATCGGAATCAGGAGCATCATCGGAACAACAGCGATGTCCTGAAAAATCAGAATAGCTAGAATCACCTGCCCATGCGGCTTGTTGATTTCGCCGCGCTCCGAGAGCAACTTCAAGACAATAGCCGTGCTACTCAAAGCGAAGATCATCCCAAAAAACACAGCAATCGGCAAAAAATCGTAAGTCGTGAAGTAAGCGATCGTTCCAAAAAGGACTGCCGTCAAGATGACCTGCAAGGAGCCGCCCAAAAATACCGCCCGCTTGATACGCATCAGATTAGCCACCGAAAACTCCAAACCAATCGTAAAAAGCAACATCATCACCCCAATTTCGGCCAACGACTCCACACTCTCCTCAGGGGGAGAGATATGCTTAGGGAAGTTGTCCATCAAAAAAGCTTGAATATCGGCCGGAAAAGGAGTAAATAATAAATGGAAATCTAGTCCGTTATTTCCGCAAATGACCCCCGTCAAAAGAAACCCTACCACGGAGGGCAATTTGAGTCGCGATAAGATCAGGATCAGGACAATGGAGATCAAGAAAATTACCAGCAGGTCAGTCAGAATAGGGATGTCAATAGAGGCAGCAAGGATCATGGGTAGTTTGTTGTAAGTGACTTAGGATACGAGAGCATATGTCAATTTATCTACCCTATCCAAACAGCCATTTGTCTCTTTTAGTTGCAAAAAAAACACAATAAAATAACGTCGCTTTCCTTGTTTCATTGCTAATGCTAAGCAACATTTTGTATTTTGCGTCCATGAAACGCCAGCAGCGTTACACCGTATCAGATTTTGTGAAAGAGTTGCCTGCTCCCATCGGACAAGATGTACAGTTGGTCTTGCACGGCGGGCAAAATTTTCATGGAAAATTGCAGGCGCAGACCAATGACCAACAAGCGGTGCTGCGCGTCTATCAACGAATCAAATCTTTTGCCTGGCAAGAGGTAAGAGAAATCATAACAGATCACCACGCTGATTTTTAATCGGATATGTTGCGGAGCCTCTATATCAAAAATTACATCCTGATTCAAGAGTTACGGCTAGACCCACTTCCGTCGCTCAACATCATCACGGGCGAGACAGGCGCGGGCAAGTCCATCTTGCTCGGTGCTTTGGGGTTGTTGGGAGGGCAACGGGCGGATACCAAAGTCCTCTGGGATTCGGATCAGAAATGCATCATCGAAGGCACTTTTGATATTCGGGCATATCCGCTCGAAGGGCTTTTTGAGGCTTTGGGCGTAGATTATGAGCCAGAATGTGTGATCCGTCGCCAGATCACACCCGCTGGGCGGTCGCGGGCCTTCATCAACGATACGCCCGTTACGCTCGACAACCTACGCAAGATCACGCTCCTGCTCATGGATGTACACTCCCAACACGATACCCTCCAGCTCGGGAGTCCGGAGTTTCAACTGGGTATCCTGGATGCCTACGCCCAAAACAGGGGTCTGCTGCAAGCCTACCAAGAAGCCTATGCTGCTTTCCGAAAGGCAGAAAGTAGGTTTCAAAAACTTAAACAAGATGTCAGAGAACTCCAAAAAGAGTACGACTTCAATACCTTCCAACTCCAAGAACTCCAAAAGATACCCCTCGATGAACTCGACCAAGAGGCGATGGAGCAAGAACTCGAGCGCATCGAAAACATTGAGCATATCGGAGAGCAACTTACCCTGGCACAAAACATCCTGTCGAGGGATGAACTACAATCGGTAGAGGCGATGCTCCGAGAAGCCATAGCTGCCCTCCAAAAACTCACCAAGTTTTCCCCGCAATACAGCGACCTGCACGGCCGCCTTGAGAGTGCTGCCATAGAACTCAAAGACATTGATAGTCAGATTGAAAGCGAGATTGAAGAGCTATTTGTGGACGAAGAACGCGCCCAGTGGCTCAAACAACAAATCAGTGCCTTGTATCATCTCCAAAAAAAACACCACCTCCAAAGCGTTCCTGCCTTGATTGCCCTGCGCGATGACCTCTTGGAGAAAGTGAGCCGCCTGGAAAACTTCGATCAAGAGCTAGCCACCGCCGAAGCTGCCCGAGAGGTTGCCCGAAAAGCTCTCCAGACGGCAGGCATGGACTTATCCCAATCGCGCCAAGCCGTTATTGCAGCTATTGAAACCGAAGTACAACAACTCCTGACCGACCTGGGTATGAAAAATGCCAGATTGTCAGTGGCTTTCCAGGACAGCCCTACCCCACACATCCTTGGTCTAGACCAAACCCAATTTCTTTTTTCGGCCAACAAAGGCATCTCCCCCGAGCCGCTCCAAGAGGTGGCTTCGGGTGGTGAGTTTTCGCGCTTGATGTTGGTCATCAAATACATCCTGGCCGATAAGGTATCCCTGCCCACGATCATCTTTGATGAAATTGATACTGGCATCTCGGGAGAAATTGCCATCAAAGTTGGACAGATGATGCGCCAGATGGCCACCCGTCACCAGGTCATCACGATCAGTCATCAGCCCCAGGTAGCTGCCTCCGGCGATGCGCACTATTTTGTGTACAAGGATCAAGATAAAGAACGGGTTACCTCACATATCCGCCTCCTCAACCGAGAGGAGCGTATCCGAGAAATCGCCCAGATGATCGGGGGAAGTTCGCCCAGCGAAAGTACCTACCGCAGTGCTAGAGAACTCTTGCATGGCTAATTTTTTTTTTCACTTGTTTAAATTTTGTCAATAAATTATGAAAAACAAAGACGACCAAGCACAAGGTCAAATCAGTATCGAACTAAACCCCGAAGTAGCCCGTGGACATTACTCCAATCTGGCCATGATTGCCCACTCACAAAGTGAGTTTGTCTTGGATTTTATCCAACTCATGCCCGGAATGCAAAAAGGAGAAGTGCGGGCCCGCATCATTCTTCCCCCCGAACATGCCAAGCGGCTGTTGGCGGCATTGGAAGATAATGTAGAGAAATTTGAAAAGCAATTTGGAAAAATCAAAAATCAATCCGAAGCGGCTAGTTTTCCGATGAACTTTGGCGGAACGATCGGCGAAGCCTAAGCTGGATAGCAAGTAATGAAGCAGCGTTTTTGGCTTTTTTGTTTTTTTCTGTTTTATTTGACTTCTTCGGTAGGCTTGCTATCGGCACAAACGCTCTTGCCCTATCAGCAACTACCCTTGCCCTCCGTGCAAGAAGTAGTCCTCAAAGGCTATCTTCATCATTCCGAAGGTTACAAAGAGTGGCTACGCACCCAGCAACAAAAAAAAATAAACGAAACGCCAGACTCACTCGCTCTTTACCTTGATCTTGCGCATACCTATCAATCATTAAAACAACCAGATTCGGCCAGACAGCTCATGGATCGGGCCCTCAAACGCTTCGCCGATACGGCACAGGTCTGGTTTGAAATGAGTTGGATGGAGTTTGAGCGTGGGCATTATCCGAGTGCCTTAGAGACCTTTTTTCGGGGAATGGCCGCCGACTCGCTCGATGAAAACCAGCTACAACTGATGGAGCGTATCTTTGAGTATGCAGCGATCAAGTTTCCTATCGAAGACCCAGGGCTACCCCTCAAAGGTATCATTGACATCGACCAGCTGGTACAGCGCAGAACCCTAGAAGAAATCCCTAGTTTCTTTTTGTTTCTACAAGCTGACTGGAAAGATGCCCGAACGCCAGCAGACAAAAATCAACGACTTGACCAGGCATTAGTTTATTTTGCAAGTTTGCTTTGGCAACGAGAAAGCCAAAATCGTCTCCTACTCGAGATGTTTGGCGATTTGCTTTTAGCCAAAGGATCCGGCGAATTAGCGGCCCTGGCCTACACGCAGGCTGCCCATGTCGCGGATCCAGACGAGTACATCCAAAAAGCCTATCGCTACATGGCCACAGAGGCTTTGTTGGTTGCCCAAAAATCAAAAACACCTTTTTCACTGAACGAAATACAGGTTGCACGTGATAGCCTGGTAAGAATAACCAAAAAAAAGCAAGAAAAAGTGGCGAAAAATGAAAAATTTTGGATCGAAAGCGGATCAAACCCTTTTCAAGAATACCAGAAAAAATATATCTTGCCGCAAATCATCGCTGACAGCCTCCCCCAGCCCAGAGAGCCTTTTGTCGAACTTGTCCTTGATCTTAAACACCGACTACCCGATTACTTGCTCATTGACCAAAACCGTAAGGCACTACTTTTGCAAACAGGTACGAGCGAGCAACCCATAAACCCTGTAACACCAAAGAATACCAATCCCTGGGCATTATCAAGAACAGGAAAAATTTTAATTGGTGTAACGATATTCAATATTTTTGTTATTTTGATGATTTTCAAGAAATATGCACACAAAAATAACCATGAAGATATGGTGTAGCTTACTGTTTTTGGTGTGGGGCATGGCAAGCACCGCAACCGCCCAGGAACTCCCCCGCATCAGCCCCCGAGCCAGCCTGATCCAGGATGTGGGGCTTACACAGGTGCGCATCGACTATAGCCGGCCGGCATTGCGCGGCCGCAAAGGAAAAGTCTGGGGACGGCTCATTCCGTATGATGAACTATGGCGGGCTGGTGCCAACGAAGCTACGATCTTGTCTGTCTCTGAATCTGTTTCGCTAAACGAGAAAGAACTGCCTGCCGGTAAGTATGCTTTTTTTGTTATCCCACACACCCGATCTCCCTGGGAGGTGGTTTTGAGTACCGATACAGCATCGTGGGGCGTGGATGGATTCAAAAAAGAAAATATTGTTTTACAATTTTTTGCAGAAGTAAACAAAGTAAAAGGAAAATCAATAGAGCATCTAGCTTTTATCGTCAATGAAATCAGCGAAACAACGGCAACGCTGTCCCTGATTTGGGAGAAAAAGTGTCTGTCCTTTCGCCTCCACACCGATACCCAAGCCCAGGCGATCCGCAATATCGAAGCTGCCATCGCCGCAGCACCGGACAACTGGCGCGTTTATGCCCGTTCGGTGGAGTTTTATGTCAAGCACCTAACGAATACCGATATCAAAGCCCGCAAAAAGGCTACTGATTGGATTGATAAAGCCTTGAAGATCAATCAAGAACATTACTTGCTGCCCTGGCTTAAAGCCGAACTCCTCGCCCAATCAGGAGACTACACCGGCGCAATCAGCTATGCCCAAAAGGCACTTCGGCTCGGAGAGTCTGAACAGGGGGCAAACTTTATCTACCAAAAAACGTTAGAAGAACTTATCAAGCAATGGCAACGCCCATGAAAAAAGAAATCATTCGTACCCAGGAGATTGCAAAGGTCTATCGCATGGGTACAGAAATCATTCGCGCACTTCAATCTATCTCCATCCTGATTCACCAGGGCGAGTACGTCGCCTTCATGGGGCCTTCTGGCTCCGGCAAATCGACGCTCATGAATATCATCGGCTGCCTGGATACCCCCAGTAGTGGAAGTTATTTTTTGAATGGCAAAGACGTGAGCAACATGAGCGAAAGCGAACTAGCCGAGGTCAGGAATATCGAAATTGGTTTTGTCTTTCAGACTTTTAACCTCCTGCCTCGAGCTTCTTCCCTCGAAAACGTCGCCCTGCCTCTGGTCTATGCCGGGTTGGGTAAGCGAGCGCGCAGCGAGCGTGCCGCAGAGGTCTTGACTAGCGTAGGCCTCGGCGACCGCATCTACCACAAACCCAACGAACTTTCCGGCGGGCAACGCCAGCGCGTAGCCATCGCCCGCGCACTCGTCAATCATCCCAGCATTATTCTGGCCGACGAACCCACAGGTAACCTCGACACCAAGACCTCCTACGAAATCATGGATCTCTTTGAGGAACTGCACGAGCGCGGCAACTCGATCATCATGGTAACGCACGAGGACGACATTGCCCAACATGCCCAACGTATCGTCCGTCTGCGCGATGGACTGGTAGAAACTGACCTCCAAAACGAAGACCATAAGTCCGCCCGCGAAGCCTACCAAGCCTATCAAAAATTTGAATCCGAAAAATAAAGCATCCAAAAAAGGAATGCTATTATTCATTTTTCATTATCAATTTTTTATTGTTTGACACATTTTGATTTTGTTTTTGTTGGCACAGGAGGTGCTGCGTTGAGCCTACTATATCGTATGCTGGACACACCCGAACTTGCTCGGAAGCGCATCCTGCTCATCGACCCTAACCACCAAAAATCCAATGACCGTACCTGGTGCTTCTGGACAGATCAACCCTTGCCCTTTGATCCGATCATTTATCGCCGTTGGCAAAAGCTACGCATCCTCAGCCCTACCTTAGACCTCTCTCGGCAGCTTGACCGACTTTCTTACCAAATGATCCGAGGTGAGGACTTCTATGCCTTTGTGTATGAACGGATAGCAGCCTGTCCCAACGTTGAGCTACGCCAGACAAGCGTATCCCAGCTTTCCTCTGACGATAAGTGCGCCCATATCACTTGCCAGGACGGTGAGCAGTACACCGCCGATTGGGCTTTTGATTCCAGGTTTAGTTATGACGATCTGGGGAAAAGTCTTACGCTGCGGCAGCACTTCAAAGGATGGGTTATCGAAACAGAAAGCCCCGTCTTTGATCCAGAAGAAGTTACACTTTTTGATATGCGTACGCCACAACCCGATGGGCTGTACTTCTTTTACATTTTACCAT
This sequence comes from Bernardetiaceae bacterium, assembly GCA_036822015.1. Taxonomy (GTDB): domain Bacteria; phylum Bacteroidota; class Bacteroidia; order Cytophagales; family Bernardetiaceae; genus DAISIL01. The sequence continues at coordinate 11,670 of DAISIL010000018.1, read as the reverse complement.
TCACAAAAAACCGTGCCTTAGTAGAATATACCGTTTTTTCATCCGAGCTTTTGACACATCCGAGCAACTACGAAATACCGCTCCGTACTTACATCAACACGCAACTCCACATTACAGATTTTACCATACTCGAAGAAGAGTTTGGCGTAATCCCAATGACTAATCACCGTTTTGACCGTCGTCCTTCTCCCCGCGTAATGACCCTCGGAGTAGCCGGTGGCCGTGCCAAAGCCTCAACGGGCTATGCTTTCTTGCGCGCCCAGCGTGATGCCGAATCCATCGTTAGGGCTTTGCGCACCCAAAAAAATCCCTTTTACAAACCCACTTTTGATCGCCACTTTTGGTTCTATGATACGCTCTTACTCGACATCATGTACCGCGAAGGCGGCCTGACCCGCGAACTCTTTGAGCAACTCTTTCAAAACAACCCCATCGAACGGCTGCTTTTGTTCCTCGACGAACGTAGCAATTTTTATCAAGACCTCCGCGTAATGGCTTCCGTCAATCCGCAACCTTTCATCCTGTCAATCTATCGCTTGCTCACCCACCAAATCGGCACTAAGCGTCCATAGCCGCTCCGCAATCTCGGGGCGGCGCGAGTACTCGGAGGAGGGCTTCACTCGGCAGTTATCAAAATACTTGCCACTCACCGTAGCCAGGTCTGGGGTCATGGCCAGGTGCAGGGAGGTACGTGCGCCTTCGGCAGGCGAGATCAAGAAAGGACGCATCAGTTTCCAAATCATGCCCACAAAGAAGCCGCTGTTTTGTACACCAAAATCTGTCCCGACAGCTCCTGGATGCAAGCAATTAGCCGTTATAGTGCTGTTTTTGAGCCGTTTATGAAGGCTGTACGTGAATAGCACATTGGCTACCTTCGATTGCCCATAGGCTCGGATGCCACTGTAATCGTCGCGGTGGTGCAGATCGTCGAAGTCGATTTTTCCGAACTGATGCGCCGTTGAGGAAACGTTGATGATCCGCCCCTGGGGTGCCTCCCGAAGCATATCCAGGAGCAGGTGCGTAAGCAGGAAATGCCCCAGGTGATTGACCCCAAACTGCCGCTCGAAGCCATCTTCGGTCGTCTGGTAGTCGGTCGTGAAGATACCGGCATTGTTGAGCAGTACATCTACTTTTTGCTCCTGATCTTTTAATTTTATCACTAAGCCACGAACGCTAGTCAAGCTCGCTAGATCAGCTATCCAAAGTGAAAGATCGGCTGCTGGTACTTGTACCAGAATATCCTGACGAGCTGCCTCGGCGCGTTCAGCATCACGACAGATCATCCCGACACGAAAGCCGGCTTTGGCTAATCCGAGGGCGGTTTCTTTTCCGATACCGGCATTGGCACCGGTAATGAGGGCAAATTTTTTCATGTTTTTTTGACTTAGTGAACAACAGAGACAGGAACAAGACAAAAACCCGGTATCGGTAAAGGGTGTTCAGAAATGATCCAAATCAAAGCAGTTTTTTATCCCCTCAAAAAATTGTTCTTTGCCCTCCTGACAAAATAAAATTGGCTTTATGCCAACCTTATCCGTTCATCTTTTTGTATATTGCTTAACTATTCAGACACACACACGGCTGCCAATTATCTGCTACTTCTCTTTTTTTGAAGAGCTGTTTTTGTTTTTTGTTACTTAGATCGTTTTATATGTATCCTGCCTTTACTGACTTCCGCGACAACTGCGGCACTGGGCTCATTGCCCACATAAAAAATCGCCCCTCCCGACAAATGACCACCGATGCCATCAGTGCCTTAGCCCGCATGATGCACCGAGGAGCCGTCGCCGCCGATGGCAAGACAGGCGATGGTTGTGGTTTTCTTTTCTCGATCCCCCAGGCGTTTATGCGCAAGGTCGCCCGTCTGCACCGCGTTGAGTTACCGAAGGTTTATGCGATTGCGATGCTTTTTTTGGATGAGCGTAACCAACTGGAAACATTTCGGGAGTATTGTCAAAAAAATGACTTGAAAGTATTGTTTTTCAGGGAAGTACCCCACCAAAAAGAAGCCTTAGGCGAGCAGGCCAAAGCCAACTGCCCCGAAATTTGGCAGGCTTTCGTGGTGCCGGATTCGTTGGTGGCTACCCAGCGTTTTCAACCCTTGCTTTACCTGACGCGCAAGGAGCTGATGGCACATTTTGCAGCGCAGGAGCAGTTTTATATCGCATCTTTTTCGGATACTAGCATCAGTTACAAGGGGCTACTGATGCCTACCCGCATTGCGGATTTCTATGAAGACCTCCAGGACGAAGATTTTAGCGTGAGTTTCGCGCTGTTTCATCAGCGGTTTTCCACCAACACCTTACCGCGTTGGCGGCTGGCTCAACCCTTTCGATTTTTGGCACACAACGGAGAGATCAACTCCATCCGCGCCAACCGTTTCAATGCCGAGCTATTTACGGAGGTGATGCGTAGCGAGGTTTTTTCGGAGGAAGAGTTACAACGGCTCTATCCCATCCTCGAAAAGAACATGAGCGATAGTGCCAGCGTCGATAACATGTTGGAGTTTTTGCTCATCAACGGCATGGATTTCTTTCAGGCGGTGCGGAGCATGGTGCCACCGCCCTGGCAAAACGCCCCTTACATGGATGCCAAGCTGCGGTCTTTTTACGAGTACGTCTCCTGCAACTTTGAAGCCTGGGACGGGCCGGCCGCCCTCAACATCACCGATGGCCGCTACCTGGCTTGCGTCCTGGATCGCAATGGCTTACGGCCGTCCAAATACACGATCACCCGAGACCAACGCATCCTGATTGCGAGTGAGTACGGTGTCGTCGATTTTGAAGAACATGAAGTAGCCGAACAGGGCAAACTCAAAAGCGGACAGATGATCGCCGTCGATACCAAAACCGGTACTATCATCAAGCACAACGCCATCAATGAGTACCTCAAAAACCGCTTTCCTTACAGCCGATGGCTCAACAGCGACTCCACCTACCTGATGCAGCACACCGGACGGGTATTCATGGATCACGCCGACTACGAGCTGCCCAACCTGGTGCAAATGCAACGCTACCACAACTATACCAACGAAGTAGTAGAGCAGGTCATTACGCCCATGAGCAAGAAAGCCAAAGAAGAAACCGGCTCGATGGGCGACGACACCCCCCTGGCCTGTTTTAGTGAGGTACAGCGCAACTTCACCGACTTCTTTCGGCAAAAGTTTGCCCAGGTAACCAACCCACCCATTGATCCGCTCCGCGAGAAGACCGTCATGTCCACCAGTATCACCCTGGGGCCAAAAACCAACATCCTCCAAGACGGCCCACAAAATGCCCGCCGCTTAAAGTCCATGAGCCCCGTCTTGCCCAAAGAAAAGCTCGATGCCCTGCGCCGATTCGGCAACCCTCAAGACCCGCTCTACGACCCCGTCTATCGCTACGCTTCTTTTTCGACGACCTTCGAGAAAGACCTACAAACAGCCCTTTACGCCCTCGGCGACCGCGTAACGGAGGCTGTCCGGGAGCAAGGCATACGCACCATCCTACTGGATGACAGGGATTTATCTCCCCAACATAAACTGATCCCGATGGCCATGGCCGTCGGTTATCTCAACCAGCATCTGCTCCGAGAGGGGCTGCGTAGCCAAATTTCGATTGTAGCCATCACGGGTGAAGTTTTCGATTCGCACTCCTGCGCCGTCTTGCTGGGTTTTGGGGTAGCGGCCGTATATCCGTACTTGCTTTATGCCACCATCATAGATACCCTCAAGCGACGCAGCGCGCCTACGCTCTTTCAGCAACGCGATGCCACCCGCAATGCCCAACAGGCAATCAATGCAGGCTTGCTCAAGATCATGTCAAAAATGGGCATTGCTACCATTGAAAGCTACCAAAATTCAGCACTTTTTGATGTCATCGGATTGAGTACCACCATCGTCGCCGACTGCTTCACGGCCGCCCGGGCCTTAATCCCTGGGCTGGATTACGATGCCATTGAACGGCGCATATTCAAGGCACACAAGATCGCCTACCAACAAAACCATATCCACAAGTTGTACCCCCTCGAAGTGGGCAGTTTTTACAAATATGCCGTCAAGGGAGAGTATCACGACTTCTCCCCCGAAGTCTCCAAAACCGTTCGTCTGGTAGCCAAAAATGGAGGGCAAGGGTCAGATTATCAAGAGTTACAGAGCCTCATCAACGGGCGTGGACTACGCATGATCCGCGATTTTTGGGAGATCAACTCTACCCGTGCGCCCATCCCAATCGGGGAGGTAGAACCCATCGAAGCCATCACGCGACGGTTCTGCTCGGCGGCCATGAGCCTCGGCTCCATCTCCCCCGAAGCCCACGAAGCCGTAGCCGAAGCCATGAATACCATAGGGGGCTACTCCAACTCGGGCGAAGGCGGCGAAGACAAACGGCGATTTGGGACAAACAAAAATTCAAAAATTAAACAAGTTGCCTCGGGAAGATTTGGCGTTACGCCAGGCTACTTGCGCAGTGCCGAAGAGATGCAAATCAAGATCGCCCAGGGAGCCAAGCCGGGCGAAGGCGGACAGCTGCCCGGCTTTAAGGTCTCGCCCATGATTGCGGAGCTGCGCTGTACCGTCCCGGGCGTAACGCTGATTTCGCCCCCACCTCACCACGACATCTACTCCATCGAAGACCTAGCCCAGCTTATCTTTGACCTCAAACAGGTCAATCCCAAAGCACAGGTTTCGGTCAAGCTCGTCTCCTCGGCCGGGGTCGGGACAATCGCCGTAGGCGTAGCCAAAGCCTATGCCGATAAGATCATCATCTCGGGATCGGATGGTGGCACGGGAGCCGCCCAGTTGGGGTCGATCAAATTTGCGGGCAACCCCTGGGAACTAGGGCTTAGCGAAGCACACAACGCCTTGAAAGTAAACGGACTACGGCATTTCGTTGAACTCCAAACCGACGGTGGCCTCAAAACGGGCCGCGACATTATCAAGGCAGCTCTCCTTGGTGCCGAAAGCTACGCCTTCGGGACGGTGCTGCTCAATACCATCGGCTGCAAAATCCTCCGAGTCTGTCATCTCAACAAATGCAGCGTCGGGATCGCGACTCAAGACGAACGCCTCCGCACCTACTACGTCGGGACGGTGCGCGGCATCGTCAATTATCTGCAAGCCGTAGCCCAGGAGGTACGCCAAATGCTCTCCCAGATGGGCTACCGCAGCCTCGAGGAGATCATCGGGCAGAGCCATCTACTACAAGTCGTGAATGACGAACGCGCTAAGGCTTTTGACTTTGGAGAGGTCTTATATCAGGCCTCCGGCACAAACACCCGACAAGTCGCCCACAACGACCCCTTCGACAAGAACGCCTTTGAGCAAGGAGTCGTGGAGGAAGTCCGAGATGTCATTGAGCAGCGGGCCAAGCAAATCACGATACAGCGCAAAATCCGAAACACCAACCGCAGTTTTGGGGCGCGGCTAAGTGGCGAAATCGCCGAACACTTTGGCGATTTGGGCTTACCCAAAGAGAGCATCCGCATCCAGCTCACCGGATATGCCGGGCAGTCGCTGGGCGCGTTCCTTTCCCAGGGCATCTTGATCGAACTCACCGGCACAGCCAACGACTACGTAGGCAAGGGCATGAGCGGTGGGCATATCATCATCAAACCCCGCGACCCCGAACGCCGCTACAGCCTGGCAGGCAACACCTGCCTCTATGGCGCAACGGGCGGCAAGCTCTTCGTGGCCGGCAAGGTAGGCGAACGCTTTGCTGTCCGCAACTCGGGTGCGCTGGCCGTCGTGGAGGGTACAGGCGATCACCCCTGCGAGTACATGACCGGCGGAACCGTCGTGATCCTGGGCGAAACCGGCTATAACTTCGGCGCCGGCATGACGGGCGGTGTGGCTTTTGTCTATGACCGACAGCGTAAGTTCATGGACAAAATCAACCCCGAACTCATCAACACCCAACGCATCGACACCGACGAGGGCGACGAAGGGCGGCACTACCTCAAAAGTATCCTGGTAAGCTACCTGCGCCGCACCGGAAGCCCACGCGCAAAGTTTATCCTGGATAATTTCCGTGAAGAGCTTCGACACTTCCACATGGTAACCTCCAAGGACATGAACGCCCCCCTCAACCCCATGGAGGGAAATTAAATCAAAAGATACGACGCGACACAAGTTTGAGCAAGCCCTGGTAGCGATCCATTCCGCTCTCAGGGCTTGACCAAAAAGAAACCATCACTGCCCTCGTCCTGATAGAGAGGCATCAGGAGATAACCCGTCTGGGGCGCATAAACGGGGCCGTGGCGGTCGTGAGCCAGCAGAGTGCCTTCGGGGATGAAGTCAAAGTTTTTTAGCCCTGGCACGGACTTAAACCGGTCCTCGGACGTGATGGCATGACGGTAGCAGAAGGTGAGTTCTTGCGGCACACCAGAGCGGCAAAGGGCATCCATCGTTGTTGGTGTGGGGGCGTGCTGCCGTGCCTGTGTGGGCGTAACCATCCCGAGATGCGCCATGACTTGCCAGAGGACGGCTTGTAGGTTCTGGACTGCCTGCTCCGTGCCGTGCTGTCCACCCTCGAGGGCATGGGTAGCGTAGCCCTGCTGCCCAAAATAAACGGTTGTCGTGCCGGGCAAGCCAGAGACCTCGTGTAGCCCATGGATGATGGGCGCGTTGGATTGGCGCATCAAGTCCACGTCGGAGCTAGGCATACTGACCCAAAACGTACCGTTGGGGGACGAAGTGGTGTGTATATCGAGCAGGACGGCTCTTTGTCGGCTGCGCGGCTCTAACCCGAGGATGATGCTTTCTAGCTCGCGCATCTCGGCATACTCGGGGAGTGCGTCGGTGTGCATCTGTTGGAGGTGTTGAGGTGTCCAGATGCGGTTGAGGTCGTGTCCGAGGTAACGTCGGTTTTGCTGGGCGGCCTCTCGGTTGCCGCAAAGCCCCACCAAATAACCTTCGGGTTGAAGCTGTGCCGCTCTCAGCTGGTCAAATACTCGGGTCAGGGCTTGTATGCCTTCGTGTTCGTTGCCGTGGGTAGCCCCAATGACCACCAAAACGGTGTCTGAATCCAGCTTACCCGCTGTACCGATGATGCGATTTGTCATAGAAGAATATGATTTTTTACCAAAACGCCTTGCGTTTTTTTTGTTACTTTTGATCCGAAAAAACAAAGCCCACAAAATTAAAGCTATGAAGCTAACAAAGTACACTTTTTTGGTGATCCCATGCGTTTTTGTGTGCCTACTTTGGGGAATATCTCGCGTAGGCTACGCCCAGGAGCGCAACGAAATTCTGGAACGCGACTACCAAAACGAACGTGTGGAGATGGCCGATCGGTTTCGGGCAGAAGGCAAAATCTACGTCGTTGTGGCCGTGATCCTGACAATTTTTGTGGGGATAACGGGATACCTCATCCTGACCGAACGAAAAATACATTTGCTTCAACAAAAAGTAGAAGAGCTAAAACAACTCCAACCAATCGTCAAAAAACCATGAAAATCACGCATTTGATCGGTGTGGCCGTGATCGCCGTCGCGATTGCGATCATCGTTACTTCGGCTGGTGATGCTAGCCAATATGTTTCTTTTGATACCGCCGCCCAGCTCGCCCAAAACGGCGACAAAGCGAAGGTACACGTAGTGGGCGAACTCACCCGAGATGCCCAAGGGGAAATCGCTGGTATTGAGTATGATCCCTTCAAGAATCCCAACTTTATGGCTTTTCAGCTTATCGACGAAGCAGGCAAGACCCGCCGTGTCGTTACCTATAACCCACCACCCTCTTTGCAAGACTTCAAGCGTTCCGAAAAGGTCGTCATCGTGGGTAGCTGGAAAGAAGAGCAGTTTATCGCCGATGATATTTTGCTCAAATGCCCCTCCAAGTACGAGGAGAATCAACTGTAAGACAAGGCAATACATCGCTTATCTTACCCCACAAAAACCCAAACTTCTTTATGCAAGCCTACCAAATGACCGAAGCCGAGGCATTCCAAACTTTGGCGGGTACCTCCGATGGACTAAGTGAACAGGTGGCCCAGGAACGACTAGCCAAAGAAGGCAAAAACGAACTTCCCAAGGCCCAAAAACTAAGTCTGGCCCATATTATCTGGGGGCAGTTCAAGAGTCCCTTGATTTATGTCCTGGTCGCGGCTGGCATCCTCTCGCTGCTCATCGGCGAGTTTAAGGATGCCATCTTTGTTTTTGTTATCATTTTCATCAATGCGGCCATCGGAGCATATCAGGAATGGCAAGCCGAAACCAACGCCTGTGCCCTCCAGGACATGATGAAGGCACAGGCAAACGTCAAGCGCGATGGACTTTTGCGCCGCATAGATGCCTCCCAGCTGGTGCGTGGGGATTTGGTACACCTCGAGTCGGGCGATAAGGTACCGGCCGATATGCGACTGATCCATACCCAAAACCTCTTGATCGAAGAAGCCCTCCTGACGGGGGAGTCCCTGCCCATCACCAAAAAAACCGAAACCATCCCCTCCCAACACCTCGCCATCGGAGACCGCCTCAACATGGCCCATGCCGGCACGATCGTGATGAGCGGACGCGGCGTAGGGCTAGTTACGTCCACGGGCAAGCACACAGAAATTGGCAAAATCGCGGACTCGCTCTCCGATGCCAACCAAACGCAGGCTCCCCTGGTGCAGCGCATGGAAAAGTTTGCCCAAAAGATCAGCGTTATCGTCCTGATTGCCTGTACGCTTATCGCCCTGATTGGCATAGTAACTGGCATTGACCCTATGGAGATGTTTTTTATTGCCGTGGCCGTAGCCGTTTCGGCCATCCCCGAAGGGCTACCGATCTCCATGACCGTTGCCCTTTCGATTGGTACTTCAAGGATGGCTCGGCGGGGCGTGATCGTGCGCAAGCTCTCGGCGGTCGAAGGGCTGGGCAGTTGTACCTACATCGCCAGCGACAAGACAGGAACGCTCACCGTCGATCAACAAACGGCCAAACAAATCGTCCTGCCCAACGGAAAAACCTTTGCCATCACGGGGCAGGGCTACAACGGCATCGGAGAACTCCAGGCAGATGAAGCACTCTTTCCGCTCCTGGAAGCCGTTACGATCTGCAACGAAGCCAGCCTCACCCAAAAAAACCAACAGTGGGAACACCAGGGCGATGCCATCGACGTAGCCCTACTGGCTTTGAGCTACAAGATCGGCAAAACCCCGGATCACTTCCAGCAAGCCGTACAGCTCCGAGGGCAAATTCCCTTTGAATCAGCAAACAAATACGCGGCTACCTACTTCGAGAAAGACCAACAACTTTGGGTCGTCGCCAAAGGAGCCGCCGAAGTCCTCTGCGAACGCGATGGAGTAGCAGGGCAGGCCATGCTCGAGCGTGCCGATGCCCTGGCACAGGACGGCTATCGGGTCATCGCCGTAGGGCGCGCTCGCGTGGATAGCGTGAACACGACAGCCCTACCGGATACGCTAGAACTCCTCGGGCTAGTCGCCTTGATTGATCCGATCAAGCCCGAAGCCAAGACAGCCATCCAGAAGTCTCACGCGGCCGGCATTGATGTAGCCATGATTACGGGAGATCATCCGGCAACGGCTTTTTCGATTGCCCGTGAACTGGACATTGCCCAGCGGCCCGAGCAGGTCGTTACGGGCAAGGCACTCCTCCAGATACCCGACGAAGCACTACCCCAGTTTGTCCGAGATAAGTTCGTCTTTGCCCGAGTATCGCCCGAACAAAAAAAGCAAATCGTAGCCGCCTTGCAGGCTAAGGGTGATTTTGTGGCCGTAACCGGCGATGGCGTAAACGATGCCCCGGCCCTCAAGACGGCCAACATCGGTGTAGCGATGGGCTACGGAACAGACGTAGCCAAAGATGCCGCTTCAATCATCATCACCGACAACAACTTTGCCTCCATCACGGCCGGCGTAGAAGAAGGACGCTACACCTACGCCAACCTACGCAAGATCATCTACTTGCTCATCTCGACAGGAGCGGCGGAGGTCTTGATGGTCGCCTTGTCCTTGATTATCGGAATACCCCTGCCCATGCTGGCAGTGCAGTTGTTGTGGCTCAATTTGGTAACCAACGGCGTACAAGACAAAGCCTTAGCCTTTGAAAAAGGAGACCCCGACACAATGCACAACCCACCCCGCCCGACAAACGAAGGCGTGTTCAACCGTTCGATGCTCGAGCAGGTACTGGTCAGTGCCGCCGTCATGGGACTGCTCTGCTTTGGCTTGTGGTATCACTTGCTCAACAACTTGGGCTACGAAGAAAACGCCGCCCGCAATATCATCGTACTGCTGATGGTCATGCTCCAAAACGTCCATGTCCTGAACTGCCGCTCCGAAACCAAATCTATTTTTCAGGTTCCGCTCCGTAACAACCCGTCGGTTTTGTTGTCCATCGTCCTGGCCCAGGGCTTGCATATCCTGGCCATGCACCTTCCGTTTTTTCAAGACCTCCTAGGATTGCAGCCCGTCAGCCTATCCGAGTGGCTCAAACTCCTGGCTACGGCCTCCCTGATCGTCGTAGCCATCGAACTGCTCAAGCTCCTGCGCAGGCGGCGCGATGCCAAAACCTAACCCCAACCAAAGGCTATCCATGCTCACCCCCGAACAAAAGCTGGCACACATCCAGCAATTTTCCCAAAACACCATGGTTACTCATCTCGGCATCCAGATCACAGACCTGGGCCAGGATTACCTCGTCGGAACGATGCCCGTCGATGAACGCACCATACAGCCGGCCGGCATCCTACACGGGGGCGCGTCGGTTGTCCTGGCCGAGACGCTCGGAAGCATTGCCTCTTCGATGCACGTGGACATGAGCCAACAAACCGTCGTGGGGCTGGAGATCAACGCCAATCACATCCGCAGCGTCCGTAAGGGCGGGCAAGTACGCGGACGCGCCCAGGCGATCCATCTCGGGCGCAAGACCCACGTATGGGACATCCGCATCACCGATACAGCTACGGACAAACTCGTTTGCGTAAGTCGCCTGACCATGGCCGTCATTGATCTTTCCCCCAAAAATTCCTTGCCTTGACCCCACAAAAGCCCAGGTTTACCCAGCCGACAGATCAGGCGAAGCGATAAATTTGTAGGTTTACTTCATCAACAGACCAAAAACACCAAACGAATCCATCACATGCACGCCCACAAACTACCCACCGAAGTCAAAGAATGGCTGCAACAGTTGAAAGCCCAAAATCCGTCATACAAAGAGACCCTCGATGAAGCCTTTCAGATTTGGGAAGAACTCACGCTACATCTCTCTGGCTATGATTTTTCCGTTCATCAGTCCGTTTTTGCGGATGTTTTTGCGACACATCCCTTTCCTGTGGTTTGGTCGCCGAACCAGGACTTGATCGAAAAAACAAACATCTACCAATGGATGCAAGCCGCTGGCAAGGCGAGTTATGAGGATTTCTACCGTTGGAGCATCACGGAACGGGAGGCATTTTGGCAGATGGCCGTCGATCAGCTGGGGGTGGTTTTTGAAGATGCCCCGAGCCGCATCCTCGATCTCGAAAACGGTGCCGAGCATCCCATCTGGCTAGCCGGCGCAACGATGAATCTGGTCGATACGATCTTCTCCGGCGTTGATCCCCAACAGACAGCCATCCTTTCGGGGAGCGAAGCCGATCCTACGCCCGTAGCCACCACTTACGCCGACCTCCAAGCCCTCACCCAAAAAGCCGCTAAGGGCTTCGAGCAGATGGGACTTCGGACAGGTGATAGCGTCGTGCTGTACCTG
>DAISIL010000017.1:17498-56411 GCA_036822015.1 Bernardetiaceae bacterium | reverse complement strand
ACATCGGAAGCAGTGGCTAAACCTCTCATGACTGCTTATCCCAATCCGGCATCTCATCAAATAGCCTGTTCCTATCCCATGCCTGTCGCAGGAGAGGTAAGCGTTACCTTACGTGGATTAGAACACCAAAATCTAGAAGAGGTCTTGACGTTATTTGAGGGAAGGATGGGCGAAGGACAACAACAACAAAGATTGGATGTGGCAGATATCCCAGACGGTATCTATTTGCTTTCGGTTATCACTCCTGTTCAAAGTTTTATTCAACGTGTATTTATCGAGAAATAACAAAAAAACCATGAAAACATTCTTCGTATTGATCGGACTTTGTGTGAGCGTATGTTTTTTTTTCGCCTGCTCGGAGCAGGAGGTATCCCCGAAGGGAACGGCTACTGCCCTCTGCAATGGCGAGCCATGGACGGCTGATTGGATTGCAGAGGCTGGCTGGCTTAGCCCTAACGTATCTGACACGAATAGATACCTTAGTTTTATTTTTGCCAAAGGAAAAATGCGATATGCAGAACATATGTCGTTCCATTATTATCCAGGTGAGATCGGCTCTTTTCCCATTCGCAAAACAAACTTTGATTTTAGTAAGCGTCAGACCGCAAGCTATTCCTCTTCTAATTACGATGTGCCAGGTGATGATTATGATGTACTCGAAGAGTTGCCTGACGGCGTGGCCCATCTTCAACCAAACAATCCATCTGCTCACTTCACGATCACTTCCATAGTCGGCAACGAGGTACAAGGTACATTTGCCGTAACGTTTCTTCGATACAGGTCGCATCCCTTATCGCCTCTACCCGATACCCTGCGCTTTACGGAAGGTAAGTTTAGGGTGCATATTCGGAATTAGCTGTTAAGATAACGCTATAAGTTTATCGAGCTAAACAACAGCCCGGCCAGCACCTTCGGATAAAAATACGTTGATTTTTGAGGCATCGTATAGCCGCTCTGGCAGATACGCCGGACTTCGTCCATCTCTATTTCGTTGGTAATCAATGCAGCTTGGGCGTTTCCGTCCCGTACCTGATCGAGGCATACGGCAAAGTTGCGCTCAAAACGGATATGGGGGCTGCTCCGCTGGTCTCGCCCTCGGATACCCAACACTGCCCGAAAGAAAAAGTAATGCAGTACCGTCAGGTCTAAGGCCTTGACTTCCTCAGGGAAAGGCCACCGCATCCGCTCATGTACCTCCGGACGCAAGCGTAGCTTGAAAGCACCCTGGGGCAGGATCAAGCCAAAAGCCCAGCGTTTGCCCGCAATGACCTCTTCGATGTCGTAGGCGGTGGCCAGGGGACGAACGACAAAATAACGATTCAATTTTTGTAAGAGATCATCCACCTCCAGTGCCGCCCAACCGACGAGCAGGCGATGGGTAGGCAAAATGCGCAAGTCATCGGAGGCATCGTTGGTGAGGTACATCGGATGAAACCGCCCCGGATGCTGGGGGTCATCGCTCTCGAGCGTCTCCTGATAGATCAGCGAAGCCTCGTAGCGGTGGTGTCCATCGGCGAGGATAATCATCTGTGGTGCCAGTTGGGCTTCAAAAAATTGAATGATTTCGGGATCGCTGATGCGCCCCAGACGGTTGATGACTCCCTGGTGGTCTTCGACCTGATAGAGTGGCTGCCGGAGGGCATCGTCCAGGTACGGCTCGAGGGTGAAGTCGGGATCGTGGTACAGCCCGTGGGTGGGGCTGCTGTGCATGTGCGTCGCGGCCAGGATTTGGGCCCGCTCATTGACTGCCTGCGGGATGGTGTTTTCGTGGCGACGTACCACCCCTGCCTCCCAGGGATACGCCCGAATGTTGCAGATAAAACCCTTGCGGCGATACACCCGATGGCTACCCGGCAGGCTAAACACCTGCTCATAGGCGTATAGGCAAGGCATCGGTTCGCGTACCAGCACCTCCTCTTCTAGCCAGCGATGCAGGCAAGCCGCCGCCGCAGCCGCCGGATCATCCCCGGCCGGCGATGAAAGATGAATGCTGTTGTAGGGATTGGCGTAAAGCAAACGCCGGTAGGCATCCGAGACCACATCGAAGAGCGGTGAGGTCAGGGTATCCAGTTGGTCTTGAAAGCGTTCGTGGTATCGCCAGGCTTGAAAGGCTTTAATCTCTGCCATCGAAAGAATATTTTTTTCAACAAAAGAAACAAAACTTTATTAGATGTGTACTTTTGTTGATCTTTTGAGCAAAAAAAGTTTCTTCATGGGAATCAAAAAAGAAAAATATCCGAGCGAATCCTTGACAACGATGGTGCAGATGGTCATGCCCAACGACACCAACCCGCTCAACAACCTGATGGGCGGTAAGTTGATGGAGTTCATGGATATAGCGGCTGCCATTGCGGCCCAGCGGCACTCCCATCGCGTCGTCGTAACGGCATCGGTGGATAATGTCTCCTTCGAGCGACCGATTGCGATGGGGCAGGTAGTTACGTTGGAGGCGAAGGTAACCCGTGCTTTCAATTCGTCGATGGAGGTGTTTGTGCAAGCAACGGCGGAGGACATCATCAGCGGCAAAAAAGTAAGCACCAACAAAGCCTTTCTGACCTTTGTGGCCGTCGATCAGGTGGGTAATCCGATACAAGTGCCATCCGTTGTTCCACAAAGCCAGGAAGAGCAGGTGCTTTTTGAGGGGGCTTTGCGCCGTCGGCAGTTGCGCTTGGTTTTGGCGGGGCGCATCAAGCCCAGCGAGGCAACGGAGCTAAGGGCTTTGTTTGATGATTTGGACAAAAAAAATGCGTAGTTTTGCAACATGAATGCACCAATAGATAGCACCAATTTTGAGCAAGATGTTTTGGCGGTGAGCGAGCAGTTGCCGGTTGTCGTGGACTTTTGGGCGGCCTGGTGCGGCCCTTGTCGGCATTTGGGTCCGGTCATTGAGCAGCTCGCCCAGGAGGCCAACGGCACCTGGGTACTTCGCAAGGTGGATACAGATAAGTACCCACAAGTATCTGCCCGGTATGGCATTAGGGGTATTCCGGCCGTCAAGATGATCTATCGCGGAGCGGTCATTGCTGAGTTTACGGGGGCTTTGCCGCGCCATCAAATCCTGGATTGGCTCCAAAAAAACCTCCCCAATCCGATCAAAGAAACCCTCTACGCCTTGCAAGATTGCCTACTGGAAGACCCCCAGGACGAAGCTGCCCTGACCCAGCTGCGGCAGCTCATTGAGGCGTATCCCGAGCTGGAGGTAGCGCGGGTCTTGCTCGCCCAATCATTGATCTTTGTCAAGCCGGACGAGGCTTTACCCTGGCTAGAAAACACCAAAGACGGCGCACTTTTCGAGACCGTCGAAGACCTACGCACGCTCCACGAGCTGATGACAAGCACCCTCGAGATGCCCGAGTTGCAAAGGGCCCAAGCCGCCTTGCAGACCTTCGATTTTGGACGCGCCATGGAGGCACTCATCTCCGCCGTCCGTGCGGACAAAACCTACGCCGATCAGTTGCCTCGGCGAGCCACCATCGCCCTCTTTCGTTCCCTCGGGACACAACACCCGCTCACGCGCCAGTGGCGACGCGCCTTTGACCAGGCACTTTATTGAGCCAACAAACATTTTGCCTTCACAAAACTTTCAAATACCATGAGCAAAATAGGACTTTTTTTTGGTTCCGATACCGGAAATACAGAAAACATATCGCTGCGCATCGCCGAAATGCTCGGCTCTGATAGCGTTGATATACAGAACTTTGCAGAGGTAGGCGCGGATGCCGTAATGGGTTACGACTACCTGCTCTTTGGGGCGCCCACCTGGTACGATGGTGAGTTGCAGAGCGACTGGGAGGTGATCCTTCCCCAGTTTGAAAACATCGACTTTACTGGCAAAAAAATCGCCATCTTCGGACTCGGCGACCAGTGGGGTTACGGCGAGTGGTACGTGGATGCCATTGGGATTATCGCTGATGTCATCATCGCCCAAGGCGGAGAGATCGTCGGACACTGGCCCGTAGAAGGCTATGATTTCGATGCGTCGAAGGGGCAACGCGGCGATGTCTTCCTGGGGCTGGCACTCGATGAAGACAACCAACCCGAGATGACCGATGACCGACTCGCCCAGTGGCTGCCACAAGTCTTGAAGGAGTTTGGGATGGAGGTAGAAATAGAAGGCTGATGCGCAAAAGACAGCTTAGCCTTTCGTTTTTTATCACCTTTTTTGCACTTGCCCCTGTACTTTGGGCGCAAGTGCCATCTGTTTATCGCTTTTCTCTCGATCTGAGACAAACCGAAGGCGATCAGTTGTCGGTATCGCTGTTGGTGCCAGAGGCAGAGAGCGATACGCTCATTTATGCCTTGCCCAAGATTATCCCCGGAACGTATAGCGTCTATGACTTCGGGCGTTTTGTTACGGATTTTCGGGCATACGATCAAGCCAACGAACCCTTACCCGTTGCTCGCCTCAACGATAACCAGTGGCAGATCACGGATGCCCGTCGTTTGCATCGCCTCACCTACCGCGTGGAGGATACCTACGATACCGACAAAGACAATGTAATTTTTGAACCTGCGGGTACAAACATTGACCCCGATAACGCCAACTTTGTCATCAACCCGCACGGCTTTTTTGGATATTTTGAAGGAAAAAAGTTTATTCCTTTTGAAATAAATATCTATCGCCCAAAGGATTTGTACGGCTCAACGGCACTTGTCCCCAAAAGCCGCAGCGATACCAGCGATGTCTTTTGGGTGGAAAACTACCACGACCTCGTGGATGCGCCCATGATGTACAACCGCCCCGATACGACGACGCTACACGTAGCCAATGCCGAAATCCTGGTTTCGGTCTATTCCCCACAAGGCAAGCTGCGTTCGGGCGAGGTAGCCCGTGGTGTCTCCGCCATCCTGGAAGCCCAAAAGAACTACCTCGGCGGCAAGTTGCCCATTGATCGCTATGCTTTTATTATTTATCTCTTCAACGGGCCGAGCCAATCGGGAGCTTATGGCGCACTAGAACACGCCTCTTCCTCCTTTTATTTTCTGCCAGAGTATAGCTCGGATTTGCTCATGCCCACGATCATCGACGTAGCCGCCCATGAGTTTTTTCATATCCTGACCCCGCTCAACATCCATTCCGAGGAAATTCATTATTTTGATTTCATTCAGCCCAAAATGTCTAAGCATCTTTGGCTGTATGAGGGAACAGTAGAATACTTTGCCCAACACGTTCAGCTATACGAGGGAATGATTGATCTACCGGAGTTTATGGTGCGTATGTCCGAAAAGATCACCTCGGCAAAAGACCAATACCGCAGTGATCTGTCTTTCACCGAACTCAGCCTCGGGGCCCTGGATACCCACAAAGAACAGTACGGAAATGTCTATCAGAAAGGAGCCTTGATTAGTTTCTGTTTGGATGTCTTGCTGCGCAAACACTCCAACGGAGAAATGGGCATGATGGATTTGATGCAAAAACTAGCCACACGATATGGAAAAGACAAGCCTTTCAAAGATGATGAACTTTTTGAGGTCATCGCGGAGATGACTTACCCCGAAGTGGGGGACTTCTTGCGTAAGCACGTCGCCGGAACCGATCCCTTGCCTCTGCAAGAGACCTTTACGGATATTGGCATCCGCTACCAAAGCGATGTACGGGAGAAGGAATTGGTAACGGGCTTAGAGGGAATTATCGGATACAACCCAGAAACTAAAGAACTCCTGGCCGTGAACCTCCGAAAAGCCAATGCCGTAGGCAAGCAGTTGAAGTTTAAAAGGGGAGATGTGATTCAGACAATCAACGGAGAAGCAGTTAATCCTGAAAATATCCGTGATGTTTTTGCTAAGCTCTCCCAAAACGCTGCCCCGGGACAAGCCCTTGTGGTAGAGGTACGCCGTCCCAAAAAATCGGGTAAGTTTTCTGTTAAGAAATGCAAGACGTATCTGGCAGAGATCGACGTCTCGAAGGGGCCCAGCTTTCGTATCAACCCCGACGCTACCGATGCCCAAATCGCGACGCGCAAAGCCTGGGCAAACCTATAACAAAACAGAAACCCCTGTTTCATCGAAACAGGGGTTTACTATGATTGTGAAGATGAACTTGAACTTGTTTACTTAATTTACAACTTCGGAAAAGGATCCCGGAAGCGAACACCACTTTTGAGTTTTTCTATTTCTCTTTCGGTACAAAGGCAGGCAGAAAGCTCCTGAATAAGTTGCTTTTTATCAATGTCTTGACCGATAAATACGAGTTCGTTCATGCGATCTCCAAAGCGATCATCCCAGCGTTCCTCGAGTTGGGTGCGATACTGGATAAAGCTCGGATAGTGCATACGCTCCTCAAAAGGCATACTGGCCCACCAAACACCAGCCCGCTCTGCCCGCAAAGACCCACCAGCCTGCGACCAGTTGAGGGCTTCGTCGGGGCGGGAGGCCAACCAAAAGAGTCCTTTGCTACGGATGATATGGGCAGGGAAGTTTTCGGAGAGCCAGGTCCAGTAGCGCGTTGGGTGAAAAGGACGATTGTCCCGAAAAACAAAAGAACTGATCCCGTACGCTTCGGTTTCGGGGCTGTGCTGCGCTCGGTTGAGTTCTTCGATCCATCCGGCGGCCGAGGAGGCTTCCTCAAAATCAAAACTTTGGGTATGGAGGATTGCCTCTAAGGGGATTTTTCCGAAGGAGCATTCAATAATTTTTGCTTTAGCGTTGAGCTTTCGCAAGATGGCTTTGAGTTCGGATACGGCATCGGGCGGGACAAGGTCGGTTTTGTTGAGGAGGATGACATTGGCAAACTCTACCTGATCGGTGAGTAGATTAACGATCGTGCGCTGATCTTGTGGATCGTCTTCGTTGAGCCGGCGACGAGCGATGGTATCGGGGCTACTAAAATCTTTCAAAAAATTAAAGGCATCAACAACCGTTACCATGGTGTCTAGCGCTGCATAGCGGCTCAGATCAATGCCATTGTCCTCATCCTGGAACGTAAACGTTTGAGCTATCGGAATGGGTTCGCTGATGCCCGTACTTTCGATGAGTAGGTAATCAAAGCGATCTTCCTGAGCCAGCCGCTCCACCTCAATCATCAAGTCCTCTCGGAGCGTACAACAGATACAGCCGTTGGACATCTCCACGAGCCGCTCCTCCGTACGGCTAAGGGTCTCTTCTTTTTCCACCAGGCGAGCATCTATGTTTACTTCGCTCATATCATTGACAATCACGGCTACGCGCATACCGGATTTATTGTGTAAAACGTAGTTGAGTAAGGTCGTTTTGCCGGCTCCCAAGAACCCACTCAATACAGTAACAGGTAATTTTTTGGTTGGTGTCATTGGCTTTGATTCATCTTTTATGCAATAGTGTTGCAAATGTAGTGGCGCATTACGACTTTTCCAAATTCGGTGAAGAAAAAACGCTTGTTTTTGTCATCGTGGATGTGGATATTCTTTTGTCATCTTGCCAAACCATTTCTTCATCAAAAGACTTATTACACCAAAACCCAAAAGAAGACCTGCCCTTATGCTGCCTTTGTTTCCGTTGAGTTTGGTTGTATTTCCTCACGAACACATCAATCTGCATATCTTTGAACCCCGCTACCGAGAACTGATCCAGGATTGTGTCTCGGGGGATACCTCCTTCGGTATCACCCCATATCTGGACAAACGCCTGCAAGAGTACGGGACGCAAGTGCGTGTTTTTGAGGTGGTTAAGCGTTATGATGACGGGCGAATGGACATCACCGCCGAGGCGATCAAACGCTACCGTTTGCGCCGGTTTGTCAATCCGATAGAAGGCAAACTCTATGCTGGCGGGGAGGTGGCCTTTGTGGAAAGCGACCCCGACGACGCGACGCTCTCGGAGCGCATCCTGCTCCATGACCAGATTCAGGAACTTTATGCGGTCTTGAATGTCGATAACAGTTTTGATGTAGAGGAAAGCTATTTTTCGTATCAGGTAGCGCACAAGATCGGGCTTTCGCAAGAGCAGGAGTACGAACTGTTGTTGCTGGATTCAGAAAAAGAACGCCTGGCTTTTTTGCGGGCGCATCTCGACCGTGCCATCCCGATTGTGCGCCAAACCGAACGCACCAAAGAACTGATTCGCCTCAACGGACATTTCAAAAATTTTGATCCCCTCAACTTTTAAGTAACTTTTATGCAGTTTTGTAGCCATTGTGGTAGTGCGCGTTTGGTGCGCCGTATTCCGTCGGGCGATAACCGGATGCGCTGGGTTTGTATGGATTGTGAAACGATTCATTATCAAAATCCCAATATTGTTGCGGGCTGTTTGGTTACCTGGGAAGGGCAGTTGCTCCTTGGCCGTCGGGAGATTGCTCCGCGCAAGGGCTTCTGGAACATCCCTGCGGGCTTTCTGGAGATGGGCGAGACCCCCCTTGAGGGGGCCCTCCGTGAGA
This sequence comes from Bernardetiaceae bacterium, assembly GCA_036822015.1. GTDB lineage: Bacteria > Bacteroidota > Bacteroidia > Cytophagales > Bernardetiaceae > DAISIL01. The sequence continues at coordinate 48,061 of DAISIL010000017.1, read as the reverse complement.
CCCGAGAGGAGATGAACGCCGAAGTAGAAATTGAGCATCTGCATTGCATTTATTCTATCTTGCATGTCGGGCAGGTGTATATGGTCTTCAAGGCTAAGCTCAAACGTGCGGATGCCTTCTCTTCGGGTGCCGAAACGGCAGAAGTGCGCCTTTTTCCTTTCGATCAGATTCCCTTCGAGGAGATCGCCTTTACCTCCAATACCTTTGCCATTGAAAGCTACCTGGCCCAACCCGACTACACGGGCGTGCATCACGGAGAGTATCGGAAGGGGTGAAGGAATCGAAAATTTTTACTTATTCAAAATAACTTATGCCCACCCAAACTACCATTTTTTATCATCCCGATCTGGAAAAAGACACTTTTCAGCTAGACCCCGAGGAGGCCAAGCACCTCAAAACGCTTCGTATCCGGGCCGGGCATACCCTCGAACTCGTCGATGGCAAGGGGCATCGGGTGCGGGCCGTCGTGCGCTCACCTGCCGTCAAGGACTGCCAGTTGGAGATCGTCGAACGCTACCCTTTGTTGCCTCCCCCTGCCCATCGCATACATATCGCCGTTGCACCCACCAAGAGCAGCGACCGCATCGAGTGGCTCCTCGAAAAAACCATCGAAATCGGTATTGACCGCCTTACCCTCATCCAGACCCAACACAGCGTCCGTACCCAACTCAAGCCCGAGCGACTGTACCGCAAGGGGTTGGCTGCCATGAAACAATCCTTACGCGCCCATATGCCAGCCGTAGAGGGGGTGCTTTCGTTGGAAGAACTCTTCGGGCAGGCAACAGAGGAGCATCGTTTTATTGCCCATAACGGAAAAGAAGTTGTGGCGCATCTTCAAGAAGTGGCCCCGAAGGCGGGCAGTTACCTGGTTTTGGTGGGGCCCGAAGGTGGTTTTTCGGAAGAAGAACTTACCTTTGCCGCAGAGGCGGGCTGCCTACCCGTACTGCTCGGAGATAGCCGCCTTCGTACCGAAACAGCCGCTTTGGTGGCCTGCCTGACCTTACAACTGCTCAACACATGAGACAAACAGCTACGCTTCCCCTGATTGCCCCTTCTGTTTTGGCTGCCGATTTTGCCCACCTGGGCGCGGCCGTTCAGCTGCTCAACCAGAGTGCCGCCGACTGGCTCCACCTCGACATCATGGATGGGCGTTTTGTACCGAATATCTCCTTCGGGATGCCCGTTTGTGCGGCCATCCAGCAGTACGCCCAGAAGCCCCTGGATGTGCATTTGATGATCCTCGAACCCGAAAAATACCTCGAGCAGTTTCGCGATCTCGGGGCGCATACACTCACGGTACACTACGAAGCCTGCCCGCATTTGCATCGCACAATCCAACAAATCAAGGACTTAGGTTGCTTAGCCGGAGTAGCCATCAACCCCCATACGCCTGTACACCTGCTCACGGATATTCTACCCGATCTCGATTTGGTGTGTTTGATGTCCGTCAATCCAGGCTTTGGTGGGCAGCAGTTTATCCCCCATACCTTTAAGAAAACCCGCGCACTCAAATCACTGATTTTATCCCAAAACGCACCTACGCTCATCGAAATCGACGGCGGCGTACAGCAGTCAAATGCCGCCGCCCTGCTTGCCGCAGGGGCAGATGTGCTGGTGGCGGGTAGCTTTGTTTTTCGTTCGGAGGATCCCACAGCAACGATCGCGGCCCTCAAAGCCACGCCTCTGCATGAATAAAAAGTGAAGAAAAAGCATAGAAAGTAACGGGAATGTTACCAAAGCATCGTATCTTTGAATCCATAGAGACCAAATCCTCATGCCGTTTTTATGGATACTTCCATGCCTACTCCCACCGCCAGCAGTCGTCTTCAAAAGGAGATTGAAGCATTTTTGCAGGTAGGTGGAAAGCTCTACTTTGATTTCAGCCCAAAAGATTTGATCGTTGAGCTTTCCTTGATTACGGTTAGTGCCAGACACGGACAGGCTTTTTTGCTCCTGACAACTACGGGAGAAGACCGCGCCGAAGCCCTGACCAATGCCCTCAAAGCCCTACAAGACCCTCAAAAACCGACCTTTGCGGTGCAATGGTATCGACCGGATAACCCTACGGACATCATCTGTTCTTATTTCCGTGCCGATCATGTCTTTGAGATTTTGGAGAAGTTGTATTATCAAGCCAAATCCGAAGAGTTGATGATTACGGAACTGCGTTTGTTGCCCGAAGACGAATAAAAAATATACCTTTTGGCTAGTTTGGAGACCTTTTTGCGTATTTTGTCGCAATAAGGCGTTTTGATTTAACATGACCATACCCACCATCCTGATTGCCGATGATTATCAGAGCAATATAGCGGTCATCGAAAGCATTTTTGAGGAGGCCAACCGCAACTACCGTCTCTTGTATGCCTACGATGGAGCGCGTGCCTGTGAACTGGCCCTCGAAGAACGCCCCGATTTGATTATCATGGATTGGGATATGCCCGAGATGAGCGGGCTGGAAGCCGTTGAGTGGATCAAGGCACGGGAGGAAATTGAGCAAATCCCGATCATCATGACGACCGCCTACACCTCCTCCGAACACCTCGAGCGGGCGATGCGGAGTGGGGCCATGGATTACGTCCGCAAGCCCATCGACACGGTAGAACTTCTGGCGCGGGTTAGCTCGGCACTCAAAATTATTTCCTCCTATAAGCAAATTTTGGCACAACGGGATGAGATCGAAGAAAAATCCAGGCGACTCAACGAAGCCTTTCAAGAAATAGAAGAAAAAAATGATAAGATACTAAGCAGCATCAATTACGCCCGACGGATACAGTATGCCATGTTGCCCCAGATCAAGTCCATCAACACGGCCCTACCCCATTCGTTTGTGTATTTTAAGCCACGCGATATTGTCAGCGGAGATTTTTATTGGCACGAGCAACGCAATGGTAAAACGATCATTGCCGCCGCTGATTGTACGGGACATGGTGTGCCGGGGGCGTTTATGGCCATGCTCGGAACGGCGTACATGAACCAGATTGTCAATGTGATGGGGATCACCAGTCCCGATGATGTCCTCAATAGCTTGCACCTCTTTATCCATAAGGCACTCAACCAGGAAAGCGGACAAAACAACGATGGTATGGATATTTCGGTCTGTGTCATCGACCACGAGGAGCGCAAATTGTCCTTTGCCGGAGCGCGTAGCCCGCTGGTTTATGTACAGAACAAGGTCTTGTATCAAATCAAGGGTGATCGTTTTTCGATAGGTGGTAATCGAAAATTTAAGCCTTACCAAAAACATGAAATTTCATTCATTGAGCCTACTACGTTTTATATCTACTCGGATGGCTACCAGGATCAGTTTAGTAGCCATCTCAAAAGTAAATTCTTAGCCAAACGCTTTCGCAAACTATTGCTCAAAATTCACAAATACCCCATGAACGAACAAGAAGGTATCCTGGATAGCATCCTCCAAGACTGGATGCGCGACACCCGACAAATTGATGACGTACTCGTAATTGGCTTTCGTCCATGACACTTTCAGCAAACATTCTTTTGATTGGTGACGAACTCCTTTACGGACAGATCACCGATAAAAACGGGCGTTTTTTGTCCTTTCAGTTGAGCGAGATGGGCTTTACTGTCAAGGGAATACAGGTCATCGGTGATGATACCGAGGCTTTGCCCCCAGCCTTGATTCAGGCCCTCGAGGCAACGGATTTGGTGGTTATCACGGGTGGGCTAGGCCCCACCAAAGATGATCGCACCAAAAAGGTACTCGCCCAAATTTTTGATACCCGCCTCGTGATGCACGCCCCTACGTTGGCACACATCGAAGCTCTTTTTGTGCGGCGTGGACGCTCCCTAAACGCTCTCAATCAAGCCCAGGCACTGCTCCCCGAAAGTTGTACCATCGTCCCGAACAGCATAGGCACTGCTCCGGGGATGTGGTTCGAGACAGCACAAAAACAAGTTGTCGTGGCTTTACCTGGCGTGCCGTATGAAGTCGAAAATATTTTCAAAACTGAACTCAAAGTACGTCTTCGGGAACGCTTCGCTTGTCCTTTCATTTTGCATCACAAAATACGAACCGTTAATTTGCCCGAATCCATCCTGGCCGAGCGCATCGCCGACTGGGAGGATGCCCTGCCGTCGGATGTATCTCTGGCTTATTTGCCTAATCTCGGGCGCGTGGATTTGCGCCTAACGCTACGCGGCACAGATGAACAAGTCCTCCGCCGTGCTGCCGAGGCACATACCGAAACCCTCTTGCCGCTCCTGACGCATCACGTGTACGCCATCGGGGAGCAGGAGCTAGAGGAGGTCGTGGCCGAGCAGCTCACGCAGCAACGAAAGACCATCGCCGTAGCCGAAAGTTGTACCGGCGGTTTTTTGGCGTATAGCCTCACCCAACGGGCCGGCGCGTCAGCCTATATGCTCGGGGGAGTGGTGGCGTATAGCAACGCCATCAAGGTCTCCCAACTCGGTGTTTTGGAAGAGACCCTGGAGGAGTACGGCGCGGTGAGCGAACTAACGGCTTTGCAGATGGCGCGTAACGTCCGCGAGAAGTTTGGGGCTGATATTGGACTAGCTACCACAGGTGTGGCTGGCCCTGGTGGCGGTTCTCCTCAAAAGCCCGTCGGGACGGTTTGGGTGGCTTACTCCGACGAAGAGGAGACCTTTGCCAAAAAACTCTCTCTGACCAAAGTTCGCGCCCTCAACATTCAGCTTACCACCAACTACGTCCTTGATCTTTTGCGGCAGCAACTTATCGTTTGACCTGATGCTCAAAGAAAACAGCCTTGGTGCTTTGGTCTTCGATGCGTAGATAAAAATCTGCTTCGGGCCCCTGCGTATGTACAAAGGCGTAGTTGATCTGCTTGTAGCCCATCCCGAAGTTACTGTTGTGGTAGATTTCACGGATCAGGTTATTTTTTTCATCATAGATAGCTACCCGTACATTACGCATGGGCTTTTCTACACTAAATTGAAAGGTTCCCCGGACAACCTTTTGTGGATAGCTCTTGGGGGCTTCACCTCGGGCAAACATCTTTTGCTGGCTCCATATTTTACCCGTTTTGTCTTTGATGGCGATAATATATTCATCTCGTGGTGGGAGGTAGGTCGTCAGGCGCAACTCTGTGATATGATTGCCGGCTTTGAAGGGGAAATCTTCACGGATCAAGTGATACAGTCGTCCCTCACTGTCATATACGCCCAAATCTGCGCGTTGCTCTTGGGGAATGGCATACTGGAAGCGGAGCAGATCGGTCTGGATGCGATCTACACGCACGATGGTATCCGAGATCAACAAAGGTCTATCCAGGATTACGTTTTGATTATCAGATAGTTCTAATCGAAATATGCTCGAGTCTCCCTGTGTATGGTTGAGTGCAAAGGGATAGTGAAAATATCCGGCGGGGATACTCCGATTCTCAAAATAGGTATGTACACGTTCTCCGGCTGTATCATAGGCGCAAAGTTTGGCGGCTCGGAGTGGCTTATCCAGCAGTAGATCAACGCTGGTATTGATGGTAGAAATGCGTAGAGGCGCAGCTGTGGGTACTATCTCTATTTTTGATAGGGGTATATCAAAACTCGTGTGGATAATTTGAGCAGCCTCGGATAACATCTTGGTATCATGTCCCCTGACACTCCAGGATATTGTTTTTTTGCTTTCATCTAGTAATTTCCGAAAACTTATAAAATCCCAAATCAAGTGCTGAATTGTGCCGAAATTATCGCGCACATAGTTTTTTTCGGCTGCCCAACGCACCAGATCCAGTAGGGGTTGTTCGGCTAGCGCGCCCAACAAAAAAGCGGTACTTCCCGCCGATGGCGTGGCCATGTATCTTCTGGCACAGGCCGTAAGTAGCTTAACCGTCTGTCGTTCACGGGGAGCCAAGGCAACTACTACCTCCTCGAACACCAATCGGTTTTGGTAGTTGGGGTCTTCGGCAGGAAAAATCCATCCCACAGGGACGCGCACCTCCAGGCGTGCGTGGTGTATGTTAGTGATGCGCAGCGACTGGGCATCAAAGGTGGCAGCGATAAGTTTTTTTTCGAGGGCTTCGCCAAAATCCATCGCAAATAGCGGCTGATTTACCCAAAGCAAGGCAATGATTATGACCTTTTTCATAATCCAAGAACTGACTACTTTTTGATTTTATTGCATAGATTTGTTCAATGGATCATTTTAAGACACTCCGAGCTGCCACACAAGGGGAGTACAAAGAAAAAGGCAGTCGTTTTTTGGCATACGCTTTTCCGGTGAGCAGTTTGGAAGAGGTGGAAGAGCATCTGGCAGCACTCAAAAAGCAATATTACGATGCCCGCCACCATTGCTACGCCTACAGGCTCGGCCCTACGGGTGCGCATTGGCGGGCCAACGACGATGGCGAACCCGCCCACACAGCCGGAACGCCTATTCTCAATCACCTCAAATCGCTCGAATTAACCAACGTCCTGTGTGTGGTGGTGCGCTACTTTGGAGGAACCAAACTGGGGGCAAGCGGACTGATACGCGCCTACAAAGCCGCTGCCGCATCTGCCATCACCTCGGAGGACATCCAGGAGGTCATCCAGACGGAGGAATGCTGTATCACCTACGACTACGCCCAGACCAATGCCATCTTGCGTCTGCAAGATCAACTCGGGCTTAGCCCTGATCGTCAGGTATTTGGAGAACGCTGTTTGTTGTGCTGGCAAGTGCCATTGAGCCGTATCGACGAGGTAAAAGCAGCGATCGCTGACTTTTATCGGGCCAACAACATGAGCCAATAGGGGCCCTTGCGGGCCGCCCCCATGACACGCAAACGTCCATCGCGCATCCGCATACATTGCGCTCCCATAGCCTGCCAACGCGCAAAAGCCTGCTTAGCATCGGTGGCATCGTAGATGAGCGTTTCGTAAGCTAAGTCGGTCTGATACCCTTGACGGGCCAGGCGTTCGCGTACCGTCTTGGCACCATCAGGCGTGCGGAGCTGATCCGCCTTCCATATCTCCAACACAAGACCCTTAGCGGCTTCGGCCAGTGGTTCGCTCCACTCCAGCGGAGGGGCAGCCGGGACACGATGCCGAGAGCAAAAACCGTCCTGGGTGCGCAAACCATTGACCATCATCAATAACTCGGGTATCAAGGTCGCTTTTTCGGGGGACTTGAAGTCTTCGATGCGTGTTTCCATGTCCGCGACACTTCCCAGATCGGTACTTCCGAGTTGCTTGATGCGAATATCGAAACAATTAAAGTGATTTTCGTTGGTTTCTTGTCCGGCCCCTTCGATTAAATGTACGCGACTGATGCCGAGCGGTAGGCGATCAAAGTGGATTTCACAAGTAAAAATATCACCAACTTTGGTATCATAGCGCACCTGCTGCCCTTCGCCTAGGTGGGCGTGACGCAGGGTGTCGTTGGAGCGGATGTTGCGAATGGAGCGCAGGGGAAAAACGCGGGTTTTGTCTTCGATGTCTTGCAGTTGCCAGGCATAGGGTTTGCCGGGGCCATAAAAAGATGCCCAACCGCCGTTGTTGTCGATGAAGCGGAAGAACAAAACGATTTCTTCATCACGGTATTCAATTTTATCTAAAATGTAAATGTCTTTCCATTTTCGATAGATCGGGCGGTAGTCCACAAACTCGGCTTTATCGCCCTGCCCGTAGGCTTGACTGCACAAAAGAAAGAGCCAAAACCAGATTAACCCGTATTGCTTCATCACAAGCAAATATACCGATCTTCTGTTAGCTTTCATCGCTGATTCGGATGATCTTTTCGTTTTTGAAGGTAAAAACAGATTTTCCTTCAAGTGTCAAGGTATCGCCGGCTTTCATGCCGTTGGGTAGGTCTTGGGCCAGGGTGGCTGTATATTGGATGCTTACCGTGATGGACTGTTTGTCTTCGTGCCAATCGGTGATGGTCTGTTGGCGTTGGGAAAAATAAGCTGTGGCGGCTTGGGCCTGTTCGGCAAAAGCCTGTATGCCTTCGGTGCGCAAGCTTGTTTGTCCGTTGGATAGATTTTCAAAAATGATATGCTCGTCCAGGTACTGGAGCATCCCTGAAACATCAAAATTATTGTAAGCCTGGATATATGCTTCGATTTGTTGGCGTTTCATAACGACATAACGATCAGAAAAGAAAAAAGGCACACCCAAAAAGCGGCTTTGGGTGCGCCTCTGTGATGGGTTACTTGATCTCTTGGAGCAGGACTTCGACAGCTTTTTGGAGTTGTTCGTCCTGGTCTTGGAGGGCTTTTTCGTAGGTGTTGTTCACCATTACGTCTGGCTCGAGTTGTTGATTTTCGAGGTAGTTGCCTTTGCGGTCTTTGGCACCGACTTGGGGGATGCCAAAATAGAGCGTATTGTCGATCAGGGTCTCCCACCAGACGGCGGTCATCGTCCCGGGGACGGGCATCCCGACAATTTTACCGATCCCGAGGGTCTGATAGACGTAGGGAAAAGCGTGGGCATCGGAGTAGTTGCTTTCGCTGACTACCAGCACGGAGGGCTTTGTCCACTTGGCAAAGGGATCATGCCCAAAGTCCTGGCCACGAGGCGAGTAGGTTACGTAGGGATCACCCATAAAGAAAGTGGCTAGGTCGTCGTGGAGCCAGCCACCGCCATTGAAGCGGGTGTCGATGACGATGCCGGATTTGCCCATGTTGCGCCCCAGAACTTCGGAATAGACCTCTCGGAAGCTCGCGCTGTTCATGCCCCTGACGTGTACGTAGCCGAGTTTTCCACCGGAGAGTTTTTCGACGCGCTCACGGTTCTTTTTCACCCACCGCTCATAGAGGAGTTGCCCTTGGGCCCCTTCGGAGATGGGTTCGACGGCTCGGGTGAAGGTTTTTTTATCGTAGCTCAGGGTGAGTAGGACTTTTTTGCCGGCCTTTCGGTTGAGGGCGCGGTAGTAGTCGCTTTCGTCTTGGATTTTTTGTCCGTCGATGGCCAGAATGATAGTCCCGTTGGCTACTTTGTTATCGCCTTTGAGGAGCGGGCTTTTGTCGATGACCTCTTCGATGCGCACCCCTTCGCCTTTGTGGTTCCAGTCCAGGAACACACCTAGGGCTGCTGTTCGGTCGCCGGCGGGGTCATTGTGGCGATAGCCTGACCCGGTGTGGGAGGCGTTGAGTTCGCCGAGGAGTTCGCTCATCATTTCGGCAAAATCGTAGTTGTTGTTGATGTGGGGCAAGAACTTGGCGTATTCTTTTTTGTACATGGCCCAGTCCACGCCGTGCATCTTCGGATCGTAGAATTTTTTGTAGGCTTGTCGCCAGGCATGGTCAAACATATACGCCCGCTCGGCAGCGCGGTTGAGGTGCATCTCGGCCGAGAAACTGACGGCTTCTTTTTTCATCGTCTTGAGATCGACTTTGGCCAGGCTACCATCCGCCAAAACAAAGATGTTTTCTTGTTTTTTGTCCATGACCATTTCGGCAGATCGGGCATCCATCTTAACGACCTCTTTGGTTTTTCCTTCTTTGAAGTCATGCTCCCAGAGGTTGTAGCCTTTCTCAAATCGGGTGAGGTAGTAGAGCTTTGTACCTTCTTTGTTGAAGGCAGCCCCGGCCATAGACGAGGAGTGGATGGTGAGGCGTTCGGTGCGGTCTTCGAGTCCGTCGAGTTCCATCTGGATGGGATCGGGGAGTTTGATGCCGCCTTCGTCTGCTTTTTTGTCTTTTTCTTTCTGATCGCCCTTCGCCTCTTCTTTGGCTTTATCGCCTTTTTCTTTGTTTTCCTTCCAGCGGGCGTACTCGGCTTTGTCCATCTTGAAGACATCGTAGGTCGCCTGATCGAGGAACATAGCATAGGCATCCATCTGCGCTCCCCAGCTGCCATGACTTCTAAACCCTTGACGATCAGACATCCACAAGATAACTTTTCCTTCCTGCTGCCAGGTGGGGATGGCATCGGAGTAGCCGCTTTTGGTCAGATCCAGGGGAGCTTTTCCGCCTTCGGCAGACACCAGGCCTACTTGATTGATGATCCAGTGATGGGGGCTAAAGCTGGTCAAGAACCACTTGCCATCCGGCGACCATTGGTACCACTGATCGCCGTCGGAGTAGGAGTAGTTGTACTGCTTGCCCAAAATATCGCGAACTTTTTTGGTTTCCAGATTGAGGACGCGCAAATTGACCCGCTCCTCTAAGAAGGCTACCTCTTTGCCATCCGGTGAAAAGGCCGGTTGGAAGGTTTCGGCATCGGTCTCCAGGAGAGCTTCCTCTTGGAGTTGGAGGGCATCGTAAAAGTGCTTGTCGGCCTCACGGACGAGTTTGGTTTGGTAGAGGTTCCAACTGCCATTGCGCTCGCCGGCGTAGAGGATCGCACGTCCGTCGGGGCTAAAACTCACCGAACGCTCTTGCTCGGGGGTATCCGTGATGCGCTTGGTTGTCCCGAACTCAACGGCCGTAACGAAGACCTCCCCACGGATAACAAAAGCGATCTCTTTGCCGTCCGGAGAAACGGCCATCTCCGTAGCTCCACTCGAAAGTTGCTTGAGTTCGACCTCCTCCCCGCTGAAATCAAACGGGATCGTGATCTCGAGACGACGCGGCTCGGCATCGGGGGCTTTGATGTAGATTTGTCCATCGAAGGAATAACACAACTCGTCTTTTTGGCTGATGCTCAGGAAGCGCACCGGATGCTGGCTGTGTGTCGTGATCTGCTCCGTCTTGGTGGGAGCATCAAGGGCAAAGCGATGGATATTGAAAGAACCCGACTGCTCGGAGAGATAGTAGATCATCTTTTCGTCGGCACTAAAGACGGGATGGCGATCCTCACCTGCAAAGGTAGTCAGGTAAGTATGGGTTTTTTTGTCGGCATCATAAAGCATCACATCTCGGGCTACGGAGGAGGTATGGTGCTTGCGCCAGATGTTTTCGTAGCCTTTTCGGTTGTGATAGATGATTTTTTTGCCGTCTTTGCTCATCTGGGCAGCCTCGGCGGGCAGGCTCAACAACTGATCGAACTGCTGGTTTTCGATGTTTACGGTGTAGAGTTCGGGGATGACTCCCGAGGGGAAGATGGCATTGGCGGCGATGTCCTGGATGGCAGCCCCTACCAAGACGTGCTTGCCGTCCGGGGTAAAACCGGTAGGAAGTTCGCTGGACGTATGAAAGGTCTGGCGTTGGGCCGTGCCTCCGGCGGCGGGGATGGTATAAACGTCAAAGTTGCCGTTTCGATCCGAAGCAAAGGCAATCGTCTGTCCATCCGGCGACCAGACGGGATGGAAGTTGTACGAGGGGTGTATCGTCAGGGGAACGGCCATGCCGCCCGCAGCCGCGACCTTAAAAAGATCGCCTTTGTAAGCAAAGACCACCGTTTGTCCATCCGGTGAGATGGCGGGATAGCGCAGCCATTGGGCAGGCTGTGTTTGTGCGTGTGAAGTCCCGAAGCACAAGAGGAGCCACAGGACAGCAAATAATCGGTTCATAAGGTGTAAATTGGTGATGTGAAACAAAAAACAAAGCGTAGCAATCGGGGCGACTGCAAATGTAATGAAATTTCTATAAAGCCCTTTTTGCTCTTGCTTTCACCAAAGATGAAGGGCGAACGCCCAACAGTTCTTAGAGAACTGTTGGGCGTTCGCCCCTGCGCTGTTGTCTTGATAGACGAAAAGAGAATCAGCGATAGTTTTTCATTTAGACCCGCTCGATGATAAGTGCCGAAGCACCGCCGCCGCCGTTACAGATGGCGGCCATGCCGTATTTGCCACCTTTTTGTTGAAGGACGTTGGCGAGCGTAACGAGGATACGCGCTCCGGAGGCTCCCAGGGGATGACCCAAAGAAACAGCACCACCAAAAACATTGACCTTATCGTAAGAGAGACCAAAGGTTTTGGCAAAAGCCATCGTTACGACGGAAAAGGCTTCATTGACTTCAAAAAAGTCCATGTCGTCCATTGTCAGGCCGGCACGCTTGAGGGCGATGGGAGCAGCCAGGGTAGGAGCGGTCGTGAACCACTCGGGTTCGTGGGCGGCATCGGCGAAGGAGACGATACGGGCGATGGGCGTAAGTCCGAGTTCTTCGACTTTTTCTTTGCTGGCCAGGATGAGGGCGGCGGCTCCGTCGTTGATCGTGGAGGCATTGGCTGCCGTTACGGTTCCTTCTTTGCCGAAGGCAGGACGCAAGCCAGGCACTTTGTTGAAATCTACGCGCTTGTACTCTTCATCTTCGCTGATCGTAACGCTGCCCTTGCGTCCCTTGACCTCTACGGGCGTGATCTCTTTTGCAAAAGCACCACTTTCGGTGGCAGCGGCCGTGCGCTTGTAGGAGTTGATCGCAAACTCGTCTTGTTCCTCACGGCTAATCTCGTACTTGACAGCCGTTGCGTCAGCACAAACACCCATAGCACATTGGTTATAGGCATCGGTCAGTCCGTCGTGGGCTAGTCCGTCGATGAGTGCGCCGTTGCCGTATTTGTGTCCCCAGCGGGCTTTGGGAACGTAGTAGGGAATGGCTGACATGTTTTCCATGCCACCCACAACCACCAGGTCGTTGATGCCTACCATGATCGACTGCGCCCCAAGCATGGTCGCCTTTGTGCCAGAGGCACATACTTTATTGATCGTCGTGGCCGGAACGTGGTTGCCGATACCCGCAAAGATGGCTGCCTGCCGTGCCGGGGCTTGACCTAAGTTGGACGAAATGACGTTGCCCATAAAAACTTCTTGAATCTGCTCGGGCGAAACGCCGGCTTTTTCTAAGGCACCTTTGATGGCCGCTGCCCCAAGATGGGTTGCCGGAACATCCTGAAAAACACCGCCGAAACTTCCGATAGGCGTGCGTACCGCCGAAACAACAAATACTTCTTTCATGGTGGGTATGTGAGTTTAGTGTAATTTTGGGTTTTTCTAAAAAAATCACTGAAAGGTACGAATTTTGGCTAAGAACTAAAAACAAACTGAGCAAAATCACCCATGACAACCGATACCTGGCTACAAATCCAACAAGCGACGGCTTTTATTCAATCGCATAGCACCCTCAAACCTAAGGCAGCCATCATCTTAGGGACGGGACTAGGCGGGCTTGTCGATGATATGGACATCCGTCTCTCGATGCGCTACTGCGACATTCCCTATTTCCCGACGGCTACCGTGGAAAGCCACGAAGGGCGGCTCCTGATGGGATATGTAAGCAAAATACCGGTCGTTATCATGCAAGGGCGATTTCACTACTACGAAGGCTACCCGATGCAGGCCGTTACGTTTCCGGTGCGGGTGATGCGTATGCTTGGCGCGACGGCTTTGTTTAGTTCCAATGCCGCCGGCGGGCTTGACCCGGCTCACGAGCTAAGCGACTTGATGCTCATCGAAGACCACATCAACCTTTTCCCCGAAAACCCACTGACGGGCCCCAACCTAGACAAACTCGGGGTGCGCTTTCCCGATATGAGCCAGCCTTACAGCCGCAACCTACAAAAGCTAGCCCTAAGCGTGGCCCAACGCCTAGACCTGCACCTGCACAAGGGCGTGTATGTAGGTCTGCCAGGCCCTAACCTCGAGACCCCGGCCGAGTATCGTTATTTGCGGATCATCGGGGCGGATGCTGTGGGGATGTCCACGGTGCCGGAGGTGATCGTGGCTCGGCATATGCGTATGGAGGTCTTTGCTGTTTCGGTGATTACGGATTTGTGTACGCCCGAGAAGCTCCGCCCCATGACGATTGAGGAGGTCATTGAAGCTGCCCAAAAGGCAGAGCCTAAACTGTTGGCTTTGTTTCGGGAGATGCTGCCCCTTTGGTCGCTTGGCCAGGGATAAAAAAAATTAGCGATTGCGCCGTAGCACAATCGCTAATAAGAAAATAAACCCAAGCCATACACCAAACACATACACATACAGGAGCGGCAAACCCCAAAGGAGAACAGGTTTATCAAATAATCCGAGGATTGGCACACCAAAAGCCAACACCATCAGAGCAAATATGAACACGAGGTTTTGACGTTGCATGATCCCTTTTAATTTTTGTCCTTATCCATTTTTGGAGATGAATAAGGACAAAAATAGGGATTTCTATCAATGCGCGTGTGCTTTGCCTGCCCCACGGGGGAAGCGGATGTTTTCTACGATCTCTTGTACATCGGCCGGCGGCGGTGGTGTCAGGCGAGATACGGTGAAGGAAACCACCAAATTGACGACCATCGCAATCGTGCCAAAGCCTTCGGGAGAGATACCAAGCCACCAGTTGTCTTTGCCAAAACCTTCGGCACCAAAGACTTGAAGTTTGTAGGCAAGCATGTAGTAAAACATAATCGAGATACCCAATACCATACCGGCTACGGCTCCTTCGCGGTTCATGCGCTTATCGAAGATACCCAGGATAATGGCAGGGAAGAACGATGCCGCCGCCAAACCAAAGGCCAGTGCTACCGTAGCAGCCACAAAGCCCGGAGGGTTGATGCCAAAGTAACCAGCTACGAGTACGGCAAAGACGGCTCCGATACGGGCCCACATCATCTCTTCTTTTTCGGTCATGTCGGGCTTGATCTGCATCTTCATTAGGTCGTGCGAGACAGCCACCGAGATCACCAGAAGCAGACCAGCTGCCGTTGAGAGGGCGGCCGCCAAACCACCGGCTGCCACCAACGCAATCACCCATACGGGAAGCTGCGCAATTTCGGGGTTGGCCAGTACCATGATGTCGTTATCAATTTTGAGTTCATTGACGGCTGCATCAGCTACATATTGGATTTTGCCATCGCCGTTCTTGTCATCAAACTTGATAAGCCCTGTGCCTTCCCATTTTTTGAACCAATGATCTTCGGCAAAGGCGTTGTAGTCGGCGTTGGTTACGGTCTGAATCAGGTTTACCCGTGCAAAGACAGCAATGGCAGGAGCGGTCGTGTAGAGAATCGCGATAAAGATCAAAGCCCAACCAGCCGAGATGCGGGCATCCTTCACCCGTGGTACGGTGAAGAAACGAACAATCACGTGAGGCAGACCAGCCGTACCGGCCATGAGGGCAAAGGTGATACAAAATACGTCGATCATGGTCTTGCTACCACTGGTGTACTCGTGGAAACCCAGTTCTTGCTGTAAGCCGTCGAGTTTGTCCAGGAGCGGCGTACCCGTACCAACGGCATCACCGATAAGGCCCAACTGCGGGATTACGTTTCCGGTCATTTGGAGCGAAATAAAGATGGCCGGAATCATATAAGCAAAAATCAAGACGCAATACTGGGCTACCTGTGTGTAGGTGATGCCCTTCATGCCACCCATAACGGCGTAGAAAAACACGATAATCATCCCGATCACAACGCCCGTGTTGATGTCCACCTCCAAAAAGCGAGAAAACACCACACCTACCCCGCGCATCTGTCCGGCTACATACGTAAACGAAACCACGATGGCACAAACAACGGCCACCGAGCGGGCTACGTTGGAGTAGTACCGATCACCAATAAAATCAGGTACCGTAAACTTGCCAAACTTGCGTAAATAAGGTGCCAGCAGCAATGCCAACAGGACGTAACCTCCCGTCCAGCCCATCAGATAAACACCACCGTCATAGCCCATAAACGAGATCAAGCCCGCCATAGAGATAAAAGAAGCCGCTGACATCCAGTCGGCTGCCGTAGCCATACCATTGGCCAGGGGAGAAACGCCGCCACCGGCGACATAAAACTCTTTCGTTGATCCGGCACGCGCCCAGATGGCAATACCGATGTAGAGTGCGAATGTGATCCCTACAATAATCAGGGTTACTACTTGTACATCCATGAGTAAAAAAGTTTTTTTGTGAGTGAAAAGGGTTTGAAGTGTGGGGGTTATTTTTCGTCCACGTCAAATTCCTGGTCGAGCTTGTTCATCAACCAAACATAGACAAAGATCAGGACGACAAATACGTAGATAGAGCCTTGGTGCGCAAACCAGAAGCCCAGCTTAGCACCACCGATTTTGATATTGTTCAGGGCATCCACGAAGAGGATACCAAACCCAAACGAGACCGTAAACCAGATCGCAATTAAGATCAGCACATAGGAAATGTTCTTTTTCCAGTAGGCTTTCATTGACTTGTCCTTTGACATAACTGTTGTTGTTTTTTTTGTGAGAAAAGTAAAAGAAGTAAAACAGGCAAAAAGCAGCGGCTATAAGAAGATGTGCATCTGCAAGCGGATTTGGCTGTTGCGGTTGTTGTCGCCGAAGTCGCTGATGGATGCTTCACGAATATCGTTTGTGATCTGATGATACTCTAAGGTCAGTTTGGCATTATGCCCGCTGATGTAGTAGTTTACCCCAAAGTTGAACTCACTGATATTCTCTGCCATGCCATCGTAGCTCGCCATCTGCAAAGAGACATAGGGCATCACGGGCAATTTGGGAAGTTTGTATCCTACTTGCCCATAAAACACGGTTCCTGTACCGGCCCAACGGCTCACATAGTTATCGCCGTAGTTGAAGTTCATGATAGAGGCGTAAGCATTGAGGCAGTCGCCCTCAGAAAGCGGCATATCCAAAAAGGCATCAACGGCTAGGTGCGTTACGTTTTCGTGTTCGTTGGTGGCCGTGTTGTACATGCCGTTGGGGTGGGCAAAGAAACCCGCCCCGATGTTGAGGATTTTCTTACTTCCCAGGTACGTACCTACCTTGTAGGGGAGCTTGTCAGATTCTTTATCAAAAATGCTATACTGCCCATAGCCCTCCACGATCATGTAGCCTGTGGGCTTTTCGTCTGATGTCAGACGGTCAGCATTTCCAAAAGAGCCACCGGAGCCATCATAGGTCAGGTCGCTTTCTTCGGAACCAAAATGCCGTCCAGCACCCAGGGCATTTCTAGGGTTCATGGGGTTGTTGGCCGCAACTCGGTACTCAAACTTACCCAACTGCCCTTTGGCATACACCCCAAAATGGCGGGCAAACTGATCCGTTACGCCCAGGGAATGCCAATGCACAAAGGGACGTGTGTTGTCCATGGTCATAAAGTTGAGCGTGCTTTGGTTGGCCAGGCGCGTGAGTCCTTTCCAGTAATGTAGCCCCGTACCGACATAAAGTTTGTTACTGTTGGGGGTGATCTTGAACTCTCCCCAGGCATCATGCAGGAAGAACTGCGTAGCCCCAGTCCCTGGGCCATTACCGAGCGGGGTCATGTTGCCTGGTCCTAAGTTGTTCAGACCGATGTGGGTCAGGATCAAGAAGCGCGGTGAGATTTGGGCAAAAGCCAAAAAGCGGGAGCGGCGGGCAAAAGAAGTCAGTTGCAGTTTGCTGTCCTCGGCAGCTAGGTTGCCCGTTTGAAGCCACTGCTGATGCCAGATGATAAACCGGACGTACTTGCTACCGTCGTCATTGAGTTTGAGTGTGAGGGGCTTGTAGGAGTGATCGATCTCCTTCTTTTCTTGCGCCCACACACTTACGCCCAACAAGAGCCAGAGCATAAAAAATGAAGCGAAAAATCGTTGGCTTGAGTGTTTCATTGTGCTTAGTTGTGTTGAGTGTGAATAATTGTTAGGACAAGGATACAACAACAAGAAAGGTATTTACAAAACGTATGTATTTTTTTGCTAACTGTGTATAGTTTTTTTATTAACTGTTTGAAGAAAAGTAACTTACTCTCTAAATCTCTCCCAAAGGATCACCATAAACTTATCACCAATGGGCGTAACCACCAGCCCAGCATCCTGGATGTTTTCCCGCGAAGACAAAAAATCCAGCAATTCCTTATGCGTAAATATCCGATAACTCGGGCGATAATCAAACTCATCCGGACGATGAACCTTGTATTGCCTTACCCAATTACTCACCGAAACATGGCTTACACCGAGCAGCCGCTCAATTTCTCGAAAACTCAATCCTTCTAAATACAACTGTAAAGCCTTGACAACATAGTAATTGTCTATTTTTTTTCCCTCTTTCAAGACCGTAAAAAAATAGTTGCAGCTCTTGCAGCGATAACGCTGGCGGTTGTTGGCAAAGCCGCTCTTGATGACGGACGTACTTTGGCAGCGTGGGCAATCGGGTTTCTTTTGGATAGCCATAGTATTTTAGCGTTAGATAGCTATTTTATTTTTGCATAGATACATCAATTTAGCACAAAAGACAAATTTGTATTTGCTTATTTTTTCCATAGATCATTTGGCAAACAATCGCGACGCTTGCAAAATTGGTAGAAACTGCCGTATTTCGCGTCATGAAGCCCATCATTTTTTTGTTGTTTATCTGGACAACCCTTGCCATAAGCCATGCCCTAGCCCAGGAGGAGGAGCGTGATAAGTCGCTCACAATCAGTGGATACATCGAGACGTATTACATCTATGACTTCGCTAACCCTTCGGGTCATACCCGCCCCGATTTCTTGTTTTCTTTCAACCGCCACAACGAGATCAACCTCAACTTTGGCTTTATTCAAGCCGAATATACCCGCCAGAGGCTACGGGGTAAGTTGGCCTTCATGGCAGGTACTTACGCCAACGCCAATTTAGCCGCAGAAGCACTGAAAAACATCTTTGAAGCCAACGCCGGCATCAAAATCTCCCCAACAAAAAACCTGTGGCTAGATGCGGGTACCTTTGCTTCCCATCTCGGTTTTGGGAGTGCCATTGGTGCCGACTGCTGGAACATGACCCGTAGCCTGGCTGCCGAGAGTTCACCCTACTACTCATCCGGTGTAAAACTCTCTTACGCAAGTGATAACGAGCAATGGTTTTTGAGTGGGCAGTTCCTCAATGGCTGGCAACGGATACAGCGCGTCCCCGGCAACCAAACCCCTGCCTTTGGGCATCAAATCACCTGGACACCCCACGAAAAAATCATGCTCAACAGCAGTTCCTTTATCGGGAGTGATACGCCGGATAGCCTTCGGCAGATGCGCTATTTCCATAACTTTTATGGTCAATTTCAACTTTCAGATAAACTTGGCTTGCTTGTAGGCTTTGACATCGGAGCCGAACAAAAAGCAAAAGGTAGCACGGATTACCACACCTGGTATGTTCCTACTTTTATCGCCCGTTTTGCACCAACCCAAAAGATAGCCTTAGCCGGACGCTTAGAGTACTACTCGGACAAAGGCGGCGTGATTGTGGCTAACGGATTTGAAGTCCTGGGATACTCCCTCAATCTTGACATCCGATGGGCGCAGAACTTCCTTTGGCGCATAGAAGCCAGGGGCTTTGGTAGCCAAAACGGTGCTATTTTCTTGAATCGCGATGACCAACCTACGACTAGTAATTATGCCATAGGTACATCTTTAAGCATTTCCTTCTGATGGACTGGTTTGAAAAATACTTTGGTTTCGTTGAGCAAAGCCCCGAGCAGGTGCGTCGTATGCTCACCTATGAGGCAGGCTATATTCATTCGTCGGCCAACGGCAGGCGTTATCGCGCAGGTACGCTCCGAATGCCGAGCCTGGGCGAGTTGCGCCAGCAGACGGCGGCTTTGCCTCTGCCGAGCGGCAAGCTCCGACTGACCGAAACAGTTGCTGACGTACAGGACTTGCATCGTGATCCGGCCACGGCTGGTGCGGTGTTTCAGGTGGCCTCGCAGTTTAATCTCCTCGAAATGGTCAGCCCCGAGATCACCCCCGAAGCAGGGGTAGCACGCTACGCATACGACCGCACGCAAGGCCCCGCTTGTGCCATCGCCTGTGGGGCAGGTACGGTGTATCGCAACTATTTTGTGCCGCTCGGCGGGCAAATCGGGCAAAGCCAGGATCGACAGATCGACACCCTACACGCTCTTGGCACGCTGCTAGGCAATGCCGATGGGCGTTTTTGGTGGATGCAAAATGGCTATGCCTTAGCTGACCGCAGCCAGCTACACCGCCTCAACGCACGCCTGGAGCAGCTTTCGCCGGAGGCGATCAAGGCGGCCTTGTGTGTGGGCATTCAGGAGGATACGGAGGTGATCTTATCCGACGATGGGCATACGGTATCGCAGGTGTATGGTTCGGCATTGCCGGTGGCTTACAACGATATGCCGCCCCGCGATTGGGCAGTTTTTGCTCAACTGATCCTGGAGGCAAGTTACGAGGCTACCTTCCATGTAGCTGCCCAGAACTACGCCCGCACCCAAAACCCGAGCTTGTATCTTACGCTCCTCGGCGGCGGTGTTTTTGGCAATGACCAGCAGTGGATACGGGCCGCCATTGAGGCATCGCTCGAGCGTTTTGCTGCCTTGCCCTTAGAGGTACATCTGGTCAGTTATGGCAAATCCAATCCTTTGGTAGCGGCGATCATAGAAAAGCAGAAAGGCTTGTAAGATATAAAATATGGCAAAAAGATTGCGCTATGTCGTAAATTTGCGTAATATTCGCTTTTAAACTTTCGGACATCAACCAGCCAACGGATTTGGAGCCGCTTATCAAAATCGGAACACGCAGTAGTGAACTTGCCCTCTGGCAGGCCAACCATGTATCGCAACTTCTTTATGCACAAGGATTAGCCTGTGAAATTGTTCCCATAGAAACCAAAGGTGATAAGATTTTGAGCAAGACCATCGCCAAGATCGGTGGTAAGGGAGTTTTTACCCAGGAGCTGGAGGAGCAGTTGTTGAGCGGTGATGTACATCTGGCCGTACATAGTGCCAAAGATGTACCCTCATCGGTTGCCGAGGCATTTGAGATTCTTGCCTTTACCGAGCGGGAGTCGCCCCGTGATGTCGTGGTGAGCTACAACAAAGATTTTCGTCTGGATTCGGAACGCCCCTGGGTCGTCGGTACATCTTCTACGCGGCGGGTGGCGATGCTCAAGCACTACTACCCCCATGTCAGGACGGTAAACATTCGGGGAAACATCCAGACCCGTATGCGCAAACTCGATGAGGGACACTGCGACGCGCTCATTCTGGCCGAGGCAGGGGTCGAACGCATGGACTACGATGCCTATATCACCCAAGAACTGGACATCGACGAGTTTACGCCGGCCGTGGGGCAGGGAGCCCTGGCCGTGGAAATCTCCCGTAACCTTGATCCGGAGTTGCGCAAGATATTTTTTGAGGCTACCAATGATGCCTCCACGGCTACTTGTCTTTATGCCGAGCGTGCCTTTTTGAGCCGTATTGAGGGTGGCTGTGCTGTGCCTGTATTCGGTTATGCGTGCCTTGATCGCGGAGAGTTGTATATGCGTGCTGGGGTCATCAGCCTAAACGGCAAGCAGATCGTGCGCTGTGAGCGGCGTGGCGATCCCGCCGAAGCCAGAGCCATCGGAACAGCCCTGGCCGAGGAAGTCCTTCGCAAGGGAGGAAAGCAAATCCTGGATCGGATCAAAGGCCGCCGGTGAGTTTTTGGCGTACCTCCTTTTGGTCGTTTGTGGCCGTGAGTTTGCGTGCTGGGGCGGGTTTGTTGGTCAATAAATTTTTTGCCTGGCACTTTGGCGCAGCCGGACTAACGCTCCTGGCACACTTCCAAAACCTACTCAACCTATTCTACTTGCCTGCCCAGGAGGGCTTGCACAAGGGACTTATTCGGGTTTGGAGCGGGGATGGTTCCCGCAAATCGGCTTACTTTTGGGCGAGTTGGTGGTGGCACGGCTGGTGGTTTGTGTTGGCGGGCGTGGTGCTTTGGCTGGGTAGCGGTTGGTTCAGGCAGACTTTTGGTATCCCTTCGGGATGGTTGCTGGTCTTGTGGCTATCGCTAGTAGGTCAAGTCTTGTATTTTTTGGCTTCTTCCTTTTTTCTTTCGCAAGAACAAGTACGGACTTACGCCACCTTACAAGCCCTGGGTGCGGTCTTGATGCTGTTGTTTTTGTATAGTTTGGGTGATGAGAGGGAGCTATGGCAGACGTTGCTCTTGTACCAGGCCGGGAGCAGTGCCGGCGGGGTATTGGCTTTGTTTGTTGCCGGAGTGAGATGGCAGCGGCTAGGCTGGTGGAGGGATGGATGGGTGGGCAATCAGGGTGAGCGGGCTGTGCTGCTTCGCTTTATCGGTGTTGCTTTTGGGGTGGCGTTCCTCGAAAAGGGCAGCCAGCTCGTGATTCGTCAGTTGGCTATGGATATTTTTTCGTGGCAGGAGCTAGGCTATTGGCAGGCCGTCGTGAAGGTTTCGGATAGCTACGTATTTTTGTTCTCGGCTACTTTCCTGACGATCTTTTATCCCAAAGTAGCGGCTTTGCTGCCGAATCCGATGGTGTGTCGGCGGTACGTGGGTCAGGTGATGGGACGTGTTTTTTTGCTGCTTTTGTTTTGCCTGGGGCTGCTTTATGTGGGGCGCGAGTGGGTGCTGCGGCACTTGTTTAGTCCAGCTTTTGTGGCTGCCGAGGGGCTGTTTGGCTATGTGCTGGTGGGAGATGTGTTTCGTCTGGGGCAGTATTTTTTGGTACAACTGCTGCTGGCTGCCGGGCGGCTGCGTCTTTATGCAGGTCTTCAACTGACCTTCCAGCTTGTGTACGGGATGTTGGTGGCGGTGGTGTTTGTCTTTTTTCCTTCGGTGGAGGCACTACTCCTGGCCATGCTGTGCAGCTACGTATTGGCGGCAGGCGCGATGCTGTGGTTTACGCGGAGGTGGTTGTTTTTTTCCTCAAAACCCCCAGGCGACACCTAAGCGAAGCTGATAACGCTCGGGATGCTGGCTCACATCACTAGCAAGAAGTTGCGATGACAAAGCGCGTTCATACAAGCCATCCACGATGATACCCAGGCGTTGGTTGGGTAGGAGGGCATAGCGCAGTTGCAGCCCAACCAGAGCATTGGCAGACATCCCGCGTCGCTCACCGAGCGTGTAGCTGTAGCCCGCGTGGGTCTCCGCGCTCTTGTGCGTATCGCGTAAGTTCCAATCGGTGCTGATGCCCGCCTGGATGAGGGTTTGGATGCGTCCCTGACTGGCTTGGTAGCCCATCAGGACAGGCACAGAAATCCAGCTTTGGGTGTGCGTCAGGTGATCGACGTAATCAAAGCGTTGAATGTTATTGCTCTGTAAGTCAGGGCGAAAACTACGGTGAAAGTTTGTCTCGATGCTGTATTGCGTCTGCACATAACGCAGCCCTGTTTGGAGATGCCATCGGTTGTGGAGGGCATAACCAACGGCAAGGGCATACTCCGTGGTAGTGCCGCGTACACGCCCGGTGAGTGCTTGGCGGAGGTCATCACCATCGGCCGGACGAACGGCAATAGACCGCTCGGCAAAAGACCCCGCATAAGCAGGCACAAACACACCAGTACCACCCAAAACCCCTACCCACCAGCGCGGCTGATGACCCGTAGCGGATTCGTTGGCTACCTGACTTTGTGGGAGGGCAACCAGGCGCAAGACCTCACCTGCTGCGCCAATGTTTTGGTAAGCCAGCGGTTGAAGCAAAGCAGGGGCATCTAAGCGAACAATATCCACAACAGCACCATCACCTGTTGTTTCTTCTTCCAAGACAATTTTTTCTTCCGCTGTTTTATTACCGCCGATGGGGCGTTGGGCATTGGTGCTTTCGGTCTTGCTTGTCTGCTTGTTTTGCTGGTCTGTTTCTGTTATGGATGCTTCGGGCTGCTGCGGCGAGGTGTGTTGTTCTTTTTTGGGTGCGGTTTCGGTGTTCAGAAACGGCGTTTGTGGTTGTGGGCTGATGATCGTCTGCCCAAACCATCCCCCTAGCGCAACCAGCAACAGAAGAGCGGCTGCGGTGGTGTACCAAAAAGCTACCGGGCGGCGTTTTTGCTTGGCATTGAGCGCGGCATTGATGTTTCTCCAAACGTGTGTAGGGGGCTTTACGTGCGCCTCCGACAAAACCAGACCAAAAGCCTGTCCCATTTCGAGTTGCTGCGCTACTTTGTTCCAGAGCTGCTCCCCGTGCGGTGGCTTTATTTCCTGCTCTCGGATGGATCGCAGGTGGTCTTGAAGGTTTTTATCATCGTTGCGCATAACGTGCTTCTTCTTCGGCAATCATTTCTTGTAAAAGGTTTCGGGCGCGAAAGAACTGTGATTTGGATGTTCCTTCGGATACCTCCAACATTTCGGCGATTTCGCGGTGCTTGTATCCTTCGATGGCGAAAAGGTTAAAAACGATTCGACATTGCTCGGGCAAGCGTTGGATCATCTCCAGCAGTTCTTGGTAAGAGAAACTGCTCACGGTCAGATCCGTTGTGGTGTGGTAGTTGGTGTCCGTGATGTCTTCTTTGGGCATCTGATCCAAACGCCGGCGGTACTCTTTGAGGGCGGTATTGATGACGATTTTTCGCATCCAGCCTTCGAGTGCTGCCGTATCCGTGAGTTGGTCGATGCAATCAAATATTTTGAGGAAAGACTTCTGCAAAATATCATCGGCATCGTGGGTTGCTTTGGCGTAGCGCAAACACACCGCATACAGTTTAGCGGAGTAACGCTCATATAGCACGCGCTGTGCGCGTCGCTCTTGTGCCTGACAAGCCACAATCAACTCTTGATCCGAACTTTTGAGGTATGACCGCATAGATAAGATGACTACGGGCAATTCTACCTACTGTAGAAAAGACCCCTTTGAAGGTAAAATCGTTGGAATGTCGTACAAAAAAGTAGCCTTGTCTCCCTGACTGTCAAAATTCGTACCCACCTGGTAGCCCTTAGGCCTGCCCCATGCGGTTGTTGTAAAGGTTTTTGCTCTCCTCGATGGTCGTGTTGAGTTCTTGCATAATTAGTCCCACACGATCCTGGATGCTTTTGAGTCCTTCGTTGATTTCGGCAATCTGCCCGATGGCCACGGCGGCTTCTAGGGCTTTGATGATGTCGATGGCTTCGTTGTGCAGGCCGCGGAGTTTGTCGATGGCGGCGGCGGTGTTGGCCAGGGTTTTGTTGTATTCGTTGCGGTTGCGGCGGAGAGCTTCTCGGAGATCGTTTTTGTTTTGGGCATCTTTGAGTTCGCCGATTTGTTTTTCGATGGCCGCAAAGAGATCATCGGCCCGCTGCTTGAGTTCTTCGTACTCGCGGTAAAGTTGCTGTACTTTTTTGTCGATTTGTTCCCATTTGCCATACACCCGATTGAACTCCTTATCGACTTGTCGGGCATCTTCGATGGCTTTCTGGAGAGCCGTAAGTTCCTCCAAACCACCGGCTACACGCTTGTTGGCTTGCTCTTTTTGTTGCTCAAACGATGTAATTTGTGCTTGAAAACGCTTTTTGAGTTTGGGTAAGTCATTGGGGCTATTGCGCATACACGATACTTGCAAGGCAGCCACTAGACACAAACACAAAAGGCGGACAGAGAACAAAGGCATATAATATGGATTCGTTGAACAAAAAAAGAAAAAAACTAAGTCGTCCACAAAATTAAGACTTTACGCACAAATTCCAAAATTTTATACTGCTCTTATTTGCATGGTTTTTGTCTATTGCTTAGCTTTCATGGTTTGTTTTTCCAGATTCTAAGCGCATCCCCTTATGAGATTGATAAAATCAAAGACCAAAATTGCTTTACTTGTGGGTTTGTCCCTGGTGTTTTTGTTGGGTTTGAGTTCGTTTAAGCACCACGAAAACTACTTCGAGATAGCCAAAAACTTAGATATTTTTGCGACACTATACCAGGAGGTCAATGCTTATTACGTCGATGATCTCAACCCCACAACGGTTATCAATCAAGGCATAGAAGCCATGTTGCGCTCCCTCGATCCCTACACCAACTACATCCCCGAAGACCGTATCGAAGACTACCGTACCATGACCACGGGCGAGTACGGTGGCATAGGAGCGGGCATCAACAACCAGGACGGGCGTATCCTGATTACGATGCCCTTTGAGGGCTTTCCGGCACACAAAGCGGGCCTCAAAATTGGCGATCAGATTCTGGCCGTTGATGGCGTAAGCCTCGAAGATAAAAACACCGAAGAAGTCTCTCAACTCCTCAAAGGACAATCCGGTACAGAGGTCAGCCTCACCATTCAGCGCGTAGGCAAAGACAAACCCTTTGTAGCTAAGCTCAAACGCGAAAAAATCCACATCAACAACGTTACCTACTCGGGCATGATTAACGAGGAGGTAGGCATGATCCGCCTAACGGACTTCACCAATAACGCCAGCAAAGAGGTCAAAAACGCCCTCCTTGATCTCAAATCTAAGGGAGCCAAAAAAATCATCCTAGACCTGCGCGGAAATCCCGGCGGGCTGCTCTTCGAGGCAATCAATATTAGCAATATTTTTCTCCCGAAAGGAAAAGAGATCGTCAGTACACGCGGAAAGGTCGAAGATTGGAACAAAACCTATCACGCCCTCAACCCTTCGGTAGATGAAGAAATCCCGCTTATTGTCTTGATTAGTGGCAGCAGTGCCTCGGCTTCCGAGATCGTCGCCGGAGCTATCCAGGACTATGATCGCGGTATCGTGATCGGTGAAAATAGCTTCGGGAAGGGACTCGTACAAGCCACCCGGCCGCTCTCCTTCAATGCCCAACTCAAAGTAACCGTTGCCAAATACTACATCCCCAGTGGACGCTGCATCCAGGCGATTGACTACGCCCATCGCGACGAAGACGGCAACCTCACCAAAGTACCCGACTCGCTGCGTGTGGCCTTCAAGACCAAAAACGGACGCATCGTCTATGATGGCGGCGGCATCAAACCCGACATCGAAACCACAGACGAGGACTATCCGCCCATCTTGCAAAGCCTTCTTCAAAAGGGACTTATCTTTGAATACGCCAATCTCTTTGCCGCCAAAAACGAAAACATTTCCGAGCCTCGGGCATTTAAGCTCTCGGATACCCAATACGAGGACTTTCTCCGTTGGGTAAAGGGTCAGGATTACAACTACACAACATCGGTAGAAATTGCTCTGGAAGAGATCGAAGCATCGGCCAAAGATGAAGGCTCATGGACAGCCATACAGGCGCAGGTAGCCGCACTCAAAAAAGCCGTCTCCCATGACAAAGAGCGCGATCTCAAAGACTTCCAGGCACAGATACGAGAGGAGCTAGAGCGCGAAATTGCAACCCGATACTACCTAGCCCGAGGAGCTACGGAGGCCTCCTTCGACGATGATCCAGACATCAGGCAGGCACTGGCGGTGTTTGCTGATCCACAAAAATTTAATCGAATCCTCGAAAAGTAAAAACAAAAAAAAACGCTTGCATCGAAAGATGCAAGCGTTTTTTTTTGTTAGGGGTTTTCAGCTAGCGGAATCGGAAACCGCAAGAAGACCGTTTGGGAGCGCGTTTGCCCAGTATCGGGATTCAGGTTCGGATCTACGGGGACGTTTTCGGCATTGAGGCGGCCGTAGCGGCGCAGATCAATCATTCGGTGTCCTTCGGAGAAGAGGGAGTAGCGTCGTTCTTGGAGCATCTGATCGATGAGTGCTTCGCGGTTTTGCGGGCCCGAGTAGGCATTAAGCCCAGCACTGGTACGGACGGCGTTTAGCCCCGTGAGCGCGGCGGCAAAGTTACCCAACTGGATATTGGCTTCGGCGTAGATCAGGTGTAGCTCTTCGTTGCGGATAATGCTGATGGGCGCGACGGCGTTGGCATACAAGCGCGACTCGTGCGTACCATTGAAGCCCCCCTGTCCGGTGGGATTGAGGCGTGGGGCGGTCTTGCCGCTGATGCGCAAATCTCCTGTTTCGGCGCCCGTGATGTGGGCGTTATTGACGATGATCTGATCGCCGTTTTGGTCGGGAATCCTAAAAACTGGATTGAGTTGGTCTTGTCCAGCCGTAGAAAAGACATGCTTCGGCCCCAACGACATATCCCCGTTTAGGGCAAAAAAGGACGCATTGAGCAAAGCCAAAGCCCCAGACCAGTCTTCTCGGTAGAGGGCTACACGAGCAGCCAAAGCGCGGTTGAACCGCCGAAAAGTAGCCGGCGTATCAAAGCCAGCAAACCCCGACGAAAGCGGAAAGCCAAAGGCATCACTGGCAGCTCCCAGCTGGGTATTGCCCTCTTCGAGGAGGCGTGCGATTTCGGTAAGGGCTTCGGATTTGGAGACGAAGGAACCAAGGTTATCGGGGTCAGCGACGGATACACGGATGCCGTTTTCATCCAAAAGATTGAGTACCAGGAGCAGCTCATGGGCTTTCATGGTGTTGGCAAAGCCTCGGTAGCCCTGCTTTTCGGCTTCGGAGACGGCAGCGGAGTTATCGAGTGCCTCAAAAAGGATATTACAGTTTTTGATGACGCGATAACGCGGGTTGTAGATGTTGGTCAGATAAAAGGTGTTGTTGTCTAGCTGTCGCCCGTCGAGGCCTACCAGGTCTTGGAGGTTGCGGGGGTCGGCATTGAAGAGATACAACTCTCGGGCTATGGTTCCGGTAGAGGCAGCATAAGTACCTAATCCAGAGCGCATCTCGGCTTGTATGCCGATGACGAGATTGTTTAGCTCGGCCCTTGAGGCATTAGAAAGGACGCTATTGAGCGATGGGCGGTTGGGATCTACTTGTTCATCAATTTGGCAGCCTGCCAGGGCAAGTGCCAAAAGGAGAAAAACGAGATGTATATTTTTCATGGTCTCTTGTTGTTGTTTTTTGTTTGGTTAGAAATCCACTTTGAAGTGAAAATAAAATTGCTTAGCCGAAGGGAAAGGCGTTACCTCTACGGCGGTCGAGAGTCCCTGGGTGCCTTTGGTGGAGGTTTCGGGGTCGTAGCTGGTGTAATCCGTGATCGTGAAGAGGTTACGGGCCGATACGCCTACTTTCCATCCCGTGATGCGCATAAAATCAGGCTTGGGCAGGTTGTAGTACAGGGCGATTTCACGGAGACGAACATAGGAGGCATCTTCGATGAAGTACTGGGGGTTGGCCAGCGGCTCAATGTCTCGGGGTGTGGTGCCGCCGATGTCGGTCAGGAGGCGCGTCAGGTTGAGGTTGTCGCCGCCTTGTTTCCAGTGCAGGAGGAATGAAAAATCAAAGTTTTTCAAAAAGTTGATCTGGTTGAAGAACGACACCTGAAAATCCGCCTGGGCATCGCCTACCGTTACGGGGCCTTCCTCCCCTACGCCCTTAAACTGCGTAATGGGCTGACCCTCTTCGATAAAATAAGTGCCGAGGCTCAAGCCAAAGGCCGTACCAGGTGCAGCAAAAGGCGGTACACCGAGGCGACTTACTTCATTGCGGTTGAACCAAAAGTTGGTCGTGGATGTCCAGACAAAGTTGGGGGACTCGATGAACCGCCCGCGCAGGGCTACTTCTATGCCACGATTGACCAAATCAGCATCGTTGGAGAACTGCGACGAGAAGCCCGAGGAGGTAGGCGTAGCTCGCTCAAAGAGCAAGTTAAGTACCTTGCGGTTGTAGTAGCTCAACTCTACGCCAAACTTACCATCCAAAAACGACACATCCGTACCAATTTCTAGCTCACGGGAGGTCTCGGGTTCGAGGCGTGCGTTGCCCTGGGCGTTGTTGATGACTGTACCGGAGTTGCCGTCGATGCCCGTTACGTTGAGCGTCGTGAAGAGGGAGCCAAACTGCGCACTGCTGCCCGTCTCGCCGTAGGCGGCCCGCAACTTGAATTGGTTGATAGCCGGGATGCTCCAAAAATCAAAGTTGGCGATGTTGGCTGCCAGAGAGGCTTTGGGGAAGGCGAAGTACTTGTTGGGGTCGCCGTTGAGGGAGGACTTATCCAGGCGCAAACCCGCTGTTGCGATGATTTTGTCGTCGTAGTTAAATTCCTGCTGGAAAATAATACCGAACTCTTCTTCGCTGCCCGTCGTCTGGACAACCTGTTGGGCCCCACCCTGGGTGGCGTTCGTTTGTCCTGGGATGAGCTGGGTGGTACGGGTCTGGACAAAATCGCGTTTGAAGTTCAGGTACGAGACACCTGCCTGGGTACTCAACAAGATTTGTCCGTCATTGATGTAGTTGTCCCAGACGGCAAAACTCTGGTAGTTGAGGTTGAACACTTCGTTTTTGCCCAGGGCAATGAAGCCGTTTTGTCCGCCGCGCTGGGCTTGATGAAACTCGGGTACATAGACATTGGTCTCACTCAGGAGATAGTCCAGCCCACCATTAAAGCGCAGCTGGAGCATGGTTTTTTCGTTGGAAAGTAGCACAAAATCAGCCCCGAAACCTTGAATGAATCGGTTGTTGGTTTCGTCGTTGCGGGCGATGTCTCGGACGAGTAGCATGTTTCCGGCGGCGTTGGGGTTATCTGGGTAGTTGCCAAAGGCATCGGGGAACAGATCCACCCAGTCGCGGGTGAAGGCCAGATTATAGCCGTAGCTTAGTCCACCGTCGTTTTCGTTGCCCGTAAAGCTGCGGGCGGCATCCGAATTGACGTAGTTGCTGCTGCTCCTGATCGTGAGGCGATCGGATACCTTGTGGTCGATGTTAGTGCGCAAAGAGCGGCGGGTAAAGCCCGTGTTTTTGATGATGCCATCCTCATCGCGCAACGAACCGCCGATGTAAAAGCGGGTCTTGTCGTTGCCACCCGTTACGCTCAAGCGCGATTCGGTGATAAAACCCTGTTCGCCGTAGAGTTCGTCTTCGTAGTTGAACAAACGCCCTGTGGCTACGGCCTGCCGAAATTTTTCTGCTTCGGCATCGCCAAAGGCATCCCGTACTTGATCCTCGGTGTAGCTACGCCGGCCTACCTTGCGGATGATCGTATTGAAGCCCAAATCTTGGCTAAAACTGATCTTTGTGCCGCCGGCTTTGCCGCGTTTGGTCGTGATGATGACCACACCAGCGTTGGCGCGCGTACCGTAAATGGCCGCTGCTGAGGCACCCTTGAGGACTTCGATGGATTCGATGTCGTTGGGATCCAGGTCAGCGATGCGGTTGGAGGAGTTCTCTTCGTTGGCGGCATTGGCACCCGAAGCAAAGCGAGAACC
>DAISIL010000017.1:0-17488 GCA_036822015.1 Bernardetiaceae bacterium | reverse complement strand
GAACCCGAGGGGATGGAGGCATTGCTGATATAGACCCCATCGACGATAAAAAGTGGCTGGTTGTTGCCCGTGATCGAGGAAATGCCCCGCAGGCGCATGGCGATACCACCCCCGGGCGCACCGGAGGCCTGCGTGATGTCCACGCCGGTTAGTTTGCCGTAGAGCGCACCATCGAGGGTAGATTGGGTGGTTGTCCCGACGAGTTCTTGAGCCGAAACGGTAGCGACGGAGTTGGCCAGGTTGCTGCGCTTAACCGATGAAGCTAAGCCCGTTACGACAACTTCGTCCAGGTTGAGTACGTCCTCATTAAGCGTAATGCTCAACAGACCACTATTGGCATCCACGCTTATTTCCTTGCCTTTGTAGCCCGCAAAAGAAACCACAAGTATCCCTGCCTGATCGAGTTGGAGTGTAAACTTGCCCTCCATATCGGTAACCGTGCCTTTGGTGGTTCCCTTCAAGACCAAAGAAGCGCCGATGATCGGTTCGTTGCTGGCTTTATCCATCACGGAACCAGAGATCGTAAACGATTGGGCGGACAACTCTCCTGCCCCAAAGAGCAATAAGGCAAAGAGCCATAAGCGAAAAACATAGTTTTTCTTCATCATCATAAAATGGTTAGTTAGTGAAGTAATCTGCAAAACTTGACCGTTCGTGAACGAACCATGACAAGTGCATGAAAATAAAGTTGGGCAAGTTATCTAAAAAAAAATCGCAAAAGCAAACAAACATTATACTTTATTTGGTGTTTTTTTATTTAAATTGATAGATTGTTTGGCTAAAATGTTTTTTATCAAAATTTTATTCAAATAAAATCACATCTCTCTATGTTACACAGGTATTACGTATGGATGAAGTTACTTGCGCTGTCCGTTTTTTTGGGGGCTTGTCAATCTTCACCCAAGCAAGAGATCACCGATGCGGCTACTCCGCCGCCATCAGCCGATAAAGACGGTGTGCAGATGATTGCTCTCAAGGAGGGCTATCAAGTTTGGACCAAAAAGACGGGGGATAATCCCGCAATCAAGGTGCTGCTCCTGCACGGCGGCCCTGCCCTGACGCATGAGTACATGAAAGCAGTCGATCCATTTTTTGCCGAGGTAGGCATTGAGTTTTATCACTACGATCAGCTGGGATCCCATCACTCCGATCAACCCGAAAACGACAGCCTCTGGACAATCGAGCGATTTGTAGAAGAAGTGGAGCAAGTCCGGCAGGCACTCGGCTTGGATGCTGATAACTTTTACCTCATGGGCAACTCCTGGGGCGGGCTGCTGGCAATGGAATACGCCCTGAAATACCAGCAGCATCTCAAAGGATTGATTATTTGTAACATGACTGCGGATTTTGATCGCTATGCTGCCTATAACGCCAAGCTCCGTTCGCAGTTGCCCGATACGCTCCTGGCCCGCTTTGAGGTCTATGAAAAAGCTGGACAATTTGGTGATTCGACCTATCAGGCGTTGGTTTTTGAACATTACTACAAAAAACACATCCTTCGATCTGATGTCTGGCCCGAGGAGGTGATGCAGAGTTTTGCACACATCAACCAACACGTATATGCGTACATGCAAGGCCCGAGTGAGTTTGTGCCGGGGGGTATTCTGGCGGGATGGTCAGTTTGGGATCGCTTACCCGAAATTCGCATTCCTACGCTTACCGTCGGGGCAAAGTACGATACCATGAACCCCGAAGAGATGGAACAAATGAGCCAGTTGGTACAAAACGGCTCGTATTTGTATTGCCCCAACGGCAGCCACTTAGCCATGTGGGACGATCAGGAAGCCTTCATGTCGGGGGTAGTTGGTTTTATCCAGCAGGTGAACAGCAACAAGGGGCAGTAGCACTCACAACCACGGCTGTAAGTCTTTGGCGGTCAGTCGCCCCTCGTACCAAGCCTTGCCCACAATTACGCCCTCGAGTCCGATGGCTTCGAGGGCATGAATATCGTCGATGGCAGTGAGGCCACCGCTGGCTGTGATCTGTAAAGTTGGGAAAGTCTCCCGTAAGCGGGCATAAAAGGCGTGATCCATGCCTTGTAAAGCACCGTCTTTTTTTACGTCCGTACAAAAAAACTGCGCCAGTCCCTGGGCTTGTAAGGGCGGAATAAAATCCCATATCGAAAGGGTAGAGGCATCTTGCCAGGCGTGCGTAACGAGTTGTTCGTTAAGGGTATCAGCGGCAAGTAAGATGCGCTCCCCGCCTAAGTGCTGTAGCCATTCCGCAAAAACATCGGGAGCCTTGACGGCAATACTGCCTACGTTAATCATCGACGCGCCGGCATCAAGTACGCGCTGGGCCGTTGTGAGGTCTTTGATGCCTCCGCCAAAGTCAATGACAAGTTTGGTGCGCGTAGCAATTTTTTCGAGCCAATGGAGATGCTGTGGGCTACCACTTTTGGCACCGGCTAAGTCCACGATGTGCAGGCGACGGAAGCCGACTTGTTCAAAAATTTGGGCTTGGTCGAGGGGATCCTGGCTGTATGCACGGGCGCGGGTGTAGTCGCCCTGGGTCAGACGCACACAGGCGTTCCCGAGCAGGTCGATGGCTGGGACGAGTTCAATCATGATTTTTTGGCTTTACGCCGTCGTTTTTTGGCTTTGGCTTCGGTTTCTTCCCACTCTTCGGGAACGAGGGAGGGGAGCAAAACACCAGCGGCATTGAGGGCAAGGGCTTCTTGGACTTGTTGGGCGGTAAGAGAAGTCCATCCTTCGGTGCCTTTTTGGCTGAACCAAAGAACCTTACGAAAAATATCTGTTTTTTCTAGGGTAGCTTTTCCACTCACGAGCTGGAGTCCTTTATCGGCTTTGGGGATGTCTTTGAGAGCTTCGAGGTAGGTATCGAGTTCGTAGTTGAGGCAGCACTTGAGCCGTCCGCACTGCCCGGCCAGCTTAGCGGGGTTGAGGGATAGGTTTTGGTAGCGGGCCGCGTGTGTGGATACGTTTTTGAACTGGGTCAGCCAGGTAGAGCAGCACAACTCCCGTCCGCAGGAGCCGATACCGCCAATGCGTCCGGCTTCGGCTCGGAGGCTGATTTGTCGCATCTCTACCCGTATGTGAAACTCGTTGGCTAGGCACTTGATGAGTTCGCGGAAGTCCACACGGTTATCGGCCGAGTAATAAAAAGTGGCTTTGCTGTGATCGGCTTGAAATTCGACATCGGAGAGTTTCATGGAGAGCTTCATCTCTCGGATGATCTCTCGGGTACGGTACATGGTGGGGAGTTCGCGGGCCTGGGCTTGCTTGAGTTGTTGGAGGTCATCCTCCTGGGCAACTCTCAGGATACGGGGGAGTTCTTCGGTGGCCTTGACGCGCTTGCGACGCATCTGCAAACGCACGAGTTCACCTTGCAAGGCCACACAACCGATGTGCGTTCCTTTGGCTTCTTGCACCACAACGGGATCGCCAATGATTACATCTATACCTAATTTGTTGTAATAAAAGTCTTTGCGACCGTTCTTGAACTTGACCTCTACATAGGGAAAGACCTGTCCATACGGCAAATCCATGTTGCCCAGCCAGTCAAAACTGTTCATTCGGTTACATCCGCCCGTACCACAAGTGCCTCTGTTGCCGCAGCCCTGAGGGGTAGCACATCCATTACATCCCATGCGCTATCAAAAATTATTGTTTGTGTTGGCAAGCAAAGCTACGAAAAAAAATAGCCTTTTTTTGTAGTTTTGTTCTATGAAAAATCCATTGAGCCCTGATTTATTCCAAGCTATTGATTTTGCTGCCATTACGGCTGACCATATCGACGAGTCCACCCGAGCAGCACTCACGGCAGCCGACTTGCACCGCCAGGCCCTGGTGGATATTCCTGCCCAGGAGCGTACTTACGCCAACACGCTCGATGCTTTCGATGATTTTTATTACCGCTTGAGTTATCCGTTTGGCATTATCTACCTGCTTTCTTGCACGACGACGGATAAGGCTGTATATGAGCAGTCTCTGGAATCAATTAAACGCTTTCAATCGTTTTTTAACCGCGCCGCTCTCGATGAAGGTCTCTATCAAGCCATCCGAGATTACGCCCAACAACCCGAAGCCCAAGCCCTGACGGGATACCAGGAAAAATTCCTCCGCCAGACGCTCGAGTCCTTTGAGCGCAATGGCTTTGCCCTGCCAGCCGAGCAACGCGAGGAGTTGCGGCAGCTTCGCGATCAACTAGACCAACTCGAAAATCAGTTTCAGCAAAATATCGCCTTGCACCAAGACGCGCTCACCCTTTCGGAAGCCGAGATGGACGGCCTGCCCGACGACTACAAAGCCGCCCACCGCAACGCCGATGGCACTTACACGATCAGCCTCGATTATCCGTCGTACCGGCCATTTATGCGCTTTGCCACCAACGAACAGGCGCGTAAAGCCCTCCTTACCAAATACCTCAACCGAGCGGCTCCTCAAAACCTCGACCTGCTGGAGCAGATCGTTAGCTTGCGCAAATCGTTGGCACAACTTCTCGGCTATCCTTCTTTTGCCGCCTACCAGGTGGCCGAAAGGATGGCCAAAACCCCCGATACCGTTTGGGCTTTTGAGGATGAGCTACAAGCCAAAGTACGCCAAAAAGCTGATGCCGACTATGCCGAACTTCTGGAGATCAAGCGGGAGCAGTTCCCCGATGCCCAGCAGATCACGGACTGGGAAAGTGCCTATTGGAAGGAAAAGCTCCTCCAGACCCGCTATCAGGTCGACTCGGAGGCAGTCAAAGCCTACTTCCCCCTCCGGCGCGTCATTGAGGGGATATTCACGATCACGGAACAGCTATACAGTGTTCGATTTTTGAAAGTTGAAGGTGCTTCTCTTTGGCATCCCGACGTAAGCCTATACGAGCTTTGGAACAAAGATAACACCCTTTGTGGGCGGCTGTATCTGGACCCTTTCCCGCGCCCGCAGAAGTACAAGCACGCGGCTTGCTTTCCTATCGTGGGTCGTCGCCAAACCGATGACGGTGTACAAGTCCCGACAGCGGCATTGGTTTGTAACTTCCCTAAGCCAACGGACGACAAGCCCTCTTTGCTCACCCATAACGATGTCGAAACGCTTTTTCACGAGTTTGGGCATGGCTTACATCACTTGCTCACCCGTTCGCCCCTTTTGAGTTTTTCGGGGACAAATGTCAAGCGAGACTTTGTAGAGGTGCCTTCCCAGCATTTCGAGAACTGGGTCTGGAACTACGAAGCCTTGCAGCATTTTGCGAAGCACTACGAAAGCGATGCCATCATACCCGAAGCATTATTTCAAAAAATGGTAGCCGCACGAAACGTTGGCTCGGGACTCTTTACGCTCAGCCAAATTTTGTACGGAAAATACGACTTTGACCTACACGACCGCTATGACCCCGAAAAAGACGGCGATCTGACGGCGCGTTATCACACCCTCCAGCAAGAAATCACTCCTTTTGATCCCATACCAGATACACATTTTCCGGCTGGCTTCGGACATCTGACCAATTACGCTGCCGGCTATTATGGCTACCTTTGGGCGCGGGTCTTTGCCGAGGATGTCTTTGCTGTTTTTGAACGGGAGGGGGTGCTTTCCCCCGAGGTAGGGCAACGCTACCTAGACTGTATTCTCTCTCGGGGTGGAACGGTAGAAGAAAGCCAGCAACTCTTCGATTTCCTGGGCCGCGACCCTGAGCCGGAGGCATTCTTACGAGCGATTGGTTTAAAAGCCGAACCCGCAGTTGGAAATCTCTAAGAAAGTACAGACCTTTGCGGCTTCAAAAAATCAGCCGTTCAATAAAGATGTTAAATTTTAAAGAAATTGTTTCTGTTTCACTGGTACTTTTTTCAGTGATTGATATTTTGGGTTCAATTCCTGTCATTCTGGATTTACGCCAAAAGGCAGGGCACGTGCAGTCGGAGAAGGCAACCCTGGTAGCGGGCGTAATTATGGTCATTTTTCTGTTTTTGGGAGAATCCATATTGCGCCTCTTCGGGATTGATGTCTCTTCGTTTGCCATCGCAGGGGCTTTGGTCATTTTCTTGATTGGCTTAGAGATGGTGCTGGGCGTAGTCTTGTTTCGGGATGCAGATCAGGCACAAAGCAGTTCGATTGTCCCGTTGGCTTTTCCCATGATTGCAGGGGCAGGTACGATGACCACGATTTTATCCTTGCGGGCCGAGTACGAACAGGCAAACGTTTTGGTGGGCATTATCGTAAACCTCATCCTGGTTTATGTGGTACTCAAAACCTCAGGCTGGCTAGGACGAAAGCTCGGCACGGCCGGGACAAACGTCCTTCGGAAGGTTTTTGGTGTGATATTATTGGCTATTGCCGTCAAACTCTTCAAAAATAGTATCGGCTATTAAAAAAAAACAAAGCAATCATGCGATTAGACTATTTGAAAATGCACTTTGTGATCTTCCTCTGGGGGTTCACGGCCATTTTGGGGGTCTTGATCTCCCTGACGGCATTGGAGGTAGTCTTTTATCGCACCTTGATTGCGGCTACCGGTACGGCTTTGCTCATCCTGTTGATGCAACGCAAACGCCCTTTGGCTCACCTGCCCGAGGATATGCCCTTGCACCTGAGGCCGCCCGCGCTCGTTTTGGTGCCGCGCCTGCCCAACGGAGCCATCCACTGGCGACGCATGGGCCAGTTGCTCGGTATCGGGATCATTATTGGCTTGCACTGGTTGAGTTTTTTTGGGGGTAGTAAGGTGGCTAATGTCTCTGTTTGCCTGGCTGGACTGGCGACGGCTTCGCTCTGGACAGCCTTCATCGAACCCATCTTCCACCGAAAGGCCATCAAGTGGTTTGAAATCATCCTTGGCGTTGTTGTTGTTTTGGGGCTTTATATCATTTTTTACTTCGAGTTTGGCAATCGAAGTTATATGCTCGGGCTAGCCCTCGGCATTACGGCTGCTTTTCTGGCTGCGATTTTCTCTACGCTCAACGGCGTTTTATCCAAAACCGATCACCATTATACCATCACGCTCTACGAAATGATCGGGGCCTGCCTGACCGCCGTCCTCGGAATGCTTGCTTTTTCTTATTTTGGTGATACGCCCCTACACTTGCTTCCCAAGCCCCTGGACTGGCTATGGCTGTTGTTGCTCGGAGGGGTCTGTACGGTGTATGCCTATTCGGTCTCGGTAGAACTTTTGCGGCGCATATCCGTTTTTACGATGAACCTAGCCGTAAACTTGGAGCCGCTTTATGGTATTTTGTTGGCAGCTTTGTTTTTTGGGGAACACCAACAGCTCACCCGACAATTTTACCTGGGGGCAAGTGTGGTGCTGCTGGCTGTCTTTTTGCACCCGCTCCTGCAACGTTGGGAGAAAAGACAGCAAATGCTCAAAAATTTAAACAAAATTTGATAATGAAAAAGAAACTCACTTTTGCACAACAAGCAAAACGCTTTTTTTTGTATGCTGCTCTGATTCTCTTCATTGCAGGGCTTGGAGGCGGGCTTTTTGCCTATCACGCCAACTTCAGCGAAGGGACACGCTCGGGAATCGTTCAAAAGATCAGCAAAAAAGGTGTCGTTTTTAAGACCCACGAAGGACAAATGGACATCGGCGGCTTACGGGCAACAGCAGATGGAAAGATGACTTCTGTTTTTGATTTTTCCGTAGAGGGCAACCAGCGGCAGTTGCTCGATATGCTCGAGGAGGTATCGGCTACGGGTGAGCGTGTTACGATTCATTACGAAGAAAAGTTTTTCAAATTTCCCTGGCGTGGCGATACCAAATATCTAGTCGTGAAGGTAGAGCGGCTCAAAAAAGAGATACCCAAAGAGAAAGAGAAGGTCGAAGAGCCGGAGCAGCCCGAGGAGGAGGAGCCGGCCGAGGAAGTCAAGCCTGACCCGCGCGATGTCTGATCGTAGGGTGCTTGAAGCACGGGCGCATTTGATGGCGGGTGAGCTAGTGGCCATCCCGACCGAGACCGTGTATGGGCTGGCAGGCAATGGTTTTGTGGCAGAGACGGTCAGTAAAATTTTTGCTGTCAAAAATCGTCCTACCTTTGATCCACTCATCTTGCATACGGATAGCCTTTCCAAAATTGAAGCCTGGATTGGGGAGCTTTCTCCCCTGGCTCATCGCCTGGCGGTGGCTTTTTGGCCTGGGCCAATGACTTTGGTACTGCCTACTTCTTCGCTCATCCCTGATTTGGTAACGAGCGGGCTGCCTTCGGTGGCGTTTCGGATACCCGCGCATCCGCTTACGTTGGAACTTTTATCGTTGCTGCCTTTTCCGTTGGCTGCCCCAAGCGCAAATCCTTTTGGCTACATCAGTCCAACGCGGGCGGAACACGTGGCAAATCAGCTGGGGGGGCAGGTGGCTTATATTTTGGATGGCGGCCCTTGTGCGGTGGGTGTAGAATCCACGATTGTTTCTTGCGTAAGCGATCCACCGGCGGTCTTGCGTTTGGGAGGGCTGACGCTTTCGCGCTTGCAGTCCGTGGTGAAGGAGGTAGCCGTTCGCCCCCATTCGAGTTCGCGGCCCGAGGCTCCCGGGATGCTAGAAAGCCACTATGCCCCGTGCAAGCCTTTTTTTTTGGGAGACTTGCAGTTTTTGCTAGAACAGCATCAGGATAAAGGCTGTGCCGTATTGGGATTTGGTGATCTCTCCAAAATTGATACCTCATCAGTTGTGCGGCTACACAACCTAAGCCCTTCGGGCAGCTTAGCGGAGGCGGCACAAAATCTGTTTGCGTACATGCGTCTGCTCGACGATTGCGCCGCCGCTGATTGCATCCTGGCCGCGCCCCTTCCCGAGCGTGGGTTGGGCAGGGCGATCAATGACCGTCTGCGGCGGGCAGCGGGGTCAAAATAAGGCAGCTCCGATTTCCTGGGTGGCCTTGGATCGGCTCATGGTGTAGTAGTGCAAAACGGGTACTCCTCTATCCATCAGCTCCTTAGATTGCTCAATGCACCAATCAATACCTACCTGTCGCACCTGTTTGTTGTCCTTACAACGCTTGACTTCATCTACCAGTGCCTCGGGGAAATCAATATGAAAAGCCCGCGAGAGTCCTACCAGTTGCGCCTTAGTAGCCAGGGGTTTTAGTCCTGGGATGATGGGTACATCAATCCCCATCTCACGGCATTTGCGCTCAAAGGCAAAAAACTTTTCGTTGTCGAAGAACATCTGCGTAATGATGTACTCGGCACCCAAATCGACTTTGTATTTTAGATATTCCAAATCGGATGTCAAATTGGGTGCTTCAAAGTGTTTTTCGGGATAACCAGCTACACCAATACAAAAATCAGTCTTGACAGAGTTTTGGAGTTCCTCATCCAGATACTGCCCCTGGTTCATGGCATTGATTTGTTGAATCAAATCAGAGGCAAAACTATGTCCGTTTTCTTCGGGTGTAAAAGCCCCGTTGTTTTTGATGGAATCGCCGCGCAGGGCCAGGACGTTTTCTACGCCCAGGAAGTGCAGGTCAATGAGGGCATCCTCGGTTTCGGACCTATCGAAGCCCCCACAGATGATATGCGGAACGGCCACGACGTGATACCGGTTCATGATCGCAGCACAGATACCTACTGTACCTGGGCGTTTGCGCGTAACGCGACGCTCGAGCAGTCCGTTGGGGTGTTTTTTGTACACGAACTCCTCCCGATGGTAGGTTACATCCACGAAGGCAGGCTTGAACTCCATCAGCGGATCCATGGCATCAAAGATCGGCTGGATACTTTGCCCCTTGAGTGGGGGGATGATTTCAAAAGAGAAGAGGGTCTTGCTTCGGTTTTTGATAACTTCGATAATTTTCATACATCCAATACGAAATGTTTCATCCTTTGTTTTAGCGAAAAGCAGCCATTTTCATCTGCTCTTTCGCCCACGTTGGGGCTGCTGCAATGGCTGGTAGCACCTCTTCGGGTTGGCTCACAAAAGTCCACATTTTGAGGTGATCGGGGTGCATAAAGTTTTCTTCTACGCAACGCTCGAGCATCACCCGCAGGGGATCATAAAAGCCCTTTGTATTTACGATAATGATCGGGTTCAGATACAAGCCCAGGCGTTTGAGCGTGATGGCTTCCAGGAGCTCTTCGAGGGTACCGCTGCCACCAGCTAGCGCAACAACGGCTTCACTACCGGCCAGGAGCCGCTTTTTGCGCTCGTGCATATCGCTCACAAACTCAAACTCTTTTACTTCTCGGTGGGCCCACTCTACATCGCGCATGAAGTGGGGCATGATGCCCAGGATGGTTCCGCCTTCGGCGATGACCGTATCGGCGAGGCGACCCATCAGCCCGGAGGAGCCACCCCCGAAGACTACTTTTTTGTTGGCCTCCACGAGCGCACGCCCTAGCCGCTCGGCTACATCGAAGTAATGATCGGCGATTTTGGCACTAGAGGCGCAATAGATGCAAATTCTCGGTTTTTCGTTCATTTTTTGTGAGCTAGTTTTTCTTTTAGAAATCTTGCCGTATGATTGTCGTTTTGTTGGATGAGGTCTTCGGGTGTGCCGGCAAAGCAAAGTTGTCCGCCTTCTTTGCCGCCTTCGGGCCCCAGGTCGATGACCCAATCAGCAGATTTGATGATTTCCATGTTGTGTTCGATGATAATGACCGTATGTCCCCGCTCGATCAAGGCTTGGATGGAGGTCAGGAGTTTTTCGATGTCGTGGAAGTGTAGCCCCGTTGTGGGTTCATCAAAGATGAACAAGATGCGTTCCTTGTTCGTCTGTCCTTTGGCCAGATAGGAGGCTAGCTTTACCCGCTGGGCTTCTCCGCCCGAAAGTGTGTTGGAGGACTGCCCCAACCGAATATAGCCCAACCCGACTTCTTGTAGCGGTTCGATTTTGTTTAGGATGGCTTGTTGATTTTCAAAAAATACAATGGCTTCATCTACGCTCATCTCCAATACCTCCGAAATATCTTTTTCCTGGTATTTGATGGAGCGTATATCCTCCGTAAACCGCTTGCCCTTACAATCCTCACAGGTCAAGACAATATCGGCCATAAACTGCATTTCTATCGTGATGCGTCCTTCGCCTTGGCAGGTTTCGCAGCGTCCTCCTTCGACGTTGAACGAAAAAAACTGGGGCGTAATGCCCATCTTTCGGGCATCGGGCTGGTCGGCAAAAAGTTTGCGGATGCCGTCGTAAGCCTTGACGTAAGTAACGGGATTGGAGCGGGAGGACTTCCCGATGGGGTTTTGGTCGATGAGTTGGATGTTGTCGATGCGGCGCAGGTTACCGGAGAGTTTTTTGAAGTGTCCACTCTCTTCGATGTGCTGCCCGAGTGCTTTTCCGAGGGCGGGATAAAGAATCTGCCGGACGAGCGTGGACTTCCCCGAACCACTGACACCCGTAATGACGGTCAGGACTTGGAGCGGAAAAGCAACGTCGATATTTTTGAGGTTGTTGTGTGTAGCTCCTTCAATATGAATGCTTTCCGACCATTTTCTACGCTGCTTCGGGATGGCTACCTGATCTATGCCACTCAAAAAACGCCCCGTTTTGCTCTCCATCACCCGCCGAACCTCTTCGGGGCTACCCTGGCAGATGAGCCGTCCGCCGTGGATGCCTGCATCAGGGCCGATGTCGATGATTTGATCGGCGGCAGCCATGACCTCCTCCTCGTGTTCGACGACGATGACGGTGTTGCCCAGGTCGCGGAGTTCCTTCAAGACCCGAATCAAGTTTTGGGTATCGCGGGGGTGTAAGCCGATGCTGGGTTCATCCAAAATGTACATCGAACCAACTAAGGCACTGCCCAGAGAGGTCGCCAGCTTAATCCGCTGGAACTCTCCACCGGAGAGCGATGCGGTCAGCCGATTGAGGGTCAGGTAGTCAAGTCCCACCTCCGACATATAGCGCAGCCGGTTGTTGATCTCGAGCAGGAGCAGACGAGCTACCTTGGATTCGTAATCTGTTAGTTTTAAATCCTGAAAGAAAATACGTAGTTCCTTGATTGGTAAAAGCACTAAGTCAATAATTGATTTATCACCAATCTTGACATAGCCCGCATCTGGGCGCAGGCGAGAGCCTTTGCAGTCGGGACAAACCTGCTTGCCCCTGTATCGGGAGAGCATGACGCGGTATTGTATCTTGGCGTTGTTGGCTTCGAGGTGATCGAAGAAGGCGTTTAGCCCTTCAAAATACTCGTTGCCTGTCCAGAGGAGTTGCTGCTGCTCGGGGCTAAGGTCTTCGTAGGCTCGGTGTACGGGGAAGCCAAAGTCGATACCTTTTTGGATGAGGGGCTTGGCCCAAATCTTCATCTTTTCGGTGCGCCAGGGCAGGATGGCTCCCTCAAAAACGGATAGACTTTTGTCGGGGATCACCAAATCGGGGTCGATACCCAAAATGGAGCCAAAGCCTTCGCAGCGCGGGCAAGCACCATAGGGGTTATTAAAACTAAAAAAATTTACTGTTGGCTCCTCAAAGCGCATCCCGTCTAGCTCAAGGGCATCCGAAAAATCACATATCTCGCTCGGCTTATCATCTAGCGGAAAGAAGATCACTCGGCAGGCTCCCTGGCCCTCGTAAAGTGCTGTCTGGACGGAGTCAGCTAAACGAAACTGCTCCTCTTCGTCGTGGTGCCGGACGCTGT
Organism: Bernardetiaceae bacterium; assembly: GCA_036822015.1. Classification (GTDB taxonomy): domain Bacteria; phylum Bacteroidota; class Bacteroidia; order Cytophagales; family Bernardetiaceae; genus DAISIL01. The sequence continues at coordinate 4,976 of DAISIL010000017.1, read as the reverse complement.
TGCGGTCGATGAGAATGAGGAGGTCTTCCTCCTGGGCAGGTATTTTTTCGGGGCGTTCGAGGAGTTCTTCGATAAAAAACACGTCTTTGCCCGATAGCTGTACCCGAGTGAAGCCCTGTTGGAGCAAGATTTTGAGTTCTTCTTCGGTGCTTCGTTCGGGATGGCGTTGGAGGCAGGAGAGGATCATAAACCGCGTGCCTTCGGGTTGGGAGACTATCCGATCCACGATACTCGAAACGGTATCTTTCTTGACCTCCTCCCCCGAAATGGGCGAAAAGGTGCGCCCGATACGAGCAAAGAGCAGTTTTAAGTAATCATAAATTTCTGTTGTTGTCCCGACGGTTGATCGGATGTTGCGGGTGTTTACTTTTTGCTCTACGGCGATGGCCGGCGAGACCCCTCGGATGTACTCCACGTCTGGTTTTTCCATGCGTCCCAGAAACTGCCGGGCATACGAACTCAAACTCTCGACGTACATCCGTTGCCCTTCGGCAAAGAGTGTATCGAAAGCCAAAGAAGACTTTCCCGAGCCGCTCACTCCCGTAATGACGACGAACTTACCTCTTGGGATGGCTACGCTAAGTCCTTGTAAATTATTGACTTTGGCATTTTTGATGATGATAAACTTTCGGGGATCCAGTTGATCTAAATCCTCCTCCGACAGCAGGCTCAAGGGTTGGGTATCTGGCATGGCAAAATAACCGATCAGGGGTGGATTTGTTGTTGGGAGATGATTTTTTGGAGGTCTTCGGGGGTGTCGATGCCGTGGCTCAGGTGAGGGGTGAACTTGACCCGAATCGAAAAGCCGTTTTGGAGCCAGCGCAGTTGCTCGAGCTGTTCGCTGATCTCGAGCGGCGAGGGGGGGAGCCGAGAGAGCCGTGGCAAGACATCGGCGCGGTAGCCATACAAGCCCACATGGCGATAAAAATCCGGACGAGGGGAGCTTTGGCGCGGATACGGAATCGGGGAACGACTGAAATAGAGCGCGTTGCCTTGCTGATCGAAGACGACCTTGACGACGTTAGGGTTCTGTATCTGGTCGGTATCCGTGATGGGATGGATGAGCGTAGCGATCTCGGGTTGGTCTTGCTGGAGCGTCTGGGCCAGGAGGTCAATTTGCTCGGGATGGATGAAGGGTTCGTCGGCCTGGATATTGAGGACAAAATCACAGGGCAGGGCATACTGTTGGAGGGCTTCGGCGCAGCGATCGGTGCCGCTGGTGTGGGCGGGGGAGGTCATCAGGACGTTTGCCCCGAAGGCGCGGGCCGCCTGGGCAACCTGTGCATGATCGGTGGCGATGATAACCGCTTGCAGGTGTTTGGCTTGAGAGGCCTGGCGATAGACGCGCTCGAGCATCGTCTGTCCGGCAATCTCAACGAGTACTTTGCCCGGAAACCGCGTAGATGCGTAACGGGCCGGAATGATACCCAATACCTTTTTCATTGAGCAAAGTTACATATTTTCTTTCAAAAAAAGAACCAATGTTACGCAATCCTTGTTTAGCATAAAAATTGTTTGTAGTTTGTCCGCTCCTTGATCCGTTTTTCTATGATGCAACCCGCCGAGATACAAACCCAAATGGTGGCCCGTGAGTTGATAGACCCACTGATTCCGCCGCTCAAACCCACCGATAGCGTAGGCAAGGCCCTGGGCTGGATGTCCGAGTTTCATCTGCGCCAGCTGCCCGTAGTGGTAGGGCAGGCATACTGCGGGATCATCAGCGAGGATACCCTCTACGGGCAGCACGTCTCCGAAGCCATGCTGGAGGCGATCCCGCTTCAGCATACGGAGCATTACGTGCGGCACGATGCGCATTTTTACGAGGTGATGCGCCTGGCAGAGGAGCATCAAATGGAGGTGATGCCCGTACTGGACGAAGGGAAAACATTTGAGGGGGTCATTTCGATCAAGGAAAGCGTGATGACTTTTGTCCGTCTCCTGACGCTCCAACACCCGGGCGGCATCCTGGTCTTGCTCATGGAACACCGCGACTACACCCTGACCCAGATCAGTCGCCTCGTGGAGGAAAACGGAGCTAAGGTGATGAGCGTCTATACCGAACCCGACGTAACCTATCCCGAGATGATCCGTGTAACGATCAAGATCAACACCCCCGAAGTAGGACGCATCGCCGCAACCCTCGAGCGGTTCAACTACCGCGTCGTGGGCCGCTACGAACACGAAAGCAGCCAACCCTGGGTACAAGAACGCCTCGATTCATTTTTTAAGTTTCTTGAGTTGTGAAAAAAATCGCCATCCATAGCCGTCCCTTTGAGCCAGAACACATCCCGTATATCCACGAAATCCTGGGCGAAATCTGCAAACGCGACCGCCATATTGTCGTTTCGGAGGCCTTTGAGCGGGAGCAGCAAGCCTGGGGACTCAAAAAAAGCTATGATGTCTTTACGACACCCGACCAGATTGCAGATGCAGATTTGATGCTTAGTGTAGGGGGAGATGGTACTTTTTTGGAGAGTGTCCTACTGACCGAACGCCATCACGTCCCCATTTTGGGCATCAACACAGGGCGGCTGGGTTTTTTGGCTACCACGGCTTTGCACCAGATCAGGAGCCATCTCGATGCGTACTTCAACGGCTACTATACCGTCGAATCCAGGACGCTCTTGCAGTTGCACGCCAATATCCCCGTCTTTGATGGGCCAAATATCGCCCTGAACGAGTTTGCGATCTTGAAGCGCGATACGGCCTCCATGATCGTCGTGCATACGTACATCAACGGCGAGTTTTTGAACTCCTATTGGGCCGATGGCTTGATCGTGGCTACCCCCACCGGCTCGACGGGTTATGCCTTGAGTACGGGCGGCCCCGTCGTGGTTCCGAACTCGGGCAACTTCGTGATCGCGCCTGTCAGTCCGCACAACCTCAACGTCCGGCCGCTCATCATCCCCGATAGCAGCGTGATTGCCTTCGAGATCGAAGGGCGGAGCAAGAACTTCTTAGCCGTCCTGGACTCGCGCTCGGCTAAGGTGGATGCCAATATCCAGTTGGCGGTCAGTAAAGCCGATTTTTGCGCCCACTATATCCAGTTCAACAACGAAAGTTTTTTGAAGACCCTCCGCCAAAAACTCAACTGGGGAATGGATATTCGCAATTATCCGAAGGATTATTAGATACTAAAAAAAAGTAGGTTTTGATGGATAAGCAAGTGAAATCTAAAAAGCGCGTTACCGATCACGGAGAAGTGTTCACCAACGAAAGAGAGGTAAACGCCATGCTCGACCTGGTCAAGCACGAAACGGAGCGCATCGACTCCCGCTTCCTCGAACCCGCTTGTGGCAACGGCAACTTTCTGGCACAAGTGCTGCGCAGAAAACTTCAAGTGGTAGAACAGCGATACGGCAACAGCCAAACCGAATGGGAACGCTATGCCGTCATTGCCGTTTCGAGTATTTATGGGGTGGACATCCTGGAAGACAACGCCCAGGAATGCCGAGAACGGCTCTTCAATATCTTCGATCAGCAATACACCGCCCGATTCAAAGACCAATGCAAAGACGCTTGCAAACAAAGCATCCAATTTTTGTTGAACCGAAACATCCTTTGGGGCGATGCCCTGGATTTTACGAATCCCGTAACCAAAGCACCCATCGTATTTTCAGAGTGGAGTGCCGTCAATGGTGTGATGCTCAAACGAAGGGATTATATGTTCCGCTTTTTGGTCGAAAAAACACACCAAACCTCCCTATTCAATGACGAAGGCAGCCCAGCAGCTATTGATGAGCCAGTCAAAGACTATCCGCTGATTCATTTCTTAAAACTCGGCGAAGATGACGCAGACCAACTATAACCCAGACGTACTCACCTGCCTGGCCAACCTGAGCAACGACGAGGTATTTACCCCGCCCGACCTGGTGAACGACATCCTAGACCTGCTCCCACAGGAGCTGTGGAGCAATCCCAACACCAAATTTTTAGACCCCGTATGCAAAACTGGTGTCTTCCTCCGCGAGATGGCCAAGCGACTAGACAAAGGACTAGCACAACAAATCCCCGACAAACAAACGCGCATCAACCACATCTTCACCCAACAGCTCTACGGCATCGCCATCACACAACTCACCAGCCTGCTTAGCCGACGAAGCGTATATGGCTCCAAAACCGCCAACGGCCCGTACAGTTTTTGCGATGCCTTCACCAGCGAGCAAGGAAACATCCAGTACGAGCGTATCCAGCACACCTGGCAAAATGGAAAATGCGTATATTGCAATGCCAGCCAAGAAGTCTATGACCGTGAGGATGCCCTCGAAACCTATGCTTACAATTTTATTCATACAGACGAACCAGAAAAAATCTTTAAAAATATGAAATTTGATGTGATCGTTGGAAATCCGCCGTATCAATTGAGTTCAGACGGTGGTACACGTGATATGCCTATTTACAATAAATTTATTGAGCAAGCTAAGAAATTAAATCCCAAATATTTGACTATGATTATTCCATCTCGCTGGATGGCAAGCGGTTTGGGATTGACAGAGTTTCGAAAGACTATGCTTGAAGATAAAAGAATTAAAAAGTTGGTTGATTTCCCAGTTGCTAATGAAGTATTTGCAGGCGTTGAAATTAAGGGCGGAGTTTGTTACTTTCTTTGGGAAAGAGATTATGATGGATTATGCGAAGTAACTAATATTCGTGGCGAAGAAGTGTTCGGTCCCATTCAAAGAGATTTAAGTGAATACGATGTTTTCGTTAGGGATGGTCGAGCCGCAAAAATTTTAAAAAAGGTATTATCACACAAAGAATCTTCAATTATTGATATACTTTCAGTGGATAAAGAATTTGGCTGGACTTCAAACTTTACAGGTTTTCACACTAAGAAAAAGGATGGAGATATTCCTTTGTATTTCATAAAGAAGGGGAAAAGAGATATTGGTTGGATAGCTCGAGAAGATGTAACTAAAAGTGAGCATTTGATAGATAAATGGAAGGTGATGATTCCACAAGCTGGCTCAGATGGG
>DAISIL010000016.1:25964-57541 GCA_036822015.1 Bernardetiaceae bacterium | reverse complement strand
AAACCAAACTATCCACAGAAGAAAAAAAATACTGACAGACCCTGTCAAAGATTGAGTCCGCTGCGTGAGCGTCCGACATGACAGACCGACGTAAGGAGAACTTCCCTTCCCGCATCACATCGCCCAACCCAGACATACGCAACATCTACACCGACGAATCCACCAATCTCAAAAAACAACACCGAACAGACTTCACCAAACTCGCACAATACGACCTCACCACCAGCAAAGAAATTACCATCCCAGAAAAAGAACCCGACCCCAAAACAGCACCCGCAGCGCAATCCTTCCACACCGCCCAAAGTCTTCGATTCTGTCTTGGTTTCCTCGATAAAACCACAAAACCGTAAAAGGATCATCTTGTGAGAAAAGTAAATTAGACTGATTCTAAATTTCTGATAAACAAAACTTTATTTTCACCTATGACGTTTATCAGTTGAATTTAAGTTTCACATCTAACCAACTAATGCTCATGGAACCGACCGTATGTCCTATTTGCAATGCAACTGCTGAAGAAGGCTGCAAAAAGCCTGAAACGATCAACGAATGCCCCCTCGAAGGATAAGCGTGCATTTGTTTGATGCAGCAAGAAAACCGGCTGGCTAACAAATAATGTAGCTATCCGGTTTTTTTTCGCCTAAAAACTTGCAGAAGTCTTCAAGAATCCGCTATCTTTGCACACTGATTGGGAAAGAGAGGTGGCCGAGCGGCTGAAGGCGCAAGATTGCTAATCTTGTATACGCTTCTAGCGTATCGCGGGTTCGAATCCCGTCCTCTCTGCAAGTATGTTTATTATGTTCGGGGTGTAGCGCAGTCCGGTAGCGCACTTGGTTTGGGACCAAGGGGTCGTAGGTTCGAATCCTGCCACCCCGACAACATACAAAAATCCGTATTTCGGCAAAGGCAACGGCTCGAGATACGGATTTTTTTATGTAGATTTGCTTACCATGAAAAAAAATTTGCCTCGCAATCGTCCCAAAGCTCCGTCGGCTCCGCCAAAGCCGTCTCCACGCTTGCGTAAGGAGGCCTGGTACGTGTTGGGTGCTTTGCTACTACTACCGCTAGTTTGGTGGCTTTCAGCGAAAAGCCCCATTGACCAGTTTTGGGAGGAGAAAAGGATACCCGAGCTGCTTACTTTGGGCAACTACGACTCGGCCGTGATGATCGTTGATTTGGCACTGCAAGATTCTCTTTATCAAGATATAGCAGAAGAATTACAAGAACGCCGCCGAGAGATTCTACAACAAAAACTCCGGCAGCTTTACGCCCCTGATTATCCCCGTTTGCAAGCCCAAATTGACAGCCTGTCCGAGTCTTTTTTGCTCTACGAAGCCGTCAGCCGCATTGATGCCGCCCTGGTTACGGAGGCTTTGGAGGCAGCCCAAAATGAAAGCCTGACCGAACAGCGGGAGCAGCTCCTGGACTTAGCCAGACGCATCGAAACCCGCGATACCATTTCGATCCTGACTAGCTACACGGTCAGTTTCGGGGAAACGCTCAATGGCATCGCGTACCGAAACGGGATGTCGCCCCAAGAACTCATCCGCATCAATGGTCTGCGTAATACTCAAATCAAGGAGGGGCAACGCCTGCGGGTACGTACCCCCGCCAAAGTTGATGTCCATGAAGTCCAGCGCGGCGAAGCACTTTCGGCTATTGCGGCCAAATATGGGATGAGCCTGCAAGAGATTTCTCGCTTTAACCAACTCCAAAGTAAAGATTTGATTAGAATAGGACAAAAGTTGAAAGTTTATCAAAAAGTATCACTAATACCGAAAAAACACGCTGATCCTTCTCCTCTTACCCCCGATACTACTGCACAGCAACCCCGTGATACGCTCTAAATAGCCATGCCTGACGATCTCCGACAACGCCTCAACCGCATCATCACGGAGCTAGAAGCACTCCGAGACAGTTTGTCCGTTGTACCCGAACGCAAATTGGTCTTGTGCCTGGATGCCGGGCATGGTGGTACGCATCCCGAGACGGGACAATACATGACCCCACCACAGCAGGGACGCTATTACGTTCATTTCAAGGATGATGGGACAAAAGATTTTGAAATCAGGGAAGGAGACATCAACCGAAAAGTAGCGGGTTATTTGCAGACCTATTGTGAGGCAGCCGGTATAGCCGTTGTGCCTACTTACCACCCCTATCTGGATAGCCCTTTGAGTGAGCGGATACGCATCGCCAACCAAACCGATGCTGATACTCGTAAGCAAGGTAAGTTTTCAGTTTTTGTTAGCTTACACGTAGATGCACAAGGAAAAGACAATCAAACGCCTTTTGTGGACGGAAAACCGCAACGAAGTACAGCCAATGGATTTTCTGTTTTTACTTCTCGGGGGCTTACCCGAAGTGATGCCATTGCAGAGGAACTTTACCGACAAATGGAGCGGCTGCATGGTGATCGCATTCATTACCGCCGAGACCGAAGCGATGGCGACAGTGATTTTGAGCAAAATTTTGCTGTTCTGTACTACACCACCGCCCCGGCCATCTTGATCGAAAACCTATTCTTTACGCATTACCAGAACGCTCAACTGCTCCTTGACCCTGACTACCAAAAAAGTAGTGCAAGAGCGATTTTTGAAACCCTTCTCTGGTGGGAGCAGCAGGTGCATAAGTAGGATAAAATTTTTGCTTTTTTATGAATACATCACCCAACCCTAGCGGAAAGAAAATCGTTTTAAATGCAAATCAATGTTGAAACATCGTTTTTTTTTTTTTAATTCTCACACCATTAACTTATCACAATCCTTATGTCTGTGGCTACACAACAACAATGGATCATTGATCCGACGCATTCCGAAGTTTATTTTAAGGTTAAGCACATGATGGTCTCAACGGTTACGGGATCGTTTGCTAGTTTTGAAGGGAGCTTATCCGCTGATGGCGAGGGCTTTGAAGGGGCATCGGTGAGTTTCTCCGCCGAGGTAGCAAGCCTGTACACCAACAATGCCCAGCGCGACGAACACTTGAAGTCTGCGGATTTTTTTGATGCAGCCAATCATCCCCAGCTTTCTTTTGCCTCGACGGCCTTTAAAGCCACAGGTGAGGATACCTACACGCTTTCGGGCATCTTGAGCATACGTGGCATCGAAAAGCCGGTGAGCCTTAACGTTGTGCATCACGGAACAGCCGTTGATCCTTACGGACAAACCAAAGCTGGCTTTGAAATTACGGGAACGATCCTTCGCAAAGATTTTGGTCTGGCTTGGGATGCCGTAACGGAGGCCGGTAATGTTGTGGTCAGCAACGAGGTGCGTTTAAGCCTCAATGTACAACTCACGAAGCAGGTTTAGAGCCTCATCATGGGGCAGGCAGAGAGAATATTTGAGGAATTTTTGCGTTATTGCAACAAAGAAACGTGAAACGCTCAATACCATGAAACGCTTTTTTCTCTGCCTGTCTTTTTTGTTGCTGATACACGGGTTTGCCCAGGCCCAATTTAGTGTGGGGCTGAATGCTACGTATCACACTTTTTTTGGCAAAATGTCCGATTTCCCGACGGGTGATGTAGATGATTTTCCGGCTATGATCGGCGGGGAACTGCGGGGCATGTACGGATTGGGTTACAAAACGGCCATGAAGTTAGGGCTGATGTACCGCACCACGGGTGAGAATACGTACATGTATAAGTCGCCGGCTACCGTTACTGATATGGGAGCAGACCTGAAAGCGTATTACTATCTGCTGGGTAGCTTTAACGCCTCTAATGCAGCACTTTATACTTTTGCTGGGGTAAGCGGGCATAGTTTTAAGATGACCTGGCAACGGGATCATATCGAGAGCAGTGTACCGCCATCCGATCAAGTATATTTTGATGATAAGAATGTGCTTCGCTTGCACGGTAACCTCGGGCTTGGGGTAGAGTTTGCCCTGGGTTCGGTTTATTGGTTTACCGAAGGTCAGGTAGCCTTTTTGATGAATCATTTTGTGAACGGAACAACGATCAAGACGGTTCCGCAGCGGGATTTTTGGAGTGTGTCGATGGGGATTCGTCTGCCTTTTGGTGCGCTATCGCCGCCGTGGTAGTCGTGGGTACATAAGGACGTTGTAGGGCAGGGGTGTTGTGATAATCTTTGAGCCGTCGCCCTTTCCGAAAGATGCGATTTTGCTGCTGTGCGTTGGTATGCAGATGTTTGCGTAGTGCTTTTTGGTCGTCTTCGGGTAGCTGTATCACGGCTTGGCAGTCGCGGCTACAACAGCCTTCGTATTTTTTGGCGCATTCCTGGCACTGAATAAAGAGCAAGTTACACGCTAGATTTTTGCAATTCGTATGGGTATCAGCGGGTGCGCCGCACTGGTGGCAATGGCTGATAATCTGATCGCCGATGCGCTCGCTTAGGCGTTCATCAAAAACAAAGTTTTTGCCCAAAAACTTGTTCGGTAGTCCACCTTCTTTTACCTGGCGGGCATAGTGGATGATCCCACCATCCAGTTGATAGACCTGCTTGAAGCCTTTGTGTTTAAAATACGCGCTGGCTTTTTCGCAACGAATACCACCGGTGCAGTACATGAGCAGTTTTTTGTCTGCTTTGTGTTGGGCGAGCATCTCTTCGATGAGCGGGAGAGAATCTCGAAACGTATCGACATCGGGACAAATAGCCCCTTCAAAATGCCCCACTTCGGACTCATAATGATTGCGCATATCGAGGATGATCGTATCTGGGTCTTCGGCTAAGGCGTTGAACTCCTGCGCGTTTACATGGATACCCTTGTTGGTTACGTCAAAGGTTTCGTCCTCCAGTCCGTCGGCGACGATCTTGGGCTTGATCTTGATTTTGAGCAAGGCAAAGGATTTGCCGTCGTCTTCGTGGGCGATGTTGAGCCGGACACCCGCCAGAAAAGTAATCGTTTGGAGGTGCGCCTGAAAGTCGTCAAAGTGAGCTTTGGGAACAGATATTTGTGCGTTGATGCCCTCGGTGGCTACATAGACCCGCCCATATACGCGCCAGGTGTCCCACTGGGCATACAGGTAATCCCTAAAAAAATGTGGATTTTTGATGGCATGATAGCGGTAAAACGAAATGGTGAAACGCTCTTCGTCGGTTTGCAGCAGTTGTTGCTTGCGTTCTTTTTTGTTGATGCGATTGTAAAGGAACATAACTTAATGCGCTTTTTAGCAAAATTATCAATCATTTATTAGGCAGGATGCCAATTTTCGGGGTCTTTGCGCCAATCCTGTAACGTTTGGGCGTGTTCCTGGCTCACGTACCCTTGTTGTAGAGCTTCCTTGATGAGGGTGGTGTAGTCCGATAAAGCCACCCAGGGGACTTGGGCTTCTTTGAGGTTTTGCTCTGCTACCCCAAAGCCATACGTAAAAATGGCCGCTATCCCGACGACCTGCGCCCCAGCTGCTCGTAAGGCCGACACGGCAGCCAAAGAACTACCCGCCGTCGAGATCAAATCCTCAATCACGACCCAAGGGCGACGGGTATCTAGCTTGCCTTCGATTTGGTTTTTGCGCCCGTGTGCTTTGGCTTTATCTCGGACGTATATCATCGGAAGATTCAGTGTGTCAGCTACTAAGGCGGCTTGTGGAAGCCCTGCCGTAGCTACGCCCGCAATGCCTCCCGCCTCGGGAAACTCCGTAAAGATGGCCTCGGAAAGAGCCATCTTGATATACCGCCGTGTCTCGGGATCGGAGAGCGTCAGGCGGTTGTCGCAGTAGATCGGCGAAAGCCAACCCGAAGCCCAACGAAAAGGGGCATCAGGGCTGAACTTGACAGCCTCCAGTGCCAGAAGCCGCCGGGCTACTGCTTGACGGGTTAGGTTACTCGCGGTCATTTGCATAGAGCAAAGAAACAAACTTTTTTATTGGAGACAAAATATCATTTACGGCATCAGCCCATCATAGACAATTCGGATGGAGCCAAACCAAAAATTTCCTTGCACGATGACCGTGTAGAGGTGTTCGAGTGGATCCGGGCTTTGGCCGCGCAGGCGTTTGAGCCATCCCTTGCGTTTGTCTTTGACCGATAGGCTGCCGCCGATCAAATCAACGGCTTGCTCAATGAGACCACCTGGGGGAAGCAAGATTTTGATTTCCCCTAAGGCTCCGTGAACGACAAAGCGAATGCGCCTTCCGTTGAGCTGCTCGTTGCGCAGGTCGATAACGGTCTCACTCAAAATACACTCTACCTTGATTACCAGCTCATCCGAAAGCAAGACGGCATCCCGCAGGTCAATTTTTTGGGTAGAAAGGGCGGCAAAGAGCGCCAGGGGTTGCTTGTTGATTTCGGAAAGGTGTTGGTAGGACTCTCCCATCACGACGCGCAGGGGAGGCAAAGCCGGTAAGGCAGCCGATGTAGCAGAGCGGCGAGTTGTCGTCGTTGTGGCTGTTGATGGAAAAATGCGCCGCCGAATCTCCAACGGGAAATCTGCGATGATCTGCTCCAATGCCTCAATACTTTCGGCTTCCATCGCCTGTTCCATGCGCCGGTCATACTCGAGGGCATCCAGATTTTCCTCCGTAAACGCCGTCAGGAGCACCTCCATCACTTCTTCCTTTTTTTTGGGCAGCCCATACGTGGTTGGCATAGCTTGGCGTTTTTTTTAGCAAATCACCTAAATTTCCTCGGGATAAGCAAACTTAGATTGCATTCTTTGGCGTTTTAAAAAAGTTCAAAGCAACCGTTTGATGACCTCATCAAGTTTTCCCATCCCGATAATCTCGGCTTGAAAGCGATCCAGGGGCAGCCCTTTGAGGTTGTATTTGGAGATAAAGACCTGCCGGAAGCCCATTTTTTCAGCCTCCGAGATGCGGTTTTCGATTCGATTAACGGCCCGAATCTCGCCACCTAAGCCTACCTCTCCGATAAAGCACACGTCGGTATCCAGGGATAGGTCTTCATAGGAGGAGACCACGGACATACAGACGGCCAAGTCCAGGGCTGGGTCTTCGATCTTGAGTCCGCCCGTGATGTTCAGGAATACGTCTTGTGTGCCGATGCGATAGCCGCCGCGTTTTTCTAGCACGGCCAGGAGCATATTGAGCCGTCGGCCGTCGTAACCTGTGCTGCTGCGCTGGGGTGTGCCGTAGGTAGCCGTACTGACCAGTGATTGGACTTCGATCAAGAGCGGGCGGTTGCCCTCCATCGTTGCCCCAATCGTGATGCCGCTCAGGCGTTCGTCGCGCTGCGAGATCAGGATTTCGGAGGGATTGCTGACCTGCCGTAGCCCTGTGGCTTGCATTTGGTAGATGCCCAGCTCGGAGGTAGAGCCAAAACGGTTTTTGGTCGTACGTAAGATGCGGTAGCTCAAATGCCGGTCGCCCTCAAACTGCAAAACCGTATCTACCATGTGTTCCAGGACTTTGGGACCGGCCAGGGAGCCTTCTTTGGTGATGTGTCCGATCAGAAAAACGGGCGTTCCGCTTTCTTTGGCAAACTTCAAGAGCTCGCCCGAACACTCCCGTACCTGTGAGACGCTACCCGCCGAAGACTCCAAAAATGCCGTATGTAAGGTCTGGATCGAATCAATGACGACTAACTCTGGGGCCAGGGCTTCGATTTGCTTGAAGACGTTCTGGGTGTTGGTTTCGGTGAGGATAAAGCAGTTGGCCGACGTGTTGGGCAGACGCTCGGCACGCATCTTGATCTGTTGCGCACTCTCTTCGCCCGAGACGTACAAGACCTTGTGTGTGGGGAGCAGGAGCGCGATCTGTAGCATGAGCGTAGATTTGCCGATGCCAGGCTCACCACCAATCAAAACCAGAGACCCTGGAACGATACCCCCACCCAGGACGCGGTTTAGCTCGGCATCTGGCGTAACGATGCGCTCCACGGATTCGTAGTCGATTTGTGGGATCGCCTGGGGCTTGCTCACCACTCGTGTACTGCTGCTGCTGGCGGACCAGGATTGCTTGTCCTCGGGGCTGCGCGTCTCGAGGAGTTCTTCTACGATGGTATTCCAGGACTCACAGGAGGTACATTTGCCCATCCATTTGGGAAATTGCGCCCCGCAACTTTGACAGAAATACGTTTTTTTGAGTTTTTTCAAAGTTTATCTAAAAGAAAAGCAATCTGCATGACGGGCAAATAAAAAAACGAAGCGAACATTAGCGTTCGGGCGGCTTTGCGGGAGCCGTGCTGGAGGAGCTGTAAGGCAGGCCAGAGGAAGGCCAGCGCCGCAACCGTAACAACAACTGCCGAGATGGCTCCCGTCATGCCATAAAGCCAGGGCGCAATACCCAACGGAATCAAGAAAAGGGTGTAGCTCACGATCTGTAAGGCCGTTCCCATGTCGCGGTTGCCGGTCGGGAGGAGGTTATAGCCTACTTTGAGGTAGTCATCGTGGGAAAGCCAGGCGATGGCCCAAAAATGAGGAAATTGCCACACAAACTGCAACCCAAAGATGATAAAAGCCCCTATCGTCAGTTCATCGGCAGCAGCATACCAGCCGATCAAGGGAGGGAAAGCTCCCGGAAATGCCCCCACAAAAACAGCAAACGACGTAACGCCTTTGAGTGGCGTATAAACGAAGGCATACAAGATCAAGGACAACAAAGCCAACGAAGCCGCGCCTACGCTTACCCCAACCACCAGGATAGCCGTTCCGACAAAAGTGAGGATGAGCGTAAACAGGATCGTTTCCCAAACCCCTAGTACACCTGTGGGTAAGGGGCGCGTGCGGGTACGAGTCATGTGCTTATCTACCTCACGTTCAAGAATTTGATTGATGGTGTTGGCGGCTCCCGTAATCAGAAAACTACCCACGACGAAGCACAAAAACCGCGTCCACTCCCAGCCCATGCCCGTGTAGGCGAGCGCGTAGCCGATGGTTCCCGAAAAGAGTACCAGCAGCGACAAACGAAATTTGAGCAATGCAAAAAAGTGCTTGGCTTTTTGGGGCCAAAGTGCCACCTGACCGGACAACACCGATGGATTAGGGCTTGGATGTAGCATACGAGTGGGTTGGTTCAACGATAAAAGATGACTGTTGTTTGTTGGCTTGACGGGTGTGTTTGAGGTGTAGCCATAGCATGAGTTGCAGACCAAAAGCTACCGCTGCCAGCAGCAGATGTACCGGTTGAAGCACTGCCGGAATGGACAAATACGCCATCGCGGCACCAGTAGCGATCTCCAAAAGCAAAACCGCTAACAAGCCATACGCATAGCGACGAATATAACCCGCCCCGGTGCCTGCCCGCCAGAGCCAGTACACGAGTAGCGCGTGCAATCCCGCTACCACCAGCGAAAACGAACGATGCACATAGAAAGTAAGACCTAGCTGGTCGATCCACTCTCCCCGACGAGCATCACCCAAAGCCTCCGAAACCACATCGACAGCCTCGCGCACCTGCGCACCCATCACGAATTGCAAGGCGTAAAGGATCATACCTGCAAGCAACCAGAGGTTTAATTTTTTCAATAAACTTTCTGAAATAGAGGCATCCACGGGACAGCTAATCTTGCCCGACAAAGCATACGAGCGAAAGACGGTGTAGGTGAGCAAGCCCACAATTACGATGGCCACCACCAGGTGAACGGTTATCATGGAGCCAAGTAGGTTTGTTGAGACGACAACAGCACCGATAACCCCTTGTACGATCACGAGCAACAGCGAAAGCCCGCTCAAGAGCGTAACCTCCTTATGATTACGCCAATAGCCCCAGGAGAGGACAAAGGTAACCACAACAAAAAGTCCAATCAAGACACCCAGCAGGCGATTGACGTATTCAATCCAGGTCTCGAGGGCATTAAAATAGGTCGCTTCGTAAGTCTTGGGGTCGTTTAATAGCTGATCGCTAAGTTGCTTAAATCCGAGGCGGTCAAATAATTTGGCAACACGGGTGTTTTTTTGACGGCGTTCTTCCACATAACGCTCTTCGTAGTTGGGGGGGAGTTGGTCGGCTTCCGTGGGCGGTATCCATTGCCCAAAACATTTGGGCCAATCGGGGCAACCCATGCCCGACCCCGTGCTGCGCACCACAGCCCCTACCAGAATGAGCAGATAGACCGAGACAACCGTAATGATTCCGAAACTGCGAAAAGCTCTTGCCATGCCTATTGGTTTTGCTAAGATAAACTACCCATCTAGCAAAATTGATTGCAAAGGTACGTTAGAAATCCGAAAAACACCCAAGGAAAATGATTTTGGTCATCCCTAAACAAAATTTCGCTCACCTAAGTAGTACATAGCATTCCATCAACTCAAATAAGCCCATGGTAGGTATTGATGATCTGGCGTTTTATGTGCCTGAACTTTTTTTAGAAATCGAAACGTTGGCTCAAGCCCGAGATCTACCCCTCGAGAAACTTCGGTACGGGCTCGGTCTCGAAAAAATGGCCATCCCATATCCCGACGAGGATGCCGCCACCATGGCTGCCGAAGCCGTCTGGCAACTGATCCAAAGAAACCAACTTGACCCCCGAAACATCGGACGCATCTACCTCGGCACCGAAAGTGCCTGGGACGGAGCCAAGCCCATGGCCTCCTATACCCTCGAGATGCTCGAAAACAGATTATCAGCTACTTATGGAGTGCGTTGCCTCCAAAACTGCGATGTCGTCGATCTTACCTTTGCCTGTATCGGGGCGGTGGATGCTCTCCAAAACACCCTCGATTGGGCTGCCGCCAAATCGGATCGTATCGGTATCGTGGTAGCCGCTGACTACGCCAAGTACGAACTCGGCTCGGGAGGCGAATATACCCAGGGGGCTGGTGCGGTCGCGCTGCTGGTGCGTCAAAATCCCCGCTTGCTATCCCTGGATACCGATTGGGGCGTAGCCACCCACAGCGTACACGACTTTCACAAGCCCAAACGCCGTGCAACAAAGGAGCAGATCATCCAGGAGGTCTTGACCTTAGCCGAACTCGATCATCTTTCGGCGGCACAGCTCACCCAAAAACTCTATGCCCTCAATGGGTCGGCCGGAGAAATCCTCGGCGGCGCAACGCCTTATTTGCATCTCTTCAAAGAAACGCCGCTCTTCGATGGGCAGTTTTCTAATCAGTGCTATCAGGATCGCATCAAAGAGGCCTTTGAACATTTCAAAAAACAGCACCCTAACTTCAAACTCTCGAACTGGAAGCGCATCGCGATGCATCTCCCCTATGCCAAACACGGCGAGCGTGTCTTTCAGCAAATCTTTGCCGGGCAGCAAGATGAATTTGGACAAGCCCTCCAGGACGAACTCCAGATGCCCTTCACGGATACGCCCGAGTACTACCGCGCTGTCGCTAAATCAAAAACCTACAAAACTTATAGTCAATCGGTCATCCTTCCAGGAAGTCTGGCTTCTGCCCAAATCGGTAATATGTACACGGCCTCTATTTTTATGGCTTTGATTAGCTTGCTCGATGACCTATCCCGACAAGGAGCGGCACAGGAGGGAGATACCATTGGGTTTATCGCTTATGGGAGTGGCTCAAAGGCAAAGGTCTTTGCGGGTGTGCTACAACCGAACTGGCAAAAAGTAGCAGCCTCTTTGCAAATCATGGAATATCTTCAAAATCAGCGAAAAGCGATAGGTTATCAGACCTATCTGGACTATCACGAAGACCAAAAGCCCGTTCGGCGCAACCGCCCGTTTACGCTTCAAACGATTGATGCCGGCCAGCGCATATACCAGTAAACGCTTTTTTTGCGTTAAGAAGGGATGCGAACGTTAAGTACCTTTTTGTGTGTGCTATTGCTTACCCTCCTGATGGGGGCTTCTTGTTCCATATCCCGCAAAAGCACGGCGGCAACCACGGACGATAGACCGCTACCGGTGGTAGCTGTACCGGGCGCATCTGCTCTGTCTGTTGCGTTGCCTACGCCAGAGATCACGAGTACCGAACGCCCCGAGCGGATGCCGGAGGGTGTCCTGAAGGGGCTTTTCCTGGCCCAGCAGGCCGAGCAGTACCTCGGTGCGCCGTATCGCTACTCGGGCATGACCCCAAAGGGATTCGATTGTTCTGGGTTTACTTGTTTTATTTTCAAGGAGTTAAATTTAGATCTTCCACACGGATCGAGTTCTCAGGCCCTGCTTGGTCGTTCGATTTCGTTGGATAGCTTGCGGGTGGGTGATTTGTTGTTCTTTCGGCGTGAAGGCAGCCAGCGCATTTTTCATGTAGCCCTGGTAACGGCTGCTGAGGAAGATCATTATAGTGTCATTCATGCCACGAGCAGAGGTGTCGTTGTGGATCGCTCCAACGAGGATGCCTGGAAAAACTACTGGCACAACAAGGTAGCTTTTGCAAGGCGGGTGTTGGAGTAGGTCAAAATTGCATTTGTCGATTTTTCTTTGCTGTTTTGTTGGGTCAGAAAGCAAAAGCAAGGTATTTATCCATGAGCAATAAGCAATTTGTTGGGTTACTACTTTTGATGAACAGTATCGGCGTTGGGACTTTGCTTTGGGCAGCCCATCACGGGATGGAATTTACGGACGAAAGTTATTACTACCAGGGTTATCTGTACGCCGATCATATCCCTGACCTCTCTCCGGATAGTTCACATCGGGTTTTTGATCGTTTTTTGGGTTGGTTGCCGATGAGTTTGGTGAGTTTGCGCTGGATACGTGTGTTTTTGTCTATTTTGGCGGCGGCCGTGTTGAGTTGGGGTGTTGCTCGGGTGGCGGCTTATCAGGAACGGGCACAGCTACTGCTCATTTTTGCGGTGGTTCTTGGGGGAGTGTTCTTGAGCTTTTCTTGGGGGCCAATGGCAATTTCATACAACTCCATGTCGTATGTCTTGATGATGCTTGTTACGGGCTTATGGCTCTTGTTTTGGCAGGCGCCTACGACCTACGAACAGGCAGGATACGGTTTTGGTGTTGGTTTTTTTAGCTTGATTTTGTTTTTTATCAAGATTACCAATTCTTTGTTAGTACCGTTTTTGCTAATCGTGGGGTTGTTCTACCAAAAAAAAGGCGACTACAAGCGGTATATCTTCGGGGTAGGCGGAGGTATGTTGGGGCTGCTTGTTGCTTTGCTGATCTTTTCGGGGGGAGATATGGTAAACGCTCTGGAACAGTACCTCCAAGCAAATTTTGCGATACTCTCCGACGACCCTACACACTCCTTTGCATACATTTGGACACGCTACAAGGACAACTTCAAAGATACCTGGGCGGCGATACAGGCCCCAGCATTGGTACTGCTACTGGCTTTTGTGGTCTTTCGATTTTTGATGGAAATATCCAAAGCAAGTAAGGCAGACTATCAACGCTACTACCAGGTGGTGAGCCTGATCGTGTTGGTGGGGTTTGTGATGTATAAAGACGCTTGGATTGGTGGAGCAAAGGTGGCCTATCAGCTCATCCAGATACACCTGTTGGTGTTATTGGCTTTGGGTTTCGATCGGCTTTTGTCTAGCAGCAAGACGGAGGGGTGGCTCTTTGGTGCTTTGGCTTTGTTGCCTATCATTGGCTGTCTCGGGACAAACAACGGGCTTTCTGGACAACTGTTGATCTACGGCGGGTTTATCGGTTTGATGATTTATTATTTGACAGTTCTGGTGAGCAACACCTGGTTTAAGCAAAGCATTCTCTTTTTGTTTGTCGCCCTAAGTGTGGCCCAGGGGCTAACGGGTACGATACTAGACCCTTACCGACAAGTACCGCTCACCAAAGCCACCTATCCGGCATCGTCGGATGCTCTACACGGTATCCAGATCGACCAGCAGACCAACGAGCTAGCTAAAATATTGAACTTTTTGAAAGAAAATGATAGCATCGAATACATCTTTGCCGATAGCCAACAAAAAGGCATGGCCTTGCTCGTGGACAAAAAGCCCTATACCTTGCAGTGGGTCAGCGAGTATTCGACTTGTGCCAAAGTAAAAGCTGTCGATGTAGCCCCCGAAAAAATCGCTTTCATTACCACGATGGAGTATCCCCTCAATCCTGCCCTGATTACCTGTTTGGAGGAGTACGGTATCTTTTGGGAGCGTGATTTTCAAGTGGTGCGGCAGGTGCAATATTTTGACCACTCTTATCAACGCCCGCTTACCTTACAGATTCGCCAGCACAAAAGTCAGTCGATACCCCAATAAAAAACGCTCTCCCGAGCTGCTGTTCGGGAGAGCGCAAAAAATGGTGCAAAGGGACAAGTATTACATCATGCCGCCCATGCCACCCATGCCACCGGGCATTCCACCACCCATACCAGCTTCTTTTTCCGTCTCGGGATCGTCAGCGACGACACACTCGGTAGTCAGGAGCAGGGAGGAGATAGAAGCAGCGTTTTCGAGGGCCAGACGAGTAACTTTTGTTGGGTCGATGACACCTGCCGCAAAGAGGTCTTCGTAGATGTCCGTGCGGGCATTGTAGCCAAAAGCACCTTCACCTTCGCGTACTTTCTGTACGACGACAGAACCTTCGCCACCGGCATTGGATACGATGGTGCGCAGGGGAGATTCGAGGGCTGCACGCACGATATCCGTACCGATTTTTTGGTCATGGTTTTCGGTTTCGATGCCATCAAGGGCAGCAAGTGCGCGGATCAAGGCAACCCCACCACCAGCGACTACGCCTTCTTCGACGGCAGCGCGGGTAGCATGAAGGGCATCATCGACGCGATCTTTTTTCTCTTTCATTTCGACTTCGGTGGCTGCACCAATGTAGAGGATGGCTACACCGCCGGCCAGTTTGGCCAAACGCTCCTGGAGCTTCTCGCGGTCGTAGTCAGAGGTGCTTTTCTCGATTTGCGCCTTGATGACATTGACACGGGCCTTGATTTCTTCCTGGCTACCAGCACCATTGACGATGGTGGTGTTGTCTTTGTCCAGGATGATTTTTTCGGCGCGTCCGAGCATATCCAACGACGCATTTTCGAGTTTGTAGCCACGTTCTTCGGAGACGACTGTACCGCCCGTCAGGATGGCAATATCTTCGAGCATCGCCTTGCGACGATCACCAAAACCAGGGGCTTTGACGGCGGCCACTTTGAGTGCGCCACGGATTTTGTTCACGACCAGGGTAGCCAATGCCTCACCGTCCACGTCTTCGGCGACAATCAAGAGCGGATGTCCTGTTTGTGCGACGGCTTCGAGTACGGGCAACAAATCCTTCATCGTCGATACTTTTTTGTCGTAGATCAGGATGTAGGGGTTGTCCAGGTTGGCTTCCATGGCTTCGGTATCCGTTACGAAGTAAGGCGAGAGGTAGCCACGATCAAACTGCATCCCTTCGACGGTCTTTACTTCGGTCTCGGTGCCTTTGGCTTCCTCAACCGTGATGACACCGTCCTTGCCTACTTTGTCCATTGCATCGGCGATCATCTGCCCGATTTCGTTATCGTTGTTGGCGGAGATGGCCGCTACTTGAGCGATTTCGTTGGAGGTGTTGATGGTCTTGGACTGACCACGGAGGTTTTTGACCACGAGGGCTACGGCTTTGTCGATGCCGCGTTTTACGTCCATGGGATTAGCTCCGGCGGCAACACTTTTGATGCCAGCATTGAAGATTGCCTGCGCCAGCACCGTAGCCGTAGTGGTACCATCACCAGCCTGATCGGCGGTTTTGGAGGCTACTTCTTTGACGAGCTGTGCGCCCATGTTCTCGACGGGGTCTTTGAGTTCGATTTCCTTAGCCACCGTTACACCGTCTTTGGTGACGGTAGGTGCGCCAAACTTTTTGTCGATGATGACATTACGACCTTTGGGGCCGAGTGTAGTCTTGACGGCGTTAGCCAGGCGATCTACACCTACTTTGAGGCGATCGCGAGCGTCGGTATTGAAATAGAGTTGTTTAGCCATAACTGTTTACTGAAAAAAAAATTTTTTTGAAAATGGTAAAGAAAAATGGAGAATACTGCGCTTACAGGACTGCGTAGATGTCCGACTCGCGCATGATGAGGTAATCCGTACCCTCGATGCTTAACTCCGTACCCGAATATTTGCCGTAAAGCACCGTATCGCCTACCTTAACCGTGATTGGCTCATCTTTTTTGCCCTCACCTACGGCGACAACGGTTCCGCGCTGCGGCTTTTCTTTGGCGGTATCCGGAATGATGATCCCTGAAGCGGTTTTTTCTTCTGCCGCTGCTGGTTCTACCAGCACGCGGTCTCCCAACGGTTTAATGTTTACTGCCATTTTTCGTCAATGGTTAGTGTTTGTGAATAAGAAAAACAACATAAAAAGTGATTGTTGATTTAGCTTAATCATTTTGTATGCCAAGCCCTAAAGTGTGTCAGGCATGGCAGAGCGCCTGACAAAGTTTCCGAACCAACTGACAATCCTAGGACATCAAGTGGTAGCGTGATAGTCAAACCAACTCATGGGATTGAGGGGGGTATGCTTATCAAACTGTAAGAAAGCACGATGAAGGTCAGCTACCTCCTGCCGACTCATCCAGGGCCCATGGGTGGACTCCCCGAAAGGCCCCGACGATTTGAGTGGAAACTTCCAGGGTATCCAATCTAGGGTGCGGTTCATGACCCCATTAAAAATCATCCGCTTAAATGAATGCCAGGCATCGGTCTCGTTCCTGAGGTTGAGAGACCTAAAGCGATCCGATTGGTTGATGATCTTGAATTTGGTATAGCCCAAAGCCGATAGATCATTGAGTAGATCCACCGACACGGCTTCGCAGGAGAGATAACGCGGGCGATTTGCCGGACTAATCGAACGCAGACAGTATTTATCGTAACCTTCAATATCAACTTTGAGGTAGTACGGCACACCGTATTTTTGTATCAAATCATCTGTTCGGATACATGTTACCTCTACGGCATGGCAAGCTGTGCCGTGGCGGCAGCCAATGGCTTGATCGAAAGAACTCCACTCAGACCGATGTTCGTTTACCCAGAAGGTCAGCTTTTGGTTGTGGTCGGCGATACCTACGTTGAGTAGGGTCAGTTGTCCGGACGCAATTTGCTGGCTGAATTTCCGCTGACCAGCAGAAACCAACAAGGGGTTAGCTTCTACGGCAATGACCCGATACCCTTCGGAGAGATAGTGCCGCGTATCTTCGCCTTTGTGAAAGCCAATATCAAAAATGAGAGACTTATCCATGAGACAAAAATCGTAATTTTTTTGGTTCCGATACTTTTGTTTAATTTGCCGCATCGGTAAAAATAAAAAAGACAAAAAAGTATGGTTTTGATGATCCTTCGCTTGCTTTGCCTGTGCCTGGTTGGGGTTTCGTTGCCGGCCCAGGACTTTACGGGGCATTGGCGCGGCGAACTGACGCAGGAAACTGGTGGCGTAAAAGAACTGTACCAGTTTGAGTTGATGATCGTTCATCGTTCGGATTCGATAGTCGGCAAATCACGGATCGCCAATATTTCAAACCCTACCGTGCAAGGGGAGTTGCGCTTTCGGGCTACCTGGACACCGCCGCTGCTGCGCCTGCTCGAATACGAAATTTTACCCTCTCTACTGACCATCAACCCGCCTAACTTCTGCATCAAAAAAGCCAAACTCACCTACGACCCCAAAGGCGATGCCCTCGAAGGCCCCTGGGAGGGTGTCTCGCCCGTATATGGGATGTGCGCCCCGGGCTACCTGCGCGTAAGGCGCATCTCCGAGAGCCTGCCCGATGACTTGCGTCCGCCCGCTCCCCCGATGACAGACAAAACGGTGGTCTTCTCCGGAGAGCGCATCCGTGAAGGCGCGTCCATACAGCTCCCCAACATCAATTTTGCGCCGACCAGTGCTAAACTCACCGATACGACGACGCTCCAGACGCTGGTGGGCTTTTTGCAACAATATCCCAACGTAGCCATCGAACTGAGCGGACACACCGACCGCAACCCCGAGAAAGACCATCCAGGCTACGACCGTATCCGGACCATGCACCAGGAACTCTCTGAACAACGTCTGGCCGCCGTCCTGGAGTACCTCCAAAAAAAGGGCATCCCCACCACGCGCATCCAGACCCGAGCCTATGGAGGCGAGCGACCCCTAAGCCTGGAAAACTCCGCCAACAACCGCCGTGTAGAAATGAAAATCCTCAAAATTGACTAGACCAACAACACCATGAAAGCCCACCCAAAGAATATCATCCTCGGCATCGACCCCGGTACGCGCATCACGGGATATGGTGTCCTGGAGATGCAAGCCAAAAAGATGCGGCTGGTGCAGTTTGGGGTCTTGCATTTGCACAAATACGACGACCATTATCAGCGTTTGGGCAAGATATTTGAACGCCTCACCCATATCATCGGTGAGTTTGGGATAACCCAGATGGCTTTGGAAGCTCCTTTTTATGGCAAAAACATCCAATCTACCCTCAAGCTGGGGCGCGCACAAGGTGTAGCCATGGCGGCGGCCTTGTCCCAGGGCATACCCGTCTATGAGTACGCACCCAAGCGGATCAAGCAAGCCGTAACGGGGCAGGGTAGTGCCTCGAAAGAGCAAGTAGCCCGTATGCTTCAACAAATCCTTGACTTTGAGCAGATACCCGATCTACTCGATGCTACCGATGCCGTATCGGTGGCCGTCTGTCATGGCTTTCAGGGGGGCATTCCAGGGGGGATGGCTTCGGCTTCAGGAAGTTCTTGGCAGGCATTTGTGAGCCAAAATCCCAACCGGATTAAGTAAAATGGAAAGATATTTGATATTTCCTTACGAACTCAAAAAAAGTTTTATGCGCTTTTGCTTTTTCTTGTGGATGATCCTGGGATGTAACCTGGCAAATGCACAGACGCAACTCGTTGTCCAGAACACGGCAGGTGAGCCGGTCGCTGATGCCAAAATCACCTTTGATGATTTGCCCAAGGCCGTCGTATCAGATGCCACCGGTAAAGCCATGCTGCCCATACGCCTCTCCGAGCGTCCCAAAAAAGTAGAGATTTACCAAAACAAACTCTATCTGGTCAAGGATTGGCAGTGGATCAGTGAGAAAAACGAACTTTTGGTACAACTCAAAAAGCAAACCTATAACTACCAGGTGCGCGTCCAGACAGCCAAAGGCAAACCCGTAACTTTTGGGCAGCAGGTAGCCATCGAAGGGCATCCCGAATGGGGAACCGAAGCCACGGATGATTTTGGATTGGTTATCTTCTCGATACCCAAAGATGTGAAGATGGATGAGGCCTGTCGTTTTATCGTCAATGGGATGCTGGTACACCCGACAAACACCAGGGTATCCCGCTCCGAAGCTACCCTGATCCTGGATGCTGAGCAGCAGTTTCGCGTTATCTCCTTCACCGACAAACAACCCCTGATTGCCGAGCGCGTCTGGCTCCGCAACAAAGAATACGCGACCAACGCCCAGGGCATCTTTGAGGGGCAGCCGGGCAGCTACACTGCCGATGATTTCAAGATCAAGGATTACAAAGTGCTGCGCATCGAGGAACAAGCCAAAGGTTGGCAGGTCGTGGTGCAGCCTATCGCCGAGGCCAATACGGAGGTAAGCCAACCCACCCCCGACGAAGAACTACCCGCCCAAACGGAGGAGGAAACCACACTGCCCGAAGAGTACGAGTATGACACCATACAGGTACAAGATGACTTCACGCTCATTTTGGAGGGACTCGAAATCGAAAAGCAGTATTTGATTGAGAGCAGCACCGAGCTACGCGCCAAAATCGAATACCTCAACGTACGCCTCTCCACCGATACCCTCTCTTTGGCACAGCAGGAGGAAATCCGCAAGTATGTCCTTGATCTGGAACGCACCCTGATCCAGAATGAGTTAGCGTACCAGGAGGCCCAGATGCGCACCCGAGAGGTGATCGAGGAGATGAAAGAAAAGCTAAACGCCAAAGACTCCATCAATACCCTGGTTTCGGAGAAAGTAGCCACCATAGAAGCCGAAAAAGAACGCGCCGAGCAGGAGTTTCAGAAAAAGTTTTTGGCTACCGTAGGCGGGCTGGCCGTGATGGGCTTGATTGCCTTGGTGCTCCTGGGGCTTTCGCGGAAGCTCCAAAAGCAGCGCAATGAGCTAACCAAAGTTACCGATGCCCTCGAAACCAAAGTCATCGAACTCAACAAAGAGCGCAAAAAAGTAGAACTCCAAGCGGATCACTTGCAGGTGATGAACACCGAAATATCAGACAAAAACGCCAAGATGCTTGATAGCATCCGTTATGCCCAGACGATACAGGCCTCCATCTTGCCTTCGCTGTTTCAGATGCGCCGCATCCTGCCCCAGTTTTTCGTGATCTATAAGCCCAAAGATATTGTTTCGGGTGATTTTTATTGGTTCTCTCACCTGATCGGAAAGGACGGTAAGGGGCGTACCTTTTTGGCTGCCGTCGATTGTACCGGACACGGCGTGCCGGGAGCCTTCATGTCCATTGTCGGTAATGACCTCCTAAACGAGATCATCAACCAAAAGGTCGTCCATGATACGGCGCAAATCCTGACCTTGCTCAATACGGGCATCCATAAGCGGTTCAAGCAAAGTGAGTACCTCAACAACGACTCGATGGACATTTCCCTCTGTGCCATCGAAAAGCGCGACGGACAGTTTGTCGTCATTTTTTCGGGTGCCAAACGCCCCCTCTATCACTACTCGGCAGCCACAAAGCAAATCCGAAAACTGCGGGGCGACCTCAAATCAGTGGGCGGGCGACACAAAAAGCCCCCCATCTTCACCAAAGAAGAAATCCTGGTAGCCGAAGGCGATGCCATCTATCTGACCACCGACGGCTACGCCGACCAAAATGGCATGGATGATAAAAAATTGGGAACCATACGATTAGAAGAAAAAATTACGCAAATCGCCGAACTGCCCATGAAGCAACAACGCCAAGCCCTGGAAGAGTTCCTGACCCAACACCAGGGCGACAAAGAGCAGCGCGACGATATTACCATCCTCGGTGTGCGTTTCTGATCCTGCCATGCAAGCCATCCTCTCTCATCATGGGCAAACACACCGCTTCGACCTTAGTCGTCCTACCTCTTTGGCCCTACCCCTACGACCGGACAGCGCACAGAACCCCAACTGCTACTACGCTACCATGCCCCAAACGGAGATCATCCGCAGCGGCGATTTTGTGGGAAGTGTTGCGCTGGGGGGCAGCGTAAACTACCGTTCCCTTTCCTTGACACCACACGGCAACGGCACACACACCGAGTGCCTCGGACACCTCACGGCCGAGCCGGTGTATCTCCCCGACTGCCTTCGGCAGCCCTGGATGATCGCTCAACTGCTTAGCCTTCGCCCACAGCGACAGGGTAGCGATTGGGTCATTCTGGCCCATCAGGTACTCGAATACCTACAAGGCTATCCCGCCCTGATCTTGCGCAGCCTCCCCAACACACCCGACAAAAAAACGCAACATTATTCGGGAACAAATCCGCCCTATCTTTCGCCCGAGCTGGGGCAGGCCCTGGCCCGAGCCGGAGTGGAGCATCTACTGGTGGATTTACCCTCCGTGGATAAGGAAAGAGACGAAGGTAAATTGTTGGTACATAGGGGATTTTGGGGTCTTGATGGAGGTAATATCCGCTATCAGGCTACCATTACGGAATTGATCTATGTTCCCGATGACCTACCCGAGGGATGCTATCTGCTCAACCTCCAAGTCCCTGCTTTGTACATGGATGCCGTGCCTAGCCAGCCTGTGGTATTTCCTACTTTTCAAGAAAAAGATGCGTAAATGTTTTCAGATACGCCGATAATTTACAATATTTGTCAGATTAAAATAAACTCAAGTGAACCGATGACCAGCGACGAAAAAAAGGCTTTCTTACTCCTCAAGTCTGTCATTTTCCATTATCACGGATTAGACGAAGATGAGCAGCAACTCCTTACCCGTGCTGCACAAAACTTAGATGCGGAGGAGGAGTTGGCCTGGGCCAATGAGTTTATTGCCAAAGATTATTATGATGCCTTCGATCGCGCCCGGGGATACCTGAGAAATATCATGTTGAGCCTGGAGAAAGAAAAGCGGCTCAAGCATCTGACTGATGTCTGGAAAGCCAACCTCGAAAAGGGCTATATCAGTGAGATGGAGGCGATGGGTATGATTAAACTAGCCAAAGACTGGGGCGTAGAAAAAGAACTGGTCGCTTCCATACGACAATAATCTCCTTTACTTTCTCTTACATCCGTATCAGCCTGGTTGGCTGCACCTTTTGCGTTGCCGGCGATTGGGAGGCTTTGTATTGCTCACAGCCCACAAAAATGGATAAGCCCAGAAAGAGACACAGTTGAATAATTAGTAGTTTTTTCATCGGACAAGTAATGAGCTAAACAGAACGTTATTAACAACAAAAATAGCGACCCCCAACAAATATCCAAATACCTCACCTAAAAAAACGTTGCAAAGACGTGCTTTTTTAGTCGTATTTGAACAAAAGTGGGTCAGGAAACTTAAAATTATACGAATAATCTTGAACTAAGCGATCTGCCCGAACTACTTTGTAGGGCGGTATCCGCTCGGGTGTAACGAAAGTAGGAGGGGCAAAACCAAAACTTTGGGCATTGACAGCATAGATTTCCCGCCGTGTAGGGTGCAGTGGAGCGACGACATTGAAAGTATCGTAGGGGATGGGCTTATCCCCGATCATCTGACTAATGATCTGAATGACATCTTGTTGGTGGACAAAATTTACGGGAATATCTCCCGTAGTCAGGTTTTGACGACCTGCAAAATATCGCCCTGGAACGCGCCCAGGGCCCATCAAACCACCACAGCGCAGGATGACCGTCTGGATACCCGCTATGTTGCGGAGGGCCTCTTCGGCTCTAAAAATGACGACATTGCCGGCGTTTTCTTCATTTGTAACATTTTCTTCAAAAACATCCGTTTTTGTGTCGGGGTAAACGGAGGTAGAGCTAATCATGATGACCTTTTGGGGCTGATGCTGCTCTGCCAAAGTGCGAAGTTGGTGCATCTGGGCCGGATAGCGGTCTTGGTAGCCTGGGTCGCGGCTGCCGGGCGGTATCGTGATGACCCATACGTCGGCTTCCAGGAAGTCGGGATCGGGAGCTTCGGGTAAGCGGATCAGGTAGGGGAGTATCTGGTTGGCGGCCAGGATGGGGAGCTTATCCGCTGTCGTGGTGCTGCCCTTGACGGTGTATCCAGCTTCGGAGAGATGGCGGGCTAGCGGAAATCCCAACCAGCCACAGCCTAAGATGCTAATAGTTTTTGCCATAAATCTGTTTGAAATAAAGCCGTTGTCGGATCAGTTCGCCACAAAAAAGCACGGGCAAGAACTGCACAAAGGCAATTTGAAAGTTTTGGAGGATCGCCGATGGTATGTTGTCGCTTTCCGTCAGGTTCACCAAGCTCCCACTGGTCAGGATCAACCAGGCGATACCTGCCCCAAAGAGCGCAAACAAAAACGCCCACAGCAAAGCCCGTTGCAGGACTTGTGCGGGGGGGAGTTTGCGGAAAGCGATATTCTGACTTTGCAAAATCAATAAGCCCGTTATCGGAAACTGAAAGGCAAAGTACAGTATTCCCGGAAAACTTGTAATAAAAATCAGCAACAAGAGCATCTGTTCCCCCAGCACCAGGTAAGCCGCTGCCAGTTGTACGATCAGATGTACCCAGGCACTCTTGAAGGTCAGTTGGATGCGTGGATCCTGGATATATTCGGCAAAAGACATCGTGGGTTGGGTTGGGTGAGTGAACCAGCAAGATAATCATTTTTTCCCCACACAAACAAAAACTTATCGTACCTTTGACAATGCACCTGACTTATTCCGTACCGGACTGCCCACCCGGAGGCCGCCGCCTGGTGATTCCTGACATTCATGGTTGCGCCGATACCCTGGACTGCCTGTTGGAGCGCATCGCCCTGACCCCCAGCGATCAGTTGTTTCTTCTCGGCGACTACATCAACAAAGGGCCCAAAAGCCGAGCCGTAGTTGATACCTTAATTGCCCTGCAAAGTCAAGATTTTCAGGTTTTTGCTCTCCGAGGCAACCACGAGCAGATGCTCCTCCGTACCCATGCTGGCAGCCGCCACGACCAGAACAGACGCATCCCGAGGCTGCATCGCCATCAGGGTTTGGTGGATGAACGGATGCAAATTTTGCCTAAGTATCTGCCATTTTTTGAAAACCTCGCTTTCTATTTTGATCTCGGTGATTATATGCTCGTCCATGCAGGCTTTAATTTTGCCCAAAGTCGTCCCTTTGAAGATACCGAAGCCATGCTTTGGGCGACCTACTTTGACCTCCAAGACGCGCCTACGCTACAACGCCGCATCATTCACGGCCACCACCCCAATTACCTCCCCTTCATCGAAACTGCCCTCGAAAAAAACAACGCCATCATTCCCCTGGATAACGGCTGCGTTTATCGCCGTCGCCTGCACATGGGAAACTTGCTTTGCCTCAACCTGGATACCCTAGACCTGTACGTCCAGCGAAATATCGAAACCCGTACCCGTCGGCGTGTAGTCTCTTCTTGATGTCTGCTAATTGTTTGGTAGTCAATTTTTTAAATATTGGGTAAAAAAAAGTAACAAAAAAAATCCCCAAGCACTTGCGCTGTATGTACGGATGCCTTACCTTTGCATCACCTTTTAAACGAAGGAGGTATTTGGTGCGGTAGTTCAGTCGGTTAGAATACCAGCCTGTCACGCTGGGGGTCGCGGGTTCGAGTCCCGTCCGCACCGCATAAAAGCCTCACAAGCAGCGCATTAGCTCTTGTGGAGCTTTTTTGGTTTCCGTTACATAAAAGATTATCTTTGTGGACACCAATCCCATCCGTCCATGACACCAATAGATCAAACCAAGCCCGTACTCGTAACGGGAGCCAACGGGTACGTAGCCAGTTGGCTCGTAAAGCGTTTGTTGGAAGAAGGTATCACGGTTCATGCCGCCGTGCGTGATCCCGAAGACGATAGAAAAATTGGACACCTGAAAAAGTTGGCGCAGGCAACTACGGGCAAAATCAAATTTTTTAAAGCAGACCTACTCACCGAAGGGGCTTACACCGAAGCCATGCAGGGCTGTGAACTTGTCTATCACACCGCCTCGCCTTTTGTGCTTGACGTGAAAAATCCCCAAAAAGACCTGATCGAACCCGCCGAAAAAGGTACCGAAAACGTACTGAACTCCGCCAACCAAACGCCATCGGTTAGGCGCGTAGTCGTTACCAGTAGCTGTGCCGCCATTTATACCGATGCCATAGACTGCCAAAAAGCACCTAACGGCGTACTCACCGAAGACATCTGGAACACCACCGCCGCCCTGGACTACCAGCCCTACTCCTACTCCAAAACCCTAGCCGAAAAGAAGGCCTGGCAGATCGCCGAACAGCAACAGCGATGGGACTTAATCACCATCAACCCGAGCTTAGTCCTGGGGCCGCCCCTCAACCCAGGAGCCACGACCTCCGAGAGCATGAACATCCTCAAACAACTCGGCGACGGCACGCTCAAGATGGGCGCCCCCCGTATGGGCATAGGCTTAGTCGATGTGCGCGACGTTGCCGAGGCGCACTACAAGGCTGGCTTTACGCCCACAGCCAAAGGGCGATACATCACCTCGGCACACAACACGCATATTTTGGAGATGGGGCAAACTCTCCTGCCCAAGTACGGGGCTGCCTATCCCTTACCCAAAAAGGCACTTCCTAAGTGGTTGCTCCTGCTGATCGGACCCATGACCAACAAACTTTTCACGCGGAAAATGATCCGCAACAACGTCGATGTTCCCTTTCGGGCAGATCATACCAAGATCAAAAACGAACTAGGCATCAACTTTAAGCCCCTCCAGGAAACGATGGAAAGTTCTTTCCAGGTCTTGATCGATGAAGGGGTGTTGTGAGGCTGTGTCGCTGCTCGTGCTGAAGACAGGCAACTCACATCTCGGCAGTAATCAAAAAGACCCTACTGATGGGTTAGGGACGGAGTACAGATGGCGATAAACGATTGTCAAAACGAAGGGTTCTCAAAAAAAACGATAACCATGAACGAATATAATGTATTGGGTGGAGTTTTGGAAATTTGTTCTTGCGCTCCCCTGACGGGTTTCCTCCGCGATGGTTATTGCCACACACACGATCAGGATTACGGACGGCATTTTGTTTGTGCGGTGGTGGACGAGGCGTTTTTGGACTTCACTCGCTCGAGAGGCAATGACCTATCTACCCCCAATCCGGCGTATCAGTTTCCTGGTTTAAAGCCTGGTGATCGCTGGTGTTTGTGTGTCTTGCGTTGGCTCGAAGCCGAAAAAGCGGGCGTTGCGCCTAGGCTTGTGCTGGAATCTTGCCACGAAGCCGCCCTTCGGTTTGCGCCTTTGGAGGTACTGGGTAGCTATGCACAATGAGCGTTCAGGAAAAAGCCACGTTTTTGTGTTTGGAAATAGAAAAAGTGTATCTTAGAGGTATCAACATCAAATCAAAGATCAGCGATGAAATCAATTTTTCAACGGATACAAGTCCTCCATTTGGCACTGTTGGGGGGGCAGGTTATCTTCGGAGGCGTGGTTTACTTTTTGGCAGCAGATATTGAAAGCAATATAGAAGAAGATGTTTTTGTGTTGGTTGTGCCGCTGCTGTTGCTTTCGGGCATGGGAGCGGGGTTATTTTTGTTTAAGCAAAAGGTGGCTCAAGCCAAAACACTGGAGGGCTTTGAGGCAAAGATGAATGGGTACTTCGTGGCTGCCTTGCTGCGAATGGCTTTGTTGGAGGGGCCTGTCATCTTTGCTTTTGCAGCTTATTTGCTGACGGAAAGCATCATGTTTTGGGGGATGGGCTTGGGTGGTGTGCTGCTGTTTTTGGTCTTGCGGCCTCAAGCAGGGCAGGTGGCACATGAGTTGGGGCTAAGCCTGGAGGAAAGGGCTAATCTCTGAACAGTAGTTTTTGGCGGATGACCCACATAGGATGCTGTATCGTTAGGATATACAGACCGGATAAAGCCCCGAATCCTTTCCATTTTATCTGTCCGTCGATGGGTACAAATATTTCTCTATGGGTTACTTCTTCTCCTAGTTGGTTTTTTAGAGAAAGTTGCAAGCGTTGCCCTTGTAGTCGTGGGGACAAATACAGGTTTAGTGTTCCCTCGATGGGATGCGGAGAGATGCTGATATGCTGCGGTTCGGGATGACGGACAATATGGCGGACGGTAGAGAAATGCGTTTTGCCGTCATGGTCCACCTGCTCGAGGCGGTAGTAGGCATTTCCTGTAAGAGGTTGCTCGTCTGTCCATTGGTATTGCTTGGGTGTGTGTACTGTGCCATGCCCTTGTACTTGTCCGATGGCCTGAAACTGCCGCCCATCGGGAGAACGCTGCACGGCAAAGTAAGCGTTGTTTTGCTCGCTAGCAGTTTGCCAGTTCACCTGGACAAAGCGATCCGCATTCTGGACATCAAAGGCTATCAGGGTAACAGGCAAAAGAAAATTACAGTCGTTGCCGCCGCTGCTGGCTGCCCCGCCTACCGGTTCACCATCGCAGAGCAAGCACCAAAAGAGCGTCCCCCCCTGGTCATCAATGGTGTTGGATGGGGGAGAGTTGCCGGGTTGGTAGCAGCCATCCACGAGCAGTGTGCCACCATCTGGGGCAGTTTCGATGAGGGTTACGTTGCCGTTGTTGGCGGCTATTAGGTCGCCGGTTACCCGTACATCTAGGCTACCACCAATCAAAAAAGTAGCGTTTTGTTGGACGGATAGGTTACCGTTGATATTCAGCGTAAAATCACCCTGTACCGTGATGGAATTGGCATTTTGCCCCGTTTTTCGGCATACTTCTACCGTACCTACGTTAACGTTCTGGGTCATTATCAGCGTAACGGTTGTCTCGCTGCCTGGCGCGGTGTTGTTCATGTTTAGGCAGACATGATCGGTTGGGCCTGGCACACGGTCGCCATCACCGCCGCCGCAGTTCCAGGTGTCGGGATCAGACCAGTTGTAAGTACCGCCGTTATCGGCACGAACGGTACTGGATAAGTTACAATCGCAATCACCAGAACACTGGGCATTCAGGTTGAACGACAAAAAAAAGAAAACCCAAAAAGCAAAAAATGTATATCTTACCGCCATATTATCTTCAATTCATTGTTTCAACAGCAAAATTTACACCATATTAATTTTACTTTACGTTTTTATTGCCTGATGTAAGATGCGATCTGCTTTCGCAATATTTTTTATGCTCATTTTTGGACTTCCCCCTGCGCTAACGGCTTTGTGGTTTGCACATCAGCGTTATCAGGTGCGGCAGGCGTTCAAGCAGTCGCGGCCCAAAACGGAGCTGGTCTATCTTGCCTTTTCCCGAGCAGAGGCTAAGCAGGTCTTGGACTGGAAGGAGGCAGATGAGTTTCGGTATGGAGGGCAGATGTACGATGTTATCCAGCAGCGCAACACAGTCGATAGTGTGCAGTATTGGTGCTGGCCCGATGCGGCAGATAGCCGACTTTATGCCCAGCTCGAGGACTTGCTCGGCCATGATCCGGTCAGAAATACCCAATTAAAAAACCTGTTTCACTTCTTGCAGCTACTCTTTCTCGTCTCACTTTTTTTTCCTTGTTTTTTTCAAATGTTGCCTATTCCGTCTGCCCAGTTTGCGCCTTACGTGCAAGGGCCGCGATACAGGCACCTGCGCCCCTCTGTTCCACCTCCCCGCGTATGTAGCTGATCGTGTAGGTTTTCTTGTATCATCTTTTCATTTTTGAGAAAAACAATACCCATGAAAAAAATCATCTTTTTTTTCTTGGGCTGGATGGCTTTAGCGCATCTGCAAGCCCAGGATATACTGACGGTCTTAGACAAAAACACCCAAACCCCACTCACTGGCGTTACGCTGACGCATGAGCGCGTTACCTTGCTCACCGATGCTGCTGGTCAGGTGGATGTATCTGCTTTTCGGGAGGCCGAGTCCATCGTGCTACGCTGTGTGGGCTATCGTCCCTTTCTGGCCAGTTATGCTGATCTGTTGGCATGGGGCTTCGTGATCGGGCTTGCACCAGCGACGGTTCGGCTCGATGAGGTCGTTGTTTCGGCCACGCGCTGGCGGCAGGCTTCGGGACAAATCCCGGCCACCTTGATCGCCCTTGATCCCGAAGAGGTTCGCCTCCAAAACCCCCAGACAACAGCTGACCTGCTGGGCATCTCGGGTAAGGTCTTCATCCAGAAAAGCCAACAGGGCGGTGGCAGTCCCATGATCCGAGGTTTTGCCACTAACCGACTGCTGTACACCGTAGATGGTGTGCGCATGAACACGGCAATTTTCAGGGGCGGCAACCTCCAAAACGTCATTTCTCTCGATGGTTTTGCCATCGAAAATACGGAGGTGCTTTTTGGACCCGGATCGGTGATCTATGGCAGCGATGCCATCGGGGGTGTGATGAGCTTTCGTACCCTAACACCAACACTAGCCGAGGGACAGGAACGCACCCAAGTAGGCGGACAAGCAAACCTGCGTTACGCATCAGCCAACCACGAAAACACAGCCCATCTTCATTTTCAGCTCGGGCGGAAGAAATGGGCCGCCCTGACCAGCTTTACGTTTTCGGACTTTGACGACCTGAGGCAGGGCAAGCACGGCCCCAACGACTATCTCAAGACCAGTTTTGTGGAGCGGCAAGGCAACCAGGACGTAGTCGTACCGCAAAGTGATCCGCTGCTGCAAATTCCCTCTGCATATAGCCAGATGAATTTTATGCAAAAATTGCGCTTTCGTCCTAATGACCACTGGGAGTTCCTCTACGGTTTTCATTTTTCGGAAACATCTAGCTACGGACGCTACGACCGCCACAACCGTATCCGTAACGGTCTGCCGCGCCATGCCCGCTGGGACTACGGCCCCCAAAAGTGGCAAATGCACCTCCTGGAGGTCTTGCACAGCCCAGCGCAAAGCCCCTTTGCCGACCAGATCAGCCTGCGGCTTTCTCGGCAGGACTTCGGCGAAAGCCGCATTGATCGAAATTTCAATAACCCCCTTCAGCGCAACAACACGGAAGCCGTCATCGCTCATGCGATCAACCTGGACGTACAAAAAAAGAACGTCTATTACGGCATCGAGTACGTCCACAACGACGTAAGTTCTACTGGACTGACCCGAGACATCGAGACGCAGCAAACCTTCCCTTCGCAGCCCCGCTACCCGCAAGCCCATTGGCAGTCGTTGGGTGCTTATCTCCAAAAAGACTGGCATTTGTGGGAGCAAGTCAGCCTACAAAGTGGGGTGAGGTATAATTATTTCATGCTGGATGCTGATTTTGAAACAGCCTTTTTTGATTTTCCGTTTCAGGAGGCCAGGCTCAAGAGCGGTGCTTTGACGGGCAACCTTGGAGCCACCTATCGCCCCAACGACAACCGCGTATGGCGCGTACAGCTTGCGACGGCTTTCCGATCCCCGAACGTGGACGATATGGGTAAAATCTTTGATCCTGAGCCCCTTGCCGTTGTTGTCCCCAATCCAGACTTAAAAGCCGAGTATGCCTATACGGCCGATGTTGGGGTAGCGCAGATCATTGGCGATGTCCTCAAATTGGATATCAGTGCGTACTACACCCACCTGGATAGGGCTTTGGTACGCCGCAACTTCACCCTCAACGGGCAGGACAGCATCTCTTTCGATGGGGTCTTGAGCCAGGTGCAGGCGATCCAAAACGCGGCCGTGGCGCAGGTATATGGGGTACAGCTAGGGCTAGATTTGCGCCTGCCTTCGGGATGGTTTTTTTCTACCGATCTCAACTTCCAGGAGGGCCGCGAAGAACTCGACGAAGGCGACCGCAGCCCCTCGCGCCATGCCGCGCCCTTCTTCGGGATGACCCGAATAGGCTACCGAGGGCAGGCACTGGAGGTGATGCTTTATGCGGTCTATCAAGCCGAACGCAGCCACGAAAACCTGGCTTTCGAGGAGCGCAACAAAACCGAAATCTATGCCCTGGATGCCAACGGAAACACCTATGCCCCAGCCTGGTACACCCTCAACCTCAAAGCGACCTATCGCCTGGGGGCGCATATCCAGCTACAAGCCGGACTAGAAAACCTCACCGACCGCCGCTATCGCCCGTATAGTTCTGGTATCTCGGGGGCAGGACGCAACTTCATGCTTGCCCTGCAACTCAAAAGTTGATGTGCTGTAAACGGCCGGTTGTCTAGTCATCGATCACCTTCTCGTAAATCTCCCGAAGGGAAACCGCAACGCCGAGGCTGGGCAGTTCTAGCTCGGCTTCGGGTGTGGTGAGGGCAGGGCATAGGAGCCAGTCGCCGTTATCGTTTTTTTGGAAAGCCTCCACACAGATACGGTCTTGGGCAACCAGGACGTATTCACGTAGGCTGTCAAGTTGGCGGTATTTGCGAAACTTTTCGCCCCTGTCGTAGGCTTCGCTGCTCTGGGAAAGCACCTCAACGATAAGGCAAGGGTTTTGGACGGGGGATTTATCGGGATCGCTTTTTTGGGGTTTTCCGCAAATGACGCTTACGTCTGGGTAGAGAATGCTCTGGGTGGCTGCAACTTCTACCATCAAATCCGATGGATAAACGGTGCAGTTTGTTCCCCGCAAAGCATTGTAAAGCGCACCGATGAGGTTGCCTTGTATGGCGGCGTGTTGTTGGCTGCCTCCGGCCATGGCAAAGACTTCTCCGTTATCAAACTCACTTCGGTACTCGGCGTGCTGCTCGGCCTGGAGGTACTCATCCTTGCTAAGGTAGCGGTAGTTGCGTGCGGCGGTCATGGGCGTATCAAACGTTTACTTTCTCGTAAATCTCCCGAAGGGAAACCGCGATGCCGAGGCTGGGCAGTTCTAGCTCGGCTTCGGGTGTGGTGAGGGCAGGGCATAGG
>DAISIL010000016.1:0-25864 GCA_036822015.1 Bernardetiaceae bacterium | reverse complement strand
GCCGAGGCTGGGCAGTTCTAGCTCGGCTTCGGGTGTGGTGAGGGCAGGGCATAGGAGCCAGTCGCCGTTATCGTTTTTTTGGAAAGCCTCCACACAGATACGGTCTTGGGCAACCAGGACGTATTCACGTAGGCTGTCAAGTTGGCGGTATTTGCGAAACTTTTCGCCCCTGTCGTAGGCTTCGCTGCTCTGGGAAAGCACCTCAACGATAAGGCAAGGGTTTTGGACGGGGGATTTATCGGGATCGCTTTTTTGGGGTTTTCCGCAAATGACGCTTACGTCTGGGTAGAGAATGCTCTGGGTGGCTGCAACTTCTACCATCAAATCCGATGGATAAACGGTGCAGTTTGTTCCCCGCAAAGCATTGTAAAGCGCACCGATGAGGTTGCCTTGTATGGCGGCGTGTTGTTGGCTGCCTCCGGCCATGGCAAAGACTTCTCCGTTATCAAACTCACTTCGGTACTCGGCGTGCTGCTCGGCCTGGAGGTACTCCTCCTTGCTAAGGTAGCGGTAGTTTCGGACGGCGGTCATGGGGTATGGCTTTTTGGTGAAGTGTACGAGGTTTTAGCGGTAGAGTTGCTGCCATTTTGGCAGCCAGGGGGAGCTTGGAATAATCTTAGCCAGCTACATTTTTGTCAAAACACTCACTTTCAAATCAGCAACCTTTATGGCCGAACAAGGACAACTTTCGATTCACACCGAAAACATCTTCCCGATTATCAAGAAATTTTTGTACTCCGATCAGGAGATTTTCTTGAGGGAACTGGTCGCCAATGCCATTGATGCCACCCAAAAACTTAAACGCCTGGCCGCCATGGGCGACTATGCCGGTAGCGTAGCAGAGGCAAAGGTGCGCATTGCCATCAACGAAAACCTCAAGACGATCACGGTCAGTGATAGCGGAATCGGGATGACCGATGAGGAGATCAAGAAGTACATCAACCAGATCGCCTTTTCGGGGGCTTCCGAGTTTTTGGAGAAATACAAAGATTCCGAAGAGAGCAAGCAGATCATTGGACACTTTGGGCTGGGCTTTTATTCTGCCTTCATGGTCGCCAAAAAA
Organism: Bernardetiaceae bacterium; assembly: GCA_036822015.1. Taxonomy (GTDB): domain Bacteria; phylum Bacteroidota; class Bacteroidia; order Cytophagales; family Bernardetiaceae; genus DAISIL01. Next base: position 24,801 of record DAISIL010000016.1, on the reverse strand, counting down.
GTAGAAATCATCACCCGTTCTTACACCACGACAGACAAGGAGCAGGCCTTCCGTTGGTCGTGTACGGGCGACACCAGCTACGAGATCACGCCGGCCGTGCGTAAGGAGGTCGGGACGGATGTCGTTTTGCATATCGCCGAGGATGCCGAGGAGTTTTTGCAGAAATACCGCATTTCAGAGATTTTGCGCAAGTACGGGCGTTTCTTGCCCATCGAGATTGAGTTTGATGGACAGGTCATCAATGACCCACACCCGATCTGGACAAAAAATCCTACCGATCTAAAAGACGAGGACTATACCAATTTTTACAAGGAACTCTATCCCGCCAGTACCGAGCCGCTCTTCTGGATTCACCTCAACGTAGATTATCCCTTCAACCTGACAGGCGTTTTGTACTTCCCCAAAATCCGTCCCGATTTAGCCTTGCAGCGCAACCAAATTCAGTTGTATAGCCGCCAGGTCTTTATCACGGATGAAGTACGGGATATTGTGCCGGAGTTCTTGACGCTCCTGCACGGGGTCATTGATTCGCCTGATATTCCGCTTAACGTCTCGCGTAGTTATCTCCAATCGGATAGTAACGTCAAGAAAATCAATAACTACATCACCCGAAAGGTAGCCGATAAACTCCACGAACTCTTCAAGAACGACCGCGAGGGCTACCAACAAAAGTGGGACAATATCGGGATGTTTGTCAAGTACGGCATGGTAACGGAGGATAAATTCTACGAAAAAGCCCAGAAGTTTTCCCTCTACAAAAACACCGACGGGGAGTACTTCACCCTCGAGGAGTACCTCGAGCGCATCGCCCCCGAGCAGACGGACAAAAACGAAAACCGCGTCATCCTCTACACCAACGATCCCCAACGCCAGCACGGCTATATCCAGTCTGCCAAAAAACGCAACTATGATATTGTCATTTTTGATGCTCCCATGATCGACAATCACTTCATCCAACAACTGGAAACGAAGGGCGAAAAAATTCGGGTGCAGCGCGTAGATGCCAATACGGCGGATAAGTTGATCGAAAAAGAGATCACTTTGGAGGTGGTGCTATCAGAAGAGGAGCAAGAAAAAATCAAGCAACTCTTTGAGCAAACCATCAACAACACCAACTACACCGTTGCCGTGGAGCCGCAACCGGCCGACGAGCTTCCCGTGAGTATCACCGTCCCCGAGTTTATGCGACGGATGCGCGAGATGGGCGTACAGCAGGGGATGGATTTGGGGATGCTCCCCGAGCAGTTCAACGTATCCATCAACGGCAACCACAGCCTGTTACAGACACTGCTCACCCAACCCGAAGAGAGCCAAAAAGATACGGCCAAGCAACTCTTCGATCTGGCCCTGCTCTCCCAAAACCTCTTGCAAGGCGAACACCTGACGGCGTTTTTGGAGCGCAGCGTAGCTATGCTTCAAAAAAACTAAAATAACTACCCTTGTTTCCCCAAAACAAAACCATGCACACCCACTGGTTGGGGCCGTGCATGGTTTTTGTTGTATTTTTGCTGCATCACTGATCTATCCTTTTTGTCATGGAAAAAAACAAGCAGACCATTTTTATTGCTGTCATTGCCTTGCTCATCGTAGCCCTGGCCATTTTGGGATTTTTTACGTACCAGCTTAGCGGCGAGCGCACCGATGCCCTCGTTAATCTCGAGCAGAAACAAGACGAACTCCAAAGCACCTACCTACAAATGGACTCGCTCTCCATCCGTCTGCAAGAAGTCCTGGCCGAAAAAGAACGCCTCGGCGAGCAGGATGACTCCCTGCGCCAGGTCATCGCCCAACTCGAAAAAGAAAAAAGGCAAGTGCGTAGCGGCGTGGACTTAACCAACCGACGTTATCAGGAAATCAAAAACAAACTCGCGGATTACGAAAACCTCATCGCAGCCAAAGATCGTGAGATCGCCCAGCTACGCCAGGAAAACACCGCTCTACGTAGCCAAAAAGACAGCCTTTCAGCCACTACCGAAAACCTCTCCGGCCGCGTGGACGAGCTAGCCCAAACCACCGAAAAGCTCTCCAGCAAACTCAACCAGGCCAGTGCCTTGAAAGCCTACGGCTTACAGGTCATCGCGATCAACAAAAAAGGCAAGGAACGAGACGAAGGCGAGTACAAAGCCCGACAAATCGACCAAATCAAGATCATCTTTCAGATCGGCGAAAACAAAGCCGCTGACCCGGGCAACCGCAAAATTTTGATCCGTCTGATCGAACCCAACGGAAAAGTTGTTTCTGACCTTACCGCCGGATCGGGTTCGTTTACCTACAACGGCGAGGAGCGGCTCTTCACGACGGCCAAGGAAATCCTCTACGATAATACCGCCCAGCGCGTTACTGTCCTCTACAACCGAGGGGGAGCCGAGTACGCCTCTGGTAAGCACACCGTTGAGCTATACGCCGAGGGCAACCTGATTGGGCAAACGAGCTTTTTGGTCAAATGAAAAAAACGCTTCTCCTTTGTTGGTTTTGGATACTCACCGCCACCCTCCCCGCATACGCCCAGTGGGGGGACATCCTGCGGATGAATTTGTTTTCCGTTGATGAGGACATCCGCATCGGGAAGCAACTGCAAGAAGAAATTGCCAAAGACCCCAAGACCTATCCCATTCTGGATCGCCGTCGTTATGCCAGCGCGTATGCCTACCTGGAGCGGATGCGCGATCAGATTTTGGAATCAGGGGCGGTGCAATACAAGACAAAGTTTGAGTGGCAAGTGCATATCATTCAGAATGACAGCGTCTTGAATGCCTTCGTTACACCGGGTGGGTACATCTACGTCTATACGGGCTTAATCAAGTTTTTGGATTCGGAAGACGAGCTGGCCGGTGTGATGGGACACGAAATTGCGCACGCCGACCGCCGTCACTCCACCCAAAACATGACCAAAAGCTATGGTGTAGCTTTCGTGCTTGATCTCTTGACGGGGGGCGAAAATGGCCCCGAGTGGGGCAAAATCTTGGCTGGCATCACGGGCAACCTCACCGGATTACAGTTTAGCCGAACGGCAGAGAGTGAAGCCGATCAGTATTCGGTTATTTATCTTTCTCAAACGGGGTATCGCTGCGATGGCGCGGCTGGTTTTTTTCGGAAGATGATGCAGAGCGGCTCGGCTGCCCCACCCGAGTTTTTGAGTACCCACCCAAATTCGGAGCGGCGCGTCCGCGACATCGAAAGCCACGCCCGCGCCATGCGTTGCCCACCCGCCCGCAGTAGCGTAGGGAGCTATGCGCGTTTCAAGGCAAGTTTGCCTTGATGCACAAAAAGACGTACTTTTGAGCAAAAAATTACACACCACATGAACGCATACGTTTTTCCAGGGCAAGGTGCGCAGTTTCCCGGCATGGGAAAAGACCTCTTTGTAGCCAGTGCATCAGCAAGAACGCGCTTTGAAGAAGCCAATGACCTGCTCGGCTTTTCGATTACGGAGATTATGTTTGAGGGAAGTGAGGAGGCCTTAAAGCAAACGCGAGTAACGCAGCCGGCCGTTTTTCTGCACTCGGTGATCTTGTCCGAGACGCTCCCCGATTTTTCACCGGATATGGTGGCAGGTCATTCTTTGGGGGAACTTTCAGCACTGGTGGCGGCGGGTGTGTTGTCTTTTGCTGATGGATTGCGGCTGGTAGCCGCACGTGCGCAGGCGATGCAAAAAGCCTGTGAGGCCGTGCCTTCTACGATGGCTGCTGTTTTGGGTATGGACGATGCGCTGGTGGAGCAGATTTGTGCCGACATAACAGCGGATGTTGTTGTGCCGGCCAACTACAACAGCCCTGGTCAGATTGTCATCTCGGGATCACACGAGGGGATACGCCTGGCCACCGAAGCCCTCAAGTCTGCTGGAGCCAAGCGGGTTTTGCCGCTCAATGTAGGGGGAGCGTTTCACTCGCCGCTCATGGAGCCGGCCCGTCAGGAGTTGGCGGCGGCCATCGAAGCTACGCCTTTTGCACCCGCCCGATGTCCCGTGTATCAGAATGCTACGGCTACCTCCCACACCAAGCCGGAGGATATTCGGCACAATTTGATTGCCCAACTGACGGCTCCCGTGCGTTGGACGCAAAGCGTTCGGGCGATGATCGCCGATGGGGCAACGCATTTTGTGGAGTGTGGGCCCGGAAAGGTCTTACAGGGGCTTATCAAAAAAACAGACCGAAATGCAAGCGTTTCTGGGGTTTAATTTTTTTTAGCCCAAAATTTGTTGTTATTTTGGTCAGTATTTAACTAGCTAGACAAACTCGATGAAACAACTATTGCGTGCATGGATGCTATTGATTTTTTTGGGAGCTTGCCAGGCCGATGAGGGGAGTTCAGGTGCAAAAACCAAAGACGGGCAACGGCTGTTGAGCATGGAAGAGCTGGCCGAAGAAAAAATATATGCTTCTGTGGAAGAAGCCTTGCAAAGCAAAACACCCGTTTATCGTTTACACCTAACGGGCAAGGGTTTGGATGAGCTTCCCCCAGAAGTACTCCAACTGACCCAACTGCAAGAGCTGGACATCTCGGGCAACACCCTTACGGAGCTACCCGATAGCCTTGTTAAGTTGGCCGCCTTACAAATTTTGCACGCCAATGACAACGACCTAAGTGAATTGCCCGCAAATTTTGGTGAGCTAACGTTTCTCAAAGAAATTAAGCTCAACGCCAACCACTTCGTCGATTTTCCCAAACAGCTCTGCCAACTGACTTACCTCAACTACCTGGACTTTTCTTTGAATGCCGTCCAGACATTACCCGAAGAAATCCAGGGCATGACACGGCTCAAGCACTTTCAGTTGGGATTCAATCAGATCAATGCCTTGCCCGAGTCATTCTATTCCATGACCCAACTCGAGGAGGTCTCCCTCGAATACAATCAGGTGAGCCAGATCAGCGATCAGATCGCACAACTCAAAAATTTGAAAAGGCTAAATCTAACAGATAATCAGTTGGCTACTAAGCCACTTGATAAAGAAGTTGTCGAAAATGCCTTTGGCGAACGCAGCCCCAAAGATCTCGAGGGGCGCGTTTTACAAACACGCCTCCGCAAACTCTTACCCGACACGGAGATTCAGTTCTGATTCGATGCGCAGATGGCAAACGCTTTGGGGGATATTTCTTTTCTTGACCACGAACATTCATGGCCAACTTTCGGAGACAGATTGGGTAGATATTCTGCAACTGGACAGTACCTTTGTCCTGGATGTGCGTTACGCAACCCCCAATAACTTCATGGGTAAAGTTATCTATCCTTGCCCAAAGGTACTCTTGCGCCATGCTGTGGCCAAAGACCTGGTACGGGCGCATCTGGCATTCAAGGAGATGGGCTATCGTATCAAAATTTTTGATGGCTATAGACCGCATAGCCTCCAGTGGGAACTCTGGAACAACACCCCCAACAAGGCATACGTTGCCGATCCATCAAAATACGGCTCAAGGCATAGCCGAGGGGCGGCGGTCGATCTAACGCTCGTCGATTCGGCAGGAGAAGAACTGGATATGGGAACGGATTATGATTTTTTTGGGGCAAAGGCACACCATACGTACATGGGTGTCTCGGCGCAGGTACGCCAAAATCGTCAGTTACTCAAAGAGACCCTAGCCAAATACGGCTTCTCCTCCATCCGCTCGGAATGGTGGCACTACAATCACCAAAAAAAATTCCCGTTGGCTGATATTCCTTTGCCCTGTCCATGAAAAAGAATAGAAAAAATATTTTTTTGAGACATAAATCGTGGACATTAAGATAAATTGATTATCTTAGCCATCAATTAGAGAATGGAGACACCATACTACTTTAAAATATGTTTTTTGACCATTTGATAATTTATCATTTTGGAAATGGCCAATAATTACAGTGCTTCGATACCGGGTGAGGTAATGCTATCCTTTTCGGGGAGAGGATCGGAAGAGCAATTCGCACGTCTCCTCGAGGATACGGATGAGTGGCTACATAAGGTGAGCATTCGGGGGAAACTGCGCAAGAAACTTTATCATATTGCCGTAGAAGCCCTACAAAATATGCACCACCACGCCGAGCAGACACATCACCCCGAAGATATGCTTTTTGCTTTAGGCAAAGAATCCGAAGATGTGTACTGGATCGTAACGGGTAACTACGTCATTGATAATCAAGTTGAAAAATTAACCCGACACTTAGAGCATGTCAATCATACCTCGGCCGATGAACTCAAACGCCTGTATCGTGATCGACTTTCTTGCGGTGAAATTTCCGATAAGGGCGGAGCCGGATTGGGGATCATTGATATTGCCCGCCGGTCAGGGTATCCGCTGGTGTATGAGTTTGCCACGCCAAGTGCAGGATACGCATTTTTTTGTTTAAAAATCAAAGTTTCTGCTTAACACAAACGTTATTGCCTAATGGAAAACTTTTTTTTGGAGGGAAGTAATAAAACGCCAGAGCTAAGATTCGAGACCCAGACGGGTAAGTTTCTCATCAGTGGACGGTCTATTCCCGAAAACTCTATTGAGTTTTATAAGCCGCTCTTTGAGTGGCTCGATCACTACATCCAAGCACCACAAGAAGCTACCGAGTTAGATGTCAAACTGGAATATTTCAATACCAGTTCTTCTAAATGCTTGGTAGAGATATTTCGTAAGCTGGAAAAATTGCAAGAAAAGGGCCAGCAAGTAAAAATAAATTGGTTTTATGAGGAAGACGATGAGGACATGGAGGAGTCTGGGGAAGATTTTCAAGAGATCATAGATGTCCCGATCATCATGCATGCCGTTGAGGAAGAAGAAGATTAACGATAACCTTTTCCTTAAGCATAGCTTCCCTTGTCATATTTGGTAGCTATGCTTTTTTTGATGCCTGATTATTTGGGGTTTACGCTTGCCGAAGCCATCACCTGATGGGCTAGGGGCTGCCATTTTTGTCGCAGACGTGCAGGACAGTTGAAGTTAAAAATAACCAAATTGCCGTTTAGGAGCGCGTATTGCATGACGTGATAACGCCCTGATGCTCCCCCTCCGTAGGTCGTCTCCTCACTCATACGGCCTACAAACTCAAAGAAAATCATCTCCTGTCCATTGACGATACGCCGTCCTTCCTCAAAAAATGTAACCGAGCCATAACTCTCTAAGATACTGGCTTTATAGACGCGCTCCAGGAGCGGTAAGTCGCCCTGCTGCCAGGGGGTCTCCTCAATGCCCGACTTAAGCGTAATGCCGAGATCTGCAATGCCGTACTGATCCGTAAAAAGCCCCAAGCTACGCTGTAAGGTTTTGTACTTGGACGCAATTTCGTCTTCGTTCATCGGACGGAAATCTGCGGGTATCTCCAGACTTACCTGTGGGTGTAAGCGGCGTTTAACAAGTTTCTGCCCCTCGGCAAAACTCATCAACAAACCCGAAAAAAGGAGGATCCAAAAAAGACGCATAAGTATATATTGTTTGTCCTAAAACTTATCCTAGTCCGGTCTTATTGCCAATGAATACTTAAATTTTGTTGCACAAAAAAAGTCTGCCCCACATGACGGGACAGACTTTTACCTTAGAATGAAACTGTTAGTAGTGGTGGGCTCTACTGGATTCGAACCAGTGACCCCCTGCTTGTAAGGCAGGTGCTCTGAACCAACTGAGCTAAGAACCCGCTAACGATTAAAGTGATGCAAAGGTAAGGCATGATCGGCAAAGCTCCAAGCCTTGTGATGAAGTTTTTTTCTAAGAAAGTAAAAAAACTTGTAGATCGTTGGCTAATGTGTTAGTTTAGAGATCGAAATACGAACAAACTAGATGAAAAATATTTTTTGGATACTCTTGTTCTGGATGGGATGCCAGGCGACATCTCAGGGGCAAATTGGTGATGGTCAAGTATTTGCCATTGAAGTCAGCATCTCGGGTGTGCATCAGATCACGCACGAGCAGCTCCGTCAGGTGGGCATTGATACCCGCACAACTCCCTCCGAGACCCTGCAACTCTTTGGCTTTGGTGGCGGTATGCTTCCCCAGGCCAACAGCAGCCCTCGCCCCGAAAGGCTACCCGAGGTAGCCCTACACGTACAACCACGCAGCGATGGCGGCTTTGATCTTTGGTTTTATGCCGAAGGACCAGATGCCATCACGTGGGAGCGCGAAACAGAACGCCTACGCTACGAAAAAAATCTTTTTGCCGAAAAAAACTACTACTTCCTCAAGGTATCCGATGCCATCAATCCCCGGCGCATCCAAACTGTAGCTTTGAGCCAGGATGAAGCCACTCCCATCACGCAATTTAATGATCTGCTGCACTATGAGAACGACCAATACAACCTCCTGGCTTCCATTCGGCGGGCCCCCGGCGGCTCGGGCAGGGATTGGCTCGGGGAAGTGTTTGATTTTCAGACGGTTTATGACTTCCCCTTTGATTTGAGTGGGCATATCGACGGTACGCCCATACGCATCACTTCACGAGTAGTGGGGTATGCCTTCGGAAATACACACTACGAAGTTACGGCTAATGGAGTAAGCGTCGGACGGCAAGACATCACCCCTTCGGTGGAGTCCACGTATGCCCGAAAAGGCTACGCCGATCAAAGTACATTTACCTTCAACGGATCGGCTGGCAAGGACTTCTCTTTGCGCCTAAGCTATCAGAAAGGCAATACAACAGCCGTAGGTTTCTTGGACTTCTTGCAAATCAACTTTGTGCGTAAGTTGCAGTGCTACGCCGACCAAACGCATTTTCGTTCATTTTTTAGCACCACACAAGCCGTCAGTCGTTTTATCGTCGAGAACCCTACGGGAACTCCTGTGCAGGTTTGGGAGATCACACAACCTCAACAAGTAACCCAAATTCCGATCCCCGACCCGACGGCGGCACAGATTAGTTTTGCTTTGCCTACCCTCAACCGCCTGCGCACTTTTGTTGCCTTTCGGACAGATCGCGTCCCGCCTGTGGAGCGCATCCAAAAAATTGATAACCAGGACTTACGTAGCCTGGCTACCCCCAACCTACTCATCATCACGCCTGATGTATTCTTGGCACAAGCCGAGCGGCTGGCAGATTTTCGGCGCAACAACGACGGCTTGTCTGTGGCTGTCTTGCGTCTGGATCAGATTTATCGGGAGTTTTCCTCGGGGCGACCCGACGTAACGGCTTTGCGGGATGCGATTCGGCATTTTTACCGAAAAAACCCCACGCAGTTGCGGTATGTACTTCTGTTTGGTGATGCCTCCTATGATCCCAAAAATCGAACGGCAGGCAATACTAATTTTGTCCCGATCTACCAATCCCGAGAGTCTTTTCATCCCATATTTAGCTATGGATCAGATGATTACTTTGCATTCATGGAAGCCAACGAAGGCGAGTGGGCCGAGGATGCTACGGGCAATCACACCCTGGATTTGGGGGTGGGACGCTTACCTGTCCGTACTTTACTACAAGCCCAGCAGGTGGTGGATAAGTTGATCGCTTACCAAACGCATCCAAACCGCTTCGGGAGTTGGCGCAACCGCATACTTTTTGTGGCCGACGACGGCGATCGAAATATCCATCAGGACGACTCCGAACGCCTGGCCCAGCAGATCGAGCATAGCCATCCGGCCTATCGTGTCGAGCGGCTCTACGTCGATGCCTTTGAGCAGATACCCGACGAAAACGGACGCAAACGCGCGCCCGCTGCCCGCCAGGCACTGAACGCTGCCGTAAACTCGGGGACGTTCATCGTCAATTTTATGGGGCATGGCTCCGAAGCTGGCTGGACTTCCGAGAACATCCTCGATGCGGCCAGTATTCAGCGGTGGCGCAATCCAGACCAGATGCCTCTCTTCGTAACGGCTACTTGTGAGTTTGGGCGTTATGACAACCCGGAGCGAGAGTCGGGGGGAGAGCGCATCATCTTAAGCCCTACTGGTGGTGGCGTGGCTTTGATCACGACGACGCGCCCCGTCTTCTCGAATACCAATTTTTTGGCTGCTCGTGCTTTTTATGAAAATGTTTTTGAAGACCCTCACCGCCGTCTGGGAGACATCATGCGGCGCACCAAAAACAACAGCCTTACCCTCGTCAATCGCAACTTTGCCCTTTTGGGTGATCCCTCTATGCGCCTGGCCACTCCCCTCCAGCAGGTAGTCATGGAGGGTTTACCCGATAGCCTGCGCGCCCTCGAGCGGATCACCTTACGGGGTAGCATCCAAAACAACGGACAGCCTAACCCAAATTTCAGCGGCACAGCCCAAATACGCATCTTTGATGCGCGTGAGCCTATCCGTACCCTGGGCGAGGAGTCTGATCCGGCCGAGTATCCTGAGCATCAACATCTACTCTTGCAGGGCAGTGCCACGGTTACGGATGGCCGTTTTCAACTAGATTGGATCGTACCCGTTGATGTATCCACACGAACAGACAGGGGACGTATCGAGGTTTATGCTTTTGATAATCAAGAACAAGATGCTCATGGGGGGCAGTATATCCCACTCGGTGGGCGCGTAGAAGCAAGCCATGACCAAAACCCGCCGGAGGTGCAGGCCTGGCTCGGCGATCGTGATTTTGTGGAGGGTATGCGTGTCCCGCAGCAGACAATCCTGCTCGTCGAGGCTAGGGATGAAAGCGGTTTTAACCCTAGTGCCAAAGACCGTCAGATGATTGCGTTTTTGGACGACGACCTCGAGCAATCCTGGGTCTTGAACCCTTATTTTGAGACGGCAACGGATGACTTTACCAAAGGATTCATCCATTTTCCTCTCCAAAATCTCTCCTTGGGGCCGCACACACTAACGGTCAGGTTATGGGATGCCCACAACAATATGAGCGAGACTACGATTGCTTTTGTCGTCATCGCCGAAGGTCTGGCTTTGCGTGGAGAGACTGTATATCCCAACCCGTTGCCCTTTGGGGAGCGGGTAACTTTCAATTTTTCACACAACCGAAGCGGCGATGACTTAGCGCTGCGTTTAGAGATCATAGACCCCTTAGGGCGTATCGTTTTTGTGCAAGAAGAGACGGTTTTTAATGCACCCGAGCGGATCGACGTGCTTTCCTGGCAAAGCCCTTTTCCGCAATCTCGGATGTACCTATATCGGATCACGGTCAGGACGCAGAGTGGAGAAACAGGGTCTGGTGTCGGAAAAATTATCACCTTGCCGTAGTTGGGGAGTAGAACTTTTCAATAATTTATTGTAGCTTTACTCAATTAACGTTTGTCCAAAATTTCCATGAACGAAGAATTGTCTCTAGAGGAATTACAAATGCTGGCAAAACTGGTGAAAGAGCGTTACAACTACGACTTCACCGACTACGCCATGTCATCGTTTCGGCGACGAATTGTACGTATCCTCGAGTTGTACAAACTCAAATCTATCCCTGCCCTTATCGCCCTCCTCGAACGCCAGGAGCAGTTTGCCGAGGAGTTTGTCTCCGAAATCACCGTAAACGTAACGGAGATGTTTCGCGATCCCAGCTTCTGGATTAGCCTCCGCGACGACGTGCTACCCAACCTATTCCTGGGCAAAGACCAGATCACGATCTGGCACGCGGGCTGCTCTTCGGGGGAGGAGGTCTATTCGATGGCCATTCTCCTGGATGAGATGGGTGTACTAGATCGGGCAAAATTGGTGGCTACCGATATGGATCGAGCGATCATTACACGGGCTAAGCGCGGAGTATATGCCCTCAAAAACATGGAGGTCAATGGCAAAAACTACGAGCGGATGGGTGGCAAAAACGCCCTCAAAAACTACTACAGAGAAGTCAATGGCGAGGCCGTGATGGAGGAGCGACTAAGCAAAAACATGTCCTTTCGGAAACATGATCTTGTTATAGGTGAGCCATTTTCAAAATTTGATATAGTTTTGTGTAGAAATGTGATGATTTATTTTAATCAGCAACTACAAAATCGAGTTTTGCATAAACTACATGAAAGCCTGCATCGCTACGGCTATCTCATCATTGGTTCTAAGGAATCTTTGATTTGGTGCGACATTGCGTACAAATTTATTGTCGTGAATAACGAGGAAAAGATGTACAAAAAAATCAAAGACTAAGCGCAAATCAGAAGATACCAATGACGGGAATCAGTGATGTACAGCAATTACCTTACCGGGCAATCGTGATTGGCGGTTCAGCGGGTAGCTTTCAGCCCGTTACCCGCTTGCTTTCCTGTATTCCGCGCAACTTCCCAATTCCTATTTTTTTGTGCCTGCATCGGCTCAAGCACGTTCGGCACGGCTTCGTGGAGGCCTTGTCCATCCGAAGCCTCAAAAAAATATCCGAACCTACGGATAAAGAGCAGATTAGACAAAATCGTGTTTACCTGGCACCCGCTAATTATCACATGGGTATATCCGATGATAGCAGCATTTTTTTGAGTACCGAAGGGCTTATCAATAACTCTCGTCCCTCGATTGATATTCTGTTTGAATCTGCCGCTTATGCTTATGGCCCCAAGCTCCTCGGCATTTTGCTTTCGGGGGCCAACCGAGACGGAGCAGAGGGGATGCGGATCATCAAGTGCCTTTCCGGCACAACAATCGTTCAAGACCCCGAGGAAAGTATGATTAACGCCATGCCTGCCGCTGCCCTGGCGGCTACGGAGATCGACCATATTTTGTCCGTAGAAAATATCATTTCGTTTTTAATCAATTTACACAGTCAGACGATTCCTTAAACATTCATGCTTGCATTTTTTGTATTTCTGCCCTTACTTTTGATTTTTGCATTATTGGGTGTGTATGCAGAGCGAAAGTTGGCGGGCTTTATTCAGGATCGCCTTGGCCCTACGGAGGTTGGCCCCTACGGATTGCTCCAAACGCTGGCTGATGTCTTGAAATTGATCCAAAAAGAAGACCTGATACCCATTTCTGCGGATCGCTGGCTGTACAAGACGGCTCCTTTTGTGGTCTTTACGTCGGTTTTGGTGGGTTTTTCGGCGGTGCCTTTATCTTCTGATTTGGTGGGGGCGCGTCTGGACGTAGGCTTGTTCTTTTTGTTGGCTTTTGTGGCATTGGATATTATCGGTATCCTGATGGCTGGCTGGGGGTCGGAGAGCAAATACGCGCTTTTTGGTGCCGTTCGGGCGGTGGCCCAGATGATCTCTTATGAACTCCCGCTGGGGCTTTCGGTGTTGGGTGTCGTGATCTTGTGTGGTAGCCTTGATCTGCAAAGCATTAGTTTTCAGCAAGGTATCTTCACCGAGTGGGAGACCAACTACCTCTTTGGTTTGCCTGCTTTGGGCGTAGAGGTGAGCGATTGGGGGGGGGTATTTTTGTGGAACGTCGTTCGTATGCCTGTTTTGCTGCCGGCTTTTGTGGTGTTCTTTATTGCCTCGTTGGCCGAAGCCAACCGCGCTCCCTTCGACTTACCCGAAGCAGAGTCGGAGTTGATTGCGGGTTTCTTGACGGAGTACTCGGGTTTTCGTTGGTCTATTTTTATGCTAGCCGAGTACGGGATGATGCTGCTGGTCAGTATGTTGGGGGTGGTTTTGTTCTGGGGAAGCTGGAACACTCCACTCCCGAACATGGGAGTTGTGCGCCTGGCCGACTACACGAGCGGTACACCCGGGATGCTATCGGGTCATCTTTGGGGCGCTTTTTGGCTCATCAGCAAAAGTTTAATTTTGATTTTTGTACAGATGTGGGTGCGATGGAGCTACCCGCGCCTGCGTATCGACCAACTGATGCGCCTTTGTTGGCAATATTTGATACCGGCTTCGCTCCTGCTGTTCTTTTTAGCTACTTTTTGGAAAGCCCTGGGGCAGTGAGGAAGCGGCTTTTCAGAATCTCATCCCCGCCCAAAAATTAACAATATAGCTCATTCGCCATCGCCCAACGCGGTAGGTGTGTGGGGTATCGGGTTGCCGCCGGAGATCAAGCAGGGCATAAGCTGGATCGCCCTCGATTGCGCCTGAAAGTAGGGCATCCCAGAGACTATATGCCACAAATTGAAAGTCTTGGTTGTGGTGCGTCAGGTAGGTATAGCCCCCGTAAAGCACACTGGCCGATAGCCCGAAGGGCGGCGTACCTGCCAGCCCGTCTGGTGTGGGTTGGGCAGCAAACCAGCCGTTTTGCCCCCCCAAAAAGTTCGTGAACCTGGGCTGGTTCCAGTCGCGATTAAAGACCCGATACGCCATTTGTCGCGCCAGGCCTTGCAGCACTGAGTCGGCATCAAAAATAGCATTTCCAGACTGTTCCTGATAACGCCCGAACGTCTCAAAAACCCATACAAAACGGGCAGCGTGTCCGATGTCCCAGGAACTTTGCCGCACTTCGGGTAGGTTGTCTGTGGGCGTGTCTTGGGCGTAAGCGGCATAGCGATAGGCTGGGTGTGCGTCCCAGCTTCCTACATCAAAGTCATAGCCTGTTGTAGGAAGTCCATAAAAATCAGTGATTTGCGTAGGTTTTAGGCGTTGTTTTACGACTTCGAGTGCCGACCGGATGTAGGCGGTGTAGCGGCTATCCTGCTCGGAATACATGACCCATTCCATGACCCCAGCCATGATCCACAAATCGGTATCCGTAATCATGTTGCAATATTGGTGGCTGCCGTCGGCTTTGGCGAAGCGGCTCTGGCTTTTTTGTGTGAGTAGCTGCTCGTGTGTCCAGGTACCTTCGCCGCATCCCCAGGCCCTGACCTGGAAGTTACCCTCGAGGCCCAAAACCCAGCGGGTGTAGTGTCGGTCGATGACGGGAGCAAACACTTCTGCATAGCGGCGGGTGTGTTCGGTTTGGGCGTGCGCGGGAAGTCCTTTGACGGCATTCAGTAATTGAGTGGCAAAATACAAAAATTGAGAGGAATGTAAGATGATTTCCTTGCCCTCGGGATCAGCCCAAAAGACCTGCGGTGTAGGATAGGTCAGCACCCGTGTTGCTCCACCCAGGTCAAGGGGCAGTTGATTTTGTTCGGTGAGGGCAGGCAGAGCCAGGAGCAGTATTTGGGCGAAGGCATCCACCCAATGATGGGCTTGTTTATCAACGGCATAGCGCAAGAGCGGCCCCAGCTCACTTTGTAGGTAATACAAGACCTGCGTGTTGTGCCGCTTTCCGAGGTCTTCCTTGATCTCTGGGAGGAGTTCCGGTTGGCGGTGCTGCCAGTAGCTGTCAAAGAAAGTGGCGATAAAGTTCTGCTGCTCCACAGATGTAAGCCGCACGAAGGCCGCTTGATCCCAAACAAAAGTCTGGCTGCTCTGTACCTGCCCGATCACGACAAGCGGCACAAAGAACAGCCAGCAGCAGAACTTACACCAGGAGAGAGAATGGGGTTTCAAAGTTGATCTTCTGGTGCTTGTGTCAATGAATGTATGTTGCTCTTTTGTCGTCAGTGCTTGCCAAACGCTAAATATCCAGTCCAAACTTTTGGCTGGTTTTGATGGCGATGGGATAGCCTGCGTCTTTGTGCCTAAACACACCCATCGCTGGATCGGTGTGCAAGACGCGACGCAAACACCGCTCGGCACGCGCCGTGCCATCGGCAACGACGACCATGCCCGCGTGTTGGGAGTAGCCCATGCCCACGCCCCCGCCGTGATGAAACGAGACCCAGGTAGCCCCACCGCTGGTGTTGCCCATCAGGTTGAGGAGTGGCCAATCAGAAACAGCATCGCTGCCGTCGAGCATCCCTTCGGTTTCGCGGTTGGGGGAGGCAACGGAACCACAATCCAGGTGATCGCGTCCGATGACGATGGGTGCTTTTACTTTCCCTGTTCGTACTAAGTCATTGAAAATCAAGCCTGCTTTTTGGCGTTCGCCCAAGCCCAGCCAGCAGATGCGGCAAGGTAGCCCTTGAAAAGCGACTTTTTCCTGGGCTGCTTTAAGCCAACGAATCATGTGGGTATTTTCGGGGAAAGCTGCTATGAGGGCTTCATCCGTTACGCGGATGTCCTCGGGATCGCCCGAGAGGGCAGCCCAACGAAAGGGTCCTTTTCCTTCGCAGAAAAGCGGGCGAATGTACTCTGGGACAAAACCTGGGATGTCGAAAGCCTCCGTTTGTCCGGCGATCTTGGCATACTCACGGAGGTTGTTGCCGTAATCAAAGGTGATGCTACCCCGTCGTTGTAGCTCGAGCATCAGCCCGATGTGTCGGGCCATACTTTGGTAGGATCGCTCCTGGTAGGCTTCGGGATCCTGGCTCCGCAACCGGCAGGCCTCCTCCAGGGAAAGTCCGTTGGGGATATAGCCGTGGAGGGGGTCATGCGCCGAGGTTTGATCGGTGAGTACATCGGGGATGATTCCGTCTTGGAGGAGCCGCTCGAGCGTATCGCCGATGTCTGCTACCAGCCCAACGGAAAGTGCCTCTCCTTTTTGTTGGGCATCCAATACCCATGCTTTGGCTTCTTCGTAGCTGTGGGTCATGCGGTCAAGGTAACGGGTGGCGATGCGCTTTTGGATGCGCTCCGGGTCGATGTCCACGCCGAGACAGGCGGCTCCGGCCAGGGTCGCGGCCAGGGGTTGGGCCCCGCCCATACCACCCATGCCACCCGTTACGAGGAGGCGATGCTTGAGCGTACCGCCAAAATGGCGATCAGCACAGGCAGCAAACGTCTCATACGTTCCTTGCAAGATGCCTTGTGTGCCAATGTATATCCAGCTACCAGCCGTCATCTGTCCGTACATCATCAGACCGCGTTCTTTGAGTTGGGAGAAATGCTCCCAGGTAGCCCACTTCGGGACAAGGTTGGAGTTGGCGATCAGGACGCGGGGGGCCTCCGAGTGGCTGGGAATGATCCCGACGGCCTTCCCCGACTGAACGAGTAGGCTCTGGTCGTCCTCGAGACGCAAAAGACAAGCGATGATCTGGCGTAGGGCTTCTGGATTACGGGCAGCCTGCCCCGTACCGCCATAGACAACGAGGGCATCGGGGTTTTCGGCTACTTCGGCATCCAGGTTGTTGAGTAGCATCCGCAGGGCGGCTTCTGTCTGCCAACTTTTAGCATGAAGGCGGTTTCCCGTAGGGGCTTTGTAGTGCGGATGCTTGGCATAGGTATCCAGAAAGTCCTGGACAAGATCGGTTTCAAGGAGGGCTTCGGTCATGGTAAGTGCTTGTGTTTTAGCGGGTGCGTAAAGTAGTAGTTGTTTGTATCCAACATCCTACGGGAACGGATTCGCCTACCTTTTTGTTTTGGGTAAAGACCTCCTCGGTGGAGGGAAACTGCCCTTTGATCTTGTTCATCTTTTCGCTGTTTCCCGCCTGGGCATACATGTCGTAGGCAGCCAAAAAGACGGCTCGTACCTTGATCGGATCGCCCTTGACCTCCTCGCCGCACATCTTGAAACTGCTCGCGTACATATCTCCGATGAGCGTGTAGGCATCGGCGGCTACGGATTTGTCAGCGGCAGCGGCCTGGCGTGCGTAGTTGCGGGCTGTACTAAACTCACCGGCAATGGTTTTGATTTTGGCGAGCTGGAGGTAGGCTTTGGCTTTCTCTTCGGGCTGATCCTGGCAGGGGCCATCAAATATTTTTTGGTACCACTGCTCGGCGGTGGCGTAGTCTTCGGCGGCCATGTAGAGTTTGGCAAGGGTTTTTCCGCTGCCGCAATCCTGATCTTTTTCGTATTTCTGCTCCAGGAGGGTCAAGAACTCTTCATCTTTGACACAGCCAGCCTTAATCATCCAGGCAAAGGCTTTATCGAAGGCAGCCTGATCGTCGGGATTTTCTTTGGCTTTCGAGACGAACAAGTCCTTGACCGTCTGGCAGTCGAGTTCATCTTTGAGGTAAGCTGTGAGGATGTCGTCGAGCTTATCGGCACATTTTTCTTTCCAGATGGTAGCCTCCTGGGTGTCGCCTTTGGCTTCGGCATCGGCGACATTGGCCAGGGCGATGGTCTGGGCTTTTTCGTGGGCGGCAAAAAACTCGGCTTTGGAGATTTTTTTGCGCGTCCACATTCGTCCACTCACATCGACGAAGTAGGTCAGCTGGGCGCGTGGGGTGTTGTTTTGGTTGGTTTCGATGACCTTACCATAAAACTGATAGAGCGTATCTTCGGCCCCTTTTCGGGTAACGAGGTAGGGATAGGCTTTGTAGCCAGCCCTTCGGTAGATGTCGTCTTCGCCGCTATGGAAGCCATACTCAAGGCGTTGTTTGTAGAGTAACAAGACGGTATCTTGATAGCCCTCTTGGGCGGCTTTATCTTTGTTTTTGGCGGCTAGCCCCTCCATTTCCTCATATACCTTGATGGCTTTCACGTACATATCCATAGCCAGACGCGGGGCGTGCTGCATGAGCCAGCCTGCATCGGGATGCGCCTGTTCGTACTGCTCTGCCTTCACGTAATCCACCAGACGGGCATAGGCCTCCTGGGCTTTGAGCGGCTCATCTCCCCAATCTTGGGCTTGGATAGTACATATCCCCCCAAAAAACAACAAAACAAACAGGAAAAGCGAATAGAGATTTTTTTGGTTCATCATAATCAAAATATGCTGTTGGTGAAAGAATTGTACTTCATCTTGTACACAAAGCTACCCAATTGGGCAATATTAAGAATAAATGAAGGAATTTTTAACCTGATCGACCTAAAATTAACGTCCTTTCATAGAAAGTTCACTGATTTTTGGGGCGTTTCTGCCTTTGGTCATAGATTAACATAGGGTCAGGTGTTTATCTTTGCTGTGTTCCTTTATCTAATCATTTTCCCTTATGCGTATCCTTCCTACTTGTTTGTATGCCGCGCTTTTGGCAAGTTTGCTCATCGCCTGCACAACCCGCCCAAATACTGAAAATCTGCCTTCTTCCGATCAAGAACTCCTCATGAGCCAGGGATTGACCCTGATTCAGGGGCAGTGTATCACCTGCCACAGCCCCACGGCCGGACACGATGACCGCATCGCCCCACCCCTGATCGCGGTCAAGAGGCACTACCTTGAGGACAGTCCCGGTCTTGAAACCTTCACACAGGATTTGATCGCCTTTGTGCAGCAGCCCGATAGCAGCCGATCTAAGATGCCCGGGGCTTTGCGTCGCTTTGGTTTGATGCCCAAGATGGATTTCTCGGAGGAGCAACTGACCGCCATTGCTTATTATCTCTATCACGCTGACCTTGAAGCCCCAGATTGGTTTGCCGAGCATGAACGCCAGGCACATCCCGAGCGCAAGCCCTATCAGGAGCAGGGGCAAGAGTGGGCCATGGCCACCAAAGCCGTCCTGGGCAAAAACCTCATGCAGGCGATCCAGCGCGAGGGCCCCGAAGGTGCCGTAACTTTCTGTAATACCCGCGCTTATCCACTCACCGACAGCATGGCCCGGGTACTGGGAGCGCACATCAAGCGCGTATCTGATCTGCCCCGAAACCCGCAAAATACCGCCGACGAGCGCGAACTCGCCTACATCACCCAAACCAAAGCCATCCTGGCTGCCGGCGATAAACCCAAGCCTCAAATGATCGAACTCAATGGGCGGATGGTTGGCTACTACCCCATCCTGACCAATGCCATGTGCCTCCAATGCCACGGACAACCCAACACGGACATCAACTCGGCTACCCTCCAAAAAATCGACCAAAAGTATCCCAACGACAAAGCCCGAGGTTATGCCGCCGATCAGTTAAGGGGGATATGGGTGGTCAGTATGCAGACCTTGCCAGAAGAAGGAAAGTAGCACACAAAAAAAAGAATCTTCTTCTTTGTTTTTAAATTTTGAAGCCGATCACGAGAATGTCATCTATCTGGGCTTCTTTATCGCCCATCCAGTCTTTGATCTCTTGGTGGAGCCGTTCTTTTTGCTCGGGCATAGGCAAGGTATGTATATCAAAAATAAACTCCCGCATTCTCTTTTTCATAAACTTTCTTCCTTCGGGGCCGCCAAACTGATCCTGGTAGCCGTCGGAGAAAATGTAATAGCAAGCAGGGGTTTGCAACGAAAAAGATTGCTTCGTGAACGGCTGCTGCTTATCGGTAAAGCCGCCCACCGAAAAGCGATCGGTCTTGAAGGTCTCGGCTTCGCTGCTGCCTTCCTGGATGCGCAACATGGGATTTTTGGCACCGGAGACTTCCATCGTCTGATCCGCTAAGTCGATCACACACAAGGTCATATCCATGCCGTCGCGGTTTTGGCTGTGCTGTTGGTTGAGGGCGCGGTTGATTTCGGCGTGTAAGCGATTGAGAATCTGGTCTGGTGAGAACGTTTTGCCCAGGATGACAATTTGATCCAACAGATTTTTGCCGATCAAGGAAACGAAGGCACCTGGCACGCCGTGTCCGGTGCAGTCGATGGCCGCCAAAAGT
Source organism: Bernardetiaceae bacterium (assembly GCA_036822015.1). Taxonomy (GTDB): domain Bacteria; phylum Bacteroidota; class Bacteroidia; order Cytophagales; family Bernardetiaceae; genus DAISIL01. Next base: position 4,673 of record DAISIL010000016.1, on the reverse strand, counting down.
AGTTTTTCATGCCCAGAGGCGGGGTCTATTTGGCTTTCAAACCAATAAAAATCACCACTGACAATATCTCGGGGCATATACAAGACGAAGAAGTCTTTGAGCTTGTCGGCCATGCGTGCCTGGGTGGGCAGGCTGGCTTGTTGGATGCGCTGGGCGTAGTTGATGCTATCAAGGATGTTGAGGTTTTTTTGCTCAATGATTTCCTTTTGTGCCGTGATCTCTTGGGTACGCTTGATGACCTTTTGCTCTAAGGTGCGATTGGCTTCCTGGAGGTCGTGGATGAGGCGGCGGTTTTCCTGGGAGAGTTCGTAGGATTCGAGGGCGCGGTCGATGGTGATGCGCAGGTCGTCCTTGTCCCAGGGCTTGGTGATGTAGCGATAGACCCCGCCTTCATTGATCGCCGAGATGATGTCTTGAACATCACTGAACCCCGTGAGAATCATGCGTATAACGTGTGGGTAGTCGGGGACGATGCGCTTCAAAAACTCTACGCCCGTAACTTCTGGCATCCGCTGATCTGTGATGACAAGTTCGATAGGGTTTTGTGCCAGTAGCTCAATTCCCTCCTCTGCCGTTTCGGCGACAAATACCTTGTACTCACGCCTGAAGGCAGCCTTGAAAGCCGTCAGGTTGTACTTTTCATCGTCCACGTAAAGGATACTGTGCTTACCCTTGCGCTCGCTGCTCATGCGGTGTTGTATAGTTTTTGATCGGAAAGATAAACAATCCTACGCAAAAATAATGCACGACCACTGCTTTTTTAAAGATTCCAGTTCAGCCCCAACAAAACCTGGCGCGGGAGTAAGTTCTGGCGGCTGCGGTAGTCGGTGAAGTCAGATAAAAAAACCTGCTCAAAATATCGTTCATTGTTAATATTGAAAGCATGCAAGTAAAAAGTAGTTTTTTTGGAGGCAATGTATGTCAGACGTACATCCGCAAAAAGCAACCAGCGGTCGGCAATATACCGCCCATCGGTTCGGAGTTCGGCGATGTACTTTTTGTTTTTCTTGAAAGTAACATTCAAAAAAGCGTCTGCAAAAATATTTTCATTCCGCAGCTTTTGATTACTTGCCAAAAGTTCACTACGCAAGATATTTTGGTTGATTTTTCCGCCTACGCCAAGCACCCACTCACGGGTCAGGGCGACACCGAGATTTAGCTGGGCAAAGTTGTTTTGCATCCGCAACATGCGTTCCTCCCCGTTGATGCGATTGCGTTGTTGGGTCTGCTGAAAGCCCGTCAAAATGCTTGCATCTATGCCTACCTCCTCAAAAAAACGGTGATAGCGTCCTTGCCCACCCATGCTTTGGCTCTTCGGTAAAACAAAAGCCGTATAAAACTGAAATTGAGGTACTACTGTGGAGCTATCTCGGTAGCGGTTCTGTTCCCAGCCATAAAAAAAGTTGAGATTTATATCACCGATGTTCTTTTTTTGTTGCCAACCCACCTGGATTCGGCGTGTGTGGGGAAGTTCAACAAGATCAGTTCCGCCCCTAAACTGCTGCAACGACGAGAGAACAAAAGGTTGGTGCAACCCTCTTGCCTGTGGCAAAGCCAGCGAAGCTTTGTAGGACAGATACATCTTTGATGTACTCGATAAGTGGTATTGCAAACGGGCTTTGGGCAAGATAAAATACCTATTACGCACTCCTTCGCGGCTAAGCCCAGAACGGTTCCATAGCCACTGTCCTTGTGCTTGGAGTTCCCAGGACTTCCACTCTCGTACCATACTCGCCTGTACGTAATACAAACTATGCCGAATGTTGGAGATGCCCATAAAATCAGTGCTGGGCACAAAAACCTCCTCCCCTTCGGTGAGTGTGAAACGACTTTGCAGGCGGTTGAGATCAGCCACAAAACCGGTTTCAATACTTAAACGCTGCTCACCAATGCGATACGGAAAACGCAAGGAGCCTTCTAAAAAGTGCTTTTCATTGAGTCCTTCTTGCAAAATATGTTTAAACGCAGATGTTTGATCGAAATAATCAGCATAGCGCGATGATCCGGCTTCGATGACGTAGCTTTGGTCTTGTAAAAAATACTGGTGTTGGAGTTCGATGATCAGGGCCGATGACTCGCCAGTCTGTCGAGTGATCTGTAAATGTTGCTGGCTGTGTTGGAACCGATCCGAAAGTTGCTCTTGTGTTTGCTCATCAGGCAAAAATGTATTGGTCAGTAAGATAGACCTCCGAAAGGGGCTACTTTGCTCCTTCCATTCGCCTTGGTACTTGATGAAGGTATTTTCGTCGGGGGTAATGTGAGCATCTAACAGCCCGTGGTAGTATTGCGGACGAAGGCGTAGCTGCTCATCTTGCTGAATATTGAAAGGCTGTTCAAGCAAATACGCTGTGTTTTGGTTGCGTGTAAAACGCTGACGGTCGATGTAAGCAATCAACTTGGGCTTGAGGATGACTTTTTTGCTGGGCTTGATAACGGTATGTGTGCTACCTACCCATTGGTTGTTGAAGCAGTTGCGCTCTTGCCCTAGGCTACTGATTTGCCCCTCCTCAGTGGTCGTGATAAAGGGCTGAAAATCAGGGCTAAACTTAGAGAGATAACGCTCCATCTCCGCCAGATTCATTTGCATACTTCGTGGCGGAGCTTTGTTCTTACCGATGGTATTGTGTGCGGCTTGTGTATAGATTTTGGCTTTTTTGAGGTATGAAAAAAGATTGGCGGATAGCTCCCGTGCAGCTGCATTGCCGTAGTGGGCGGCTACATTCCCGAAGAGTACTTTTTTTCGATCTTTGCGAAATTTGAGATTGATAACGGTTTCTTCTCCACCTTCAATGCGACGTAGCACAGGGTTTTCATCGTAATTTTCGATAGCCTCTACCTCTTCTACTAGATCTGCTCGAGCATTTCGGGTGAGTAGTTGGTAATTCTTGCCTAATAAGTCGTCGCCATCCAGCATGACGGCCGATACTACTTTATCCTTGAACTTAATTTGTCCGCCGTCGCTGATCTCCACGCCCGGTAACTTTTTGAGTAACTCTTCGATATTTTGCTCGGAACCATCCACGAAGGCCTCCACACGATAGACCGTTGTGTCTTCGGCAAAGCGGATGCTAAGGGCTTTTGCTTCTACCAGGACAGTTTCTAACTCCGTAGCCTCTTCGGCGAGTACAAAACTCAGGTATTGAGGAGCTTGTATCGTTTGTTCTTGCACGGCATAGCCCAAAGACCGCACCGTAACCCGATACCCGAGGCTGTCAGTTGCTACCTGGATGGTAAATATCCCTGCTTCGGTACTCGTCCCGAATCCCAAGACTTTTTGTGCAGCGACTCCACGCACTACCACACTGGCCCAGGCGACTGGATGCCCGGTTGTATCCTGCACAACCCCAGTAATGGATGATTCTTTTTGAGCAAAAGCAACAATACTCAAAAGAAAACAAAAAAGCAATGTTTTTAAAGCATACCAAATCATTTTTGCGATTTCTCCCAGGCTACAAAAGCGGGTCCCTCCAGATGACTTTTTGTGTAGTCTTCCAGTATCATGCTAAGTGTTCGTCCTCCGCCCTTAGCCGCTTCCATTGCTTTTACTTTTTTGTCTAAGGCTTCCTGCGCATGTATGTACATATAAGCATACTCACCCCACGTAATACGCTCTCCCATTTTTGGAGCTTCAATGGGATAAGGGAAATCTGTTTTTCCGATCTCGATAGTATTGACCACAAAATGAAAGCGTTTTTGTGGGGTGTCGTCGTGTATTTCCAGGATCAAGCCCGGCAGGCCACAAAATTTCCACGGGCCGTGGCTTACAGGAATCTGGTATGTAAACCAGGCCAGATAACGCCGTCCCTTGTAGCTGCCCTTTGCGGCCTGGCAAGCAAAATCGCCGATGGTTTTTTGCATGTCTTCTACGATCTGCCAGTCTATCTCGGGGAGTGGCTCCTCCAGCACGATACTCGGACGATAACTGGTTCCCATCTCACGAGTAACTAACTGCTTTTCCTTCAGGTTTTTGTAGTAAGTATTACTCTCCTGGTCTGTTTTTTTTACGATAGCATCATAACTATTCTCTTTACCAGGAATCGGCACTAACTCCGAAGAAAAGAAATACTTTTCACTTCGCTCCGTGTATGCCATCGCAGCCTCGGCGGTAAAGTGCATCGTGTAGCGTTCCTCAAGACCATAGGTGGTATAGGTATAGGTAAGCGTACCCGAGATGGGAGACTGGGCAAGGGAGAAAAAGGGGATGGCTAGAAAAAAATAAAGTAAATATTTCATAATTCACATTTTTAAATATGGAAAAGATAGATTGCCTCAAGGATACAGGTCTTGAAGCACTCGAAAATCTCAAAAAAAGAATTTAGCCTCCTGGTTGATAGCCGTTTTGATCCATGATAGCGATCATTTCCGCAGCACCTATTGCTGCATCATAACAACCGTAGGGAGAACAGCTAGTTATTCCATAAAGTGGAACATCAATACAGCACCAATCATCACCTTTCACCTCTTCGGTATTCGCCGAAACAGAGGCGGTCAAGGAGACCAATACAAAGATTATCGAAAAAAATAACTTTTTCATGGTTTTTGATTACATTTTAAGAGAACACTAGCATTTTGATAAGCGGTAGCCAGTTTTGCCGCTCTTGCTGCTCGGGTGCGCATCCCTGCTTCGCGAGAAGTTACACATTTTAAAATGTGTAGCTAAATTACCCCCCCCC
>DAISIL010000015.1:0-57622 GCA_036822015.1 Bernardetiaceae bacterium | reverse complement strand
CAAGCTTAATTGGAAAACCATTTAAAATAACGGGAAAGACCAGAACAGACGGTTCAAATGTTCGTAAGCTAATTGCATCAATTCTTGAGAGCAAAGAATTGCCTATCCCTGCAATTTCAGGTCAATATGAAATAGTTCCCCCAAAAGGAAAAGGAGTTCCGAAAATCACTCGGGAATTTATCGACACCTATATCGTCACATCGGGAACATCATATAACCTTCAAGTATGGAATCGTATTCCTGCGAGCAATATGCTCTTGATAAAATATGATTCAGGAGAGAGTTTACAATGCGATGATGTCAGATTCGTTTTCGTAAGAATAGACATTTCTAAATCGGCAATAGCTTCTGTTTTTATCCTCACACCAGCATACATTGAAAAGAAGTTTGGAAAATTTGGGAAACCAACAATTAAACATCAACTATTAATTTCTTCTAAGGCCAGAAATGAGATATACTCCAGAGAAGATAAAATCTTATCATTCTCCGATTCTAAAAAGCTTTCTTACCATATTCTACATGACTACAACCCACCCAAATCAGGAATGGTAGAAGAACCGCAAATCCGTGAGCTGTATTCCATAGAACTATTAAAAGAGATGGTTGCTAAGAAACTTATCGGTAAAAAATTAAGTGCGGCAGCCACAAAAAACCGTGGACAGGCTCTTGAGCGCATGACGCTTGAGTTGCTTGGATATCAGGTAGATGAAGGCGACTTGCTCTTTGGTGGCTTTCCTGATATTAAAAATCAGCTTCTTGAAGTAAAGGTTCAAGATTCTCCGACTGTCGATTTAGGTAAATTTTCACCTGAGAATGAAGAAATAGTGGTTGAAAGTGAAAATCTGACAACTTTTGACGTTCGATATTTAATAGCACTTACTAACCCTGTTACTGAAATAATAGAAGGAATCGTTCTTTCCCCAGGAGAAAAATTAGGAGAGTTATTTTCATATGTTAGCGATCAGAGCTACAAATGCCAACGATCTATTCCTATGTCGTTCTTTGAGAAATACTACGGACAAGTTGTTTTTAATCCAGATTGAGCACCGTCTCAACACCAAAGGCAGAAGCAACGAGATTCTCAAGTTCAATTTCAAGGGATTGCTGTTTTTCTTTCTCCTTTGTTACGTTTAAAGTCTTGACTAAACTGATAATCTGCTTTGATTCGGGACTGTCGGAATCAGGAATTGGATATCGCTCAACAAATTGACTAAAATATCTTCTCCTGCCCGAGTAGAGTTTGTTGTTAAAAACAAGATCATGATACTTGGTCATCAGTTTAGTGTTGGCCACCCCTTGAATTAGCAATAGAAGCTCTTCTTCTTTTGGATTCTGAGCTACAATCCAATAACAATTTCCGTTCACGATTTTTCCACCACTATCAAAATAAAACCTAGGATTTACGCTAATATCAGGAAAAACCAGCTTAGGCATTTTCCAAAACTTTGGGTTTTGTGGAACCCATATTTCGAACCATTCACGTCCCGCACTTAAAACATACTTGCGTCCTTTCAACTGTTCAGAATGACTCAAAAAATATTCCTTCGCTAATGGATAATTATCAATAGTGATTGTTTTCTTTTTGCCTTCCTCTAGTTCATGCGTATAGAGAACTTTCAATCTGACTTTGTCATTAACGCCCCACCGTTCTATATTTTCTTGAGAAATGAGTTCTTTTAGCAACTCTCTTTCAGGCATACTACTTCCTAACCGCTCCCAGTCATCCGATATGAAAACCTTATCTGCCGTAGTCTTTATTCCAACCCTAACCTTGAAAAAATCACCGACAAACCCTTTTGCATTTTTTTGCACCAAATTGGTCCAATTGGACTCAGTCTTAGATAGCATCTGCCAAGGGCTGCCAGAGTTTGATTCGTATTTCAATAAGCCGTTTGTTCTTTTATATCTCTTTTCCCCAACATTAAAGTAACCTGATTCAGAGTTTTTTAGAATATCATAAATACTTCCTACTGTGGTAAGCTCACCATTATAACCGTTTAGTTCCTCGTATAATTTGATGAATTGAGCTTCTTTTTTATTTGTGCTTCCATTTTTACTTGACCGCTTACGCCCTATGAAAATTGCGGGTAAGACTGCGGCATCGAAAAGTTTAGTGTCACCCAAATCAATAACCTCAAGTATCTCGTAGTTCTCGACCAAGTACTTTCTAATGCTTTCCCCTCCTTTAGTTGACAAGTATCTATTTGAAGTAATCACACCAAGAATACCACCCTCTTTTAAACTCTCAGTCATTGAGATAAGAAATGGATAGTACAAGTCCACTCGCCCTTTTAGATTGAACTTTTTAGCCAGCTCTTGCGCTTTTTTAGAACCAAGTACTTGAGTTCTTACATAAGGTGGATTGGCAATAATCACATCAGCAGAACAATTAACCTTTGAATTCTCTTTCTCAACTCCGAAACCCAAAGACAATTGATTGTCCGACAAATCAACTAACTCTAAAAAATCACCCTGTTTAAGTCTTACTTTATTTGAGTCAAGTAACTCGAATCTAGAATTTGCTACATCCAAGTACGATTGATTTGTATCGAAACCGCTTAATGAATATTCTAAATTCTGATCGTCAAGAACTTTCTTAATGGACAAAAGCAACTCACCTTCGCCACAAGAAGGATCAATAACATAAAGCCTGTGATGCGAGTCAATGTACTTGGCAATCTCAATAGCCAAAAAATCTGCAAGACCTTTGGGCGTAAAGGTAGCACCTGTACTCTTTATCTGTTCTTTCACATTCATAAAACAAAGATAGTTTTAATGTTACACTAACAGAAAATTCAACTAACAAAATTACGAGCATATCAAACCGTCATCCAAAATTTCAAATTCCCCTCAAACCCAACCCCCGTTGGCAAACCCGCTGCTCCGCGAAAGGCTCGGATGATGCGTCTTTGGGGGTTCATTACCAGGGCGATATGCCAATCCTGGGCAAAGAGTTGGGCTTGTAGGCGGCGGTCGGTGTCGGAGAGATAGACCCGCAAATAACGCGGATGGGTATGATACCAACCCACGACGCGCTGCTCGGGCGCGAACATTTCAGCTTGTTGTAGCAATTTTTGCCATACGGCGTAGCCCAGATGGAGGTGCTGCATGGAGCCTTCGGCAGCGTGGGCAGGCAGGGCATGGGTGAGGCGTACGAGGTGGGTGGGACGCTTGGGGTCGCGGAGGGGCTGCCCGAGGAGCAAGCCGCCTTGCTCTGCGCCGTTGGTGGGCGTGTGCTGCCCCCAGCCGACGTGTGTGCGTAGGGCTGCCCAGGCTTCTGGACATATACCCACCTGATACAGTTGTGGATACAGCTCGGACGGTAGCTCGGCCGGCTGCCAGTCTGTTGGGGGGCTTTGGTGCAATACCCGAAAACGCGCCACAGCTAAGGCTTGCTACGCAGTTCAAACTTTTTGCTGCGCGTAGGGTCGGGCAGACGTTGGGTATCGCAGGGGAACCAACCCGAATGGCGGTTTTTGATGTACCAGGCGTTGGCGATTTTGTTGGCGGGGCTGTGTTCGTTCGTGATCTCGAGGTCGTATTGGAGGGTACGGATCATGCGGATCAGGTGATGGCCCAGGCGTTCGGTCATATCCCAGGTGCCGTAGCACCAGCGGTTGTTCGTGAACCAGTTGGGGTGGTAGGGGGTCTGCCCTAAGATTTCGACCTGGGGCGGGGCCTGCGGATAGGCCGCCGGCAGCACAACACGGATGCGATGCTCATCGGCGTAGGTGGGTTCGGGCCCGACGATGGAGCGCACCCGTACCACAAGATCGTACTCCTCCACGTGAGGGGCTTCTCCTTTGTGGGCTTCCCAGGAGATGATCTCTCCCTTGAGGTTGAGCATCTCTTGGTAGTCGGTGGCCAGACGGCGTTTGCGGATGTCTTGGGGTGTGGCCATAGGATCAGGATTTGCCGGCATCGGTGGCCGGAATGACACGAAAAGTAGTCCCGTGCTGGATTTGGGCATCGGCCAGGGTTTGGTGGTTGAGGAGGCGATTGCCACCCTTGATGGCCAGGTTGTAGCCCTGGTCGCTGCGCTTGATAAAGTCATGCGCAATCAGTTCACTCAACACTTCTTGTACCGTCATGGTGTCATCGAGGGTGGCACTAATCATGCGGCCGTCAGTAGGATGGACAAAGTTCACGTTTACGTCTGCCATGAATGCTGTGGGGTCTTATTGAATCGTTCTCTCCATAACGAAAAAGCCCGCTGTTAGGTTTTATCAAACACTTGTTCGAGAAAATTCTGAAAAAACAGTATGCAAGCATAACATTTTTCTGTATCTTTGGCTTTAGATGGTATGCACGCATAACAAATCGTGGCGCATCTCCGTATGAGTTTTAGATAATACATCAGAACACCAGAACACCAGACAACCATGCAAGAAACATTGGAAAAACAATCGGCCCTCAAAGGAGGGGAGTTTTTGATTCGGGAATCGTTGGCACAAGACGTATTCACGCCCGAAGATTTCAACGAAGAACAACTGATGATGGCCCAGGCCTGCCTGGACTTCCTCAACAAAGAAGTTCATCCGCACGTCGATCGTATGGATAGCTTAGAGGAGGGCTTCATGGAAAACCTGATGACCAAAGCCGGTGAACTGGGCTTGTTGGGGATCAGCGTCCCCGAATCCTTGGGTGGACTTGGCATGAGCTTCAACTCCTCCATGCTCATCGCAGATGCCCTCGGTGCCGGTGGATCATTTGCGACGGCTTTTGGCGCACATACAGGCATCGGTACACTCCCGATCCTCTACTACGGCAACGAAGCCCAAAAACAAAAATACGTACCTAAGCTAGCCTCCGGCGAGTGGAAAGGTGCTTACTGCCTCACCGAACCCGATGCCGGATCGGATGCCAACTCAGGCAAAACCAAAGCCGTCCTCTCCCCCGACGGCAAGACCTACCACATCACGGGACAAAAAATGTGGATCTCCAACGGTGGATTTGCCCAGGTGATGATCGTCTTTGCCCGCATCGAAAACGACAAAAACCTGACGGCTTTCATCGTCGAGCGCGACTTTGGCGGAATCACGATGAACGAAGAAGAAAAGAAAATGGGCATCAAGGGTTCCTCTACCCGCCAGATTTTCTTCAACGATACGCCCGTTCCGGTAGAAAACATGCTTTCTGATCGTGGCAACGGCTTCAAGATCGCCGTAAACATCCTCAACATTGGACGTATCAAGTTGGCCGCCGCCGCCCTCGGAGGTGCCAAGATCGTCGTTGAGCATTCGCTCAAGTACTCGGGCGAGCGCAAGCAGTTTGGGCAGTCGATCAATAGCTTTGGTGCCATCAAGCACAAGCTAGCCGAGATGGTTACGCGCCTCTACGCCTCCGAAGCAGCCTCCTACCGTGCCGGGCAAGACATCGAAAACAAAATTGATGGCATGATCGCCGAAGGCATCGACGAAGCCGAAGCCAAACTCAAAGGTGTGGAGCAATACGCCATCGAGTGTGCCGCCCTCAAGGTACACGGCTCCGAAGTCCTGGATTATATCGTTGATGAAGGTGTTCAGATCTATGGTGGCATGGGCTTCTCGGCCGAAGCACCGATGGAACGCGCCTACCGCGATGCCCGCATCTCGCGTATCTACGAAGGCACCAACGAAATCAACCGCCTCCTACTCGTGGGCATGATCTTGCGCCGAGCCATGAAAGGCGAACTCGACCTGATGGGCCCTGCCATGGCTGTCGCCAAAGAACTGACCTCTGTCCCTAAGTTCACGACCCCAGATCGCTCTAAGCGTTTTGCCGAGGAAAAAGAAGTCCTCCAAAACATGAAAAAAGCTATCCTGATGGTGGCCGGCAAAGCCGTAGAGGTTTTCAAAGACAAACTTGACCAGGAGCAAGAGATCATGAGCAACATCGCTGATATGATTATCGAAACCTATGCGGCCGAGTCTGCCTTGCTACGCACCGAAAAGATGATCGCTAGCCGAGGCGAGGAAGCCACACAAATCCCCGTCTTGATGACGAAGCTCTACCTCCACAACGCCGTCGAAATCCTGAACCAAAGTGGACGTGAGGCCATCACCTCCTTCACCAAAGGCGACGAGCAGCGCGTAATGCTCATGGGTATCAAACGCTTCACCAAGATCACACCGATCAACAAAAAGGAAACCCGCCGAGCCATCGCGGATGCCTTCATCGAAAAAGGGAAGTACGCCATCTAAACCCGGCTTAGTCCGCTCCCCAACTCCTTTCTGTCCCTGCATGGAAAGGAGTTTTTTTATGCGTATCTTTGGGGATGGATATTTGTTTTGCCTCCCATAACGCCAACAAAGTAGCCGAGATTCGGCTCTTGCTCCCTGATCGGTATCGCCTGTTGAGCCTCAAAGACTTAGACGATACGGAAGCCATCGAAGAGACCGCCCATACACTCCAGGGAAACGCTTATCTCAAAGCCCAGCACGTCTGGCAAAAGTACGGCATCCCGTGTTTTGCCGATGATACCGGCCTCGAAGTAGCAGCCCTCGGCGGCAGACCCGGAGTGCATTCGGCCCGCTATGCCGGAGAGCCATCCGATGCCGAAGCCAACATCCAACTGCTCCTCCACCAGCTCGACGGCATCACCGACCGAAAGGCGCGTTTCCGTACCGTCATTGCCCTGATCCTCTCCCAAAGCGAAAAGCACAACTTTGAAGGCATCGTTGAAGGACAGATTTTGCACCAAAAGCAAGGCGCGGGCGGCTTTGGTTATGATCCCGTCTTTTTGCCCGAGGGCTACGCAGAGAGTTTTGCCCAGATGCCCCTCTCCGAAAAAAACCGCATCAGCCATCGCGGACGGGCTTTCTCCCAACTGATTCGTTTTCTGAAGTGAACCTGAATTTGCCTGTTTACGTGAAGTGGATATACTGGCTGTGGCTGTGGTCTGTGGGGACATCAGCCGAGGCAAGGGTATTTGATTTTTTGCCGATCCATGAGCGGGTATATGCGCACTACCTACGGCTGGAGTTTGAGCAGGGACAAGAGACGCTCCAAAAAGCTCCCGCCCAGAACGCCAACACGCATTATCTCCAAAGCTACCACGACTGGTTCTTGCTCTTGCTGCATGGACGAGAGGAAAAACTGGCAAATTTTAAAACAAACACGGAAGAGAGATTGGCTTTCATCACATCACAAGAAGCACCTTCACCCTATTATCGTTTTTTGCAAGCCGAGTTATACCTCCAACTGGGCATGGCCGAAGTCTATTTTGAGAAAAACTGGTCTGCCATCTGGAATATCCGTCGTGCCTACAAGCTCCTCCAGGAAAACCACCAACTCTACCCCGATTTCCTGCCCCACCGCAAATCCCTGGGGGTGCTACAGGTCTTGTTTGGTGTCGTGCCAGACAAGTACCACTGGGCCCTTTCGCTGTTGGGGATGCAAGGTCAGGTCAGCGAAGGAATCGCCCTACTCCAGAGCCTGGAAGGCGAAGTTACGCCTTTTGGCACAGAGGCGACGCTCTTTTTGGCGATGCTCCAGACCCACGTCCTGGGGCAGGAGCAGGCCGCCCCACAGACACTCGATGCTTTGCCGCCCATGGGAGCCGTTGATTTTGTCCGTACCATCACGCTCCTTCGCGCCCAACGCCACGCCGACGCACGCGCCCTACTCCGCCAACGGCAGCCTAGCCCCGACGAACATCCGATCCCGCATTGGGGCTACATGCTCGCCGAAACCGAACTCCACCTCGGTAACTTCTCCAAAGCAAAACCGCTGTATATCAATTTTTTATCTAATCATCAAAGCGAACACTTCATCAAGGATACTTACTACAAACTCTTCCTGGCCGACTGGCTCGGGCAGCTCAACGATCCCCAACCCTGGCTACAAAACATCCTCTCCGAAGGCAAAACCCTCTCTGATGCCGACCGCCACGCCCTGCATTTTGCCCAAAACCCCGAACGTCCCCACCCCAAGCTGATGAAAGCCCGCCTCCTAACCGATGGCGGTGCCTATCCCGCCGCCCTCCAGCAGCTACAAAGCATCGACACGGCAGCACTCACCCGCCCCCGCGACCGTGCCGAGTGGTGGTATAGGCACGCCCGCATTTTGCACCGCCACCAAAGCCCCCAGGCAGCCATCGGAAGTTATCGCAAAGCCCTCCAACAAGGGAAAGACCTCCCCTATCATTTTGCCGCCAATGCCGCCTTACAGCTCGGGTATATCTTCACCGAACAGGGAGAAAACCAAGAAGCCAAAAGCTATTTTGAGCAAGTGCTGCAATTCAAAAAACACTCGTACAGCCAAAGCCTGCGACAAAAAGCCAAAACAGCCTTACAACAACTCAACACAAAAAGCCAAAAATAAACATGAAACCAAGACTTTTGATCCTTGATCGAGATGGGACGATTATTGTAGAGCCACCCGAAGATTTTCAGGTCGATAGCCTCGAAAAACTCGCCTTCCTGCCTCACGCCATCAGCAGTTTGCGGCAAGTGTCCCAACAAAGCGATTTCCATTGGCTCATGGTTACCAACCAGGACGGTCTCGGCACGGCATCTTTTCCGGAGCAGACCTTCTGGCCCGCCCACCAAAAGATGCTCGACATCCTGGCAGGCGAAGGCATCACCTTTGCCGACATCCTCATTGATCGCTCTTTTGCCCACCAAAACCTACCCACCCGAAAGCCACAAACCGGACTCCTGACCCACTACCAAAACGGTGATTTCGATCTCGAACGCTCCTATGTCATCGGCGACCGCCTGACCGATATTGAGCTGGCAAAAAACCTCGGCACACGCGCCATCTGGATACACGATGCCCCCGAAGACCTACCCCAAGACCTCGCACCCCTGTGCGATCTGGTTACGACGGATTGGCAGGTGATCCGAGATTTCCTCTGTGAGCAGCCCCAACGCATCGCTCATCTTCAACGCCATACCAACGAAACCCGCATTGATGTCCGGCTCAACCTCGACGGCACGGGAAAAGCCGACATCAAGACCGGGCTGGGCTTCTTCGATCACATGCTGGAGCAAATCGCTCGGCACGGAGGCGTTGATCTCTTCTTGCGCACACAGGGCGACTTACACGTGGACGAACACCACACCATCGAAGACACAGCACTGGCTTTGGGGGCAGCCATCGACCAAGCCTTAGGCCAAAAACGCGGCATCCAACGCTATGGCTTCCTCCTGCCGATGGACGAAGCACAGGCACAGGTGGCCCTCGACCTCGGCGGGGATATGCCTACGGAGATGTTCTTTCATTTTTTCAAATCTTTGAGCGATCAAGCCCGCTGTACGCTCCATATCCAGGCCAGCGGAACGAACGAACACCACAAGATCGAAGCCATCTTCAAGGGCTTTGCCCGCGCCTTAGCAATGGCCAAAAGCCATACAGGAAACCAGCAACTGCCTACCACCAAAGGGCTGCTCTAAAAAATCTCTCGGCATTTGGTCTCGTTTTGTACTTTTTTCTATATCTTGTCCCAAAAAACAACAGATAAAATGAAATTTGGCATCATCGTCTATCCCGGCTCGAATTGCGATCAGGATATGTATTTTTTGCTCAAAGAGGGGTTGGGGCAATCCGTGGTCAAGCTCTGGCACAAAGACACGGATTTGCAGGGCTGCGATTTTTTGATTGTTCCGGGTGGATTCTCTTACGGAGACTACCTGCGGGCAGGAGCGATTGCCCGTTTTTCGCCGATCATGCAAGCCGTAACGGCTCATGCCGAGGCGGGGGGCTACGTCTGGGGCATCTGTAATGGCTTTCAAATCCTCACAGAAGCAGGACTCCTCCCCGGCACGCTCCTACGCAACACCAACCAAAAATACATCTGCAAAAACGTCCAGATCAAAGCCCAAACCTTTGATCGGCTCCTGACCCAAGACCTCGAAGACCGCCCCTACACCATCCCGATTGCCCACGCCGAGGGGCGTTATTACGCCGATCCGGCCACGCTCCAACGCCTGGCCAATAACCAACAAATCTTGTTTAGCTACGTGGACGAGACGGGAAAGCCCAGCCCGGAAGCCAATCCCAATGGCTCCCTCCAAAACATCGCCGGCATCTGTAATGCCACCGGTAATGTCTTCGGGATGATGCCTCACCCCGAACGTGCAGCCAGCAGCATCCTGGGCAATACCGACGGACTGGCTATTTTTGAATCCCTACTTTCCCTACAATCATAAAAACATAAAAGCATAACCCATGACCATGAAAGCAACGTTTTCTTATGTCTTATTTTTTTGGCTCGCCTGGACTAGCCTCCTAGCCCAAAGCCCAGATGAGCTGTGCCTCTCAGCCGATGAAATGAAACTCTACACGCTCATCGACAACTACCGCAAAGGCTCCCAACTCCACAAAGTACCCCTCTCGCGGAGCCTCTGCTACGTAGCCAAACTCCACGCCATGGATCTGGCCCACAACCGCCAAGCCGGAGAGACCTGTAGCATCCATAGCTGGAGCGGCAAAGCCACCGAGTGGCAGGCTTGCTGTTATGAAGCCGGTAACGCACAGAAAGTCTTGTGTATGTACGAAAAACCCAAACAACTCACCAGCTATACCGGCAACGGCTACGAAATCATCACCGTTGGAGCTAGCTCGCCCGAGCAGGCCATGACCGACTGGCAAGAAAACCCCTCCCAATACGGTGCCGTTATCGTCAATACCGACGACTGGGCCGCCTTTGACTGGTCAGCTGTTGGGGTGGCCATCTACGACAAATACACCGTCGTTTGGTTTGGGGAAACGAGCGATGCCGGCACACAGCCTACCCTTTGTGAGACCGGAAGCTACATACCCAAGCTCTCCTTCATGGGTGATATGCCCGTAGCTAGCACCCAAGAAGACGACATCCCCCCCCCCGAGCCAATCAACGAACCCATCCGAGTATCTGTCTCCGGCAAAGGGGACTTGCTCTCGCTCAAAAGCGGGCATACCTATCTGATTTATGGCAGCTACTCCACACTCGCCAACGCCCAAAAAGCCCGAGACCTACTCAAAGCCGATGGACTTAGCCAAGCCCAAATCGTAGAAGCAGATGCCAACGGGATGTACCGCATCACCCTCGGGGAGTATGCCCAGGAGCAGCAGGCGCGACAGCAGAAGGCTAATTTTCGGGCGGGCTACGAAAATGTTTGGCTGCTCATCAATCCATAAGCCACTATGTATCAAAGCCTTATTCGTCCTTTGCTTTTTCGCTTGCCCGCCGAGACGGCACATCGCCTAAGTTTTGGCGGGCTGCGCGTGGGGCAACAACTGGGGCTTATGCCTTCGGGAAAACAAGTCTCGGGGCTAGAACGCACGTTTTGGGGCTTGCGCTTTCCTTCACCACTCGGGCTGGCGGCAGGCTTCGATAAGAACGCCGAGCTAGTCGATGCCTGGGCGCATTTTGGCTTTGGCTTCGCCGAGATCGGGACGGTTACGCCGCGTCCGCAGGTGGGCAACCCCCGCCCGCGTCTCTTTCGGCTACCCCAGGATGGCGCCATCATCAATCGGATGGGCTTCAATAACGACGGACTAGATGCCATCCAAGAACGCCTCCGCCAACGCCGAGGCAAGCTCATCCTGGGCGGCAACATCGGCAAGAACAAAGACACCCCTAACGCCGAAGCCATCAAGGATTATCTGGCTTGTATGAAAGGACTTTTTGAGGACGTGGACTATTTTGCCGTCAATGTCAGTTCACCCAACACCCCAGGCCTACGCGATCTGCAAGCCAAAGCACCCCTAACCGATCTACTCCTGCGTCTCCAGGACTACAACCAGGCCCAAAGCCAACCCAAACCGCTCTTGCTCAAAATCGCCCCCGACCTCGAAACCGCTGCCCTGGATGACATCCTGGACATCTTCTCAACCGCCCAGCTCTCCGGTCTGATCGCCACCAACACCACCATCGCCCGAACGGGCCTGCGTACACCAGCACACACAACCCAGGCAATAGGTGCTGGTGGGCTAAGCGGAAAGCCACTCCAATCCCGATCTACCGAAGTCATCCGCTACTTGCGCGATGGGCTGCCCGAAGGGGCGGTCATCGTGGGGGTGGGGGGTATCCATGATGCCACATCAGCGATAGAAAAACTGGAGGCGGGCGCAGACTTGCTCCAGGTCTATACGGGATTTGTTTATGGCGGCCCTGACTTTGTGCGAAAGACCTTGAGTCAGATCAAAATAAAGCAGAAAACAATCCAATAGTTTACGTACCATTTGGAATGCGCCAATGGTTTTTCTACCTTTCATCCATTTCTATCACCTTTTAAATCCATTTTTTGCGATGATTAGCCTAAGCAAAGCCCGTAAAATTATTGAGCAAATTGATGCTGCCCCCAACAAAGTGCAGGACATCATCAACGAGTCCGAGTATGGCATCTGTATCACAGACGAGAAGGGGAACTTTCGTTTTGTCAGTGATCGCTACACTGAAATCTATGGCTACGGACGTAACGAACTGATCGGAAACAGTTTTACCATGATCGTCCCAACCCAGGACAAAGGCTACCTCCAAGACCTACACGATAAGTTCATCTCCGAAGGTGCCGAAATATCGCGCGTCTGGGAGGTGCAAGGCAAGGGGGGCAAAGCCATCAAGATTTTTGCCGATGCGCTTTTCACTAGTAGCCTGGATGGCCGCCCTCACAAGGTTACGTTTGTGGAATTGCATAACTAAACCATCCCCTCCTCCTTTTCATTCATCAAAGGCATAAAGCTAGGCACGCTTTATGCCTTTTTTTTGTGCAAAGACCACACGACGAGATGTTTTTTTGTTTTTCTCCAAATAAATGATTAGTTTGAGTGGTTAATACCTACACACGTACACACACCTACACACCTACACACGACTTAGATTTATGATAGAGGCACTAGAAGACGAACGGGAGCTGATCTTTGAGGGGGATCACTCGCTGATTTATCGGCAACGTGAACCAAAGAACGGAAAACTCATTACTGTCAAGCTGTTGAAGGAGATTGTCCCACCGGCCCAGCAACTGGCGCAATTTAACAATGAGTTCGAGATGACGAGCCAATTAGCCATCCCTGGTATTCGTCGGGCGTTGCGCCGTGAGATCATCGACCAGCGTTCGGCCCTGGTGTTGGAGTACTTTGAAGGGGAACCGGTACGTAAAATTTTCCGCCGCAAAAATTATGCCTTAGAGCGGTTCTTACGGGTGGCCATCCAGGCTGCCGAGACGCTGGGGCATATCCATCGGAGCCAAATCATTCATAAGGATATTTCGGGTAATAACCTACTCCTCAACCCCGAAACAGACGAGTTGTGTATCATTGACTTCGGCATTTCCTCTCCACTCGATGAGCAGTTTGAGCCAATCCAGGCCTTACATGACCTCGAGGGTACGCTGCCCTACATTGCCCCCGAGCAAACCGGACGCATGAACCGCTCCGTAGATTATCGGGCCGACTTATACTCGCTCGGCGTTACGTTTTATGAAATGCTCACCGGCCAGCTACCCTTTATCTCCGATGATCCAGTACAAATGGTGCATTATCACCTGGCCCAACGCCCCACGCCGCCCCACAAACTAGCCCCCGAAGTGCCGGAGATGCTTTCTCGGATTGTCCTGCGGCTCATGGAAAAAAACGCCGAAGACCGCTATCAATCTGCCTTTGGTCTTAAAGCCGATCTGGAGCGTTGCTTACACGACTATCAGTCGCTGGGGCGGGTAGTGGTTTTTTCGCTGGGAGAATCGGATTTTTCGAGTAAGTTTCATATTCCCGAAAAGCTCTACGGTCGTCAGGCGGAGTTGGATATTCTGCTCGAAGCCCTCGAGCAGAGCATGGACGGAGCTACACGGGTGGTGAGCGTAACGGGTTTCTCGGGTGTGGGCAAGTCGGCTCTGGTAGGTGAGGTGCATCGTCCGATGGTGGAAGTGCGGGGGTATTTTTTGGGCGGGAAGTTTGACCAATACCAGCGCAATGTCCCCTATGTAGCACTCATTCAGGCTTTTAATCGTTTTGTTCAGTTGCTTTTGGTAGAACCAGAAAGCAAACTGGCACAGTGGCGTATGCTGATGGAGCGGGCCTTAGCCCCAAACGGGAAAGTACTCACGGAGGTCATCCCTGATCTCGAGATGATTATCGGGCCACAAGAGCCAGTACGCGAACTCCCCCCTCGCGAGGCACAAAACCGCTTCAATTTTGTGTTCAGTAGTTTTATTCGGGCTTTGTGCCAAAAGAGTCATCCGATTGTACTATTTCTGGATGATATGCAATGGGCTGATCTGGCCACGGTAGGGCTGCTCAACAAACTCCTCCTCGAAAACCCGCCAGGTCATCTGTTGGTCATCCTGGGCTATCGCCACAACGAAGTTGCCAGCGGGCATCCCCTCCTGACGATGCTCGATCAGCTACGGGAGCAGGGGCAGGTGCGGCCTACCCTCATCCAACTCAACAGTCTGCTCCTAAGCGATGTAGCGGAGTTGATCTCGGATACCCTCCAGATCACACCCGAGGAAGCGGCGCCACTCTCGGAGTTGGTTTATGGTAAGACAAGTGGTAACGCCTTCTTTGTCAATCAGTTTCTTAAAAGTCTGCACGAGGAAAAACTGCTCACTTTTCGCTTTGAAGACAAAAAATGGCACTGGGATCGGGAGCAAATAGAAGCCGCCCATATCACAGATGATGTAGCTTCCTTGCTCAAACACAAGATCGAACGCTTAAAGCCGAGTACGCAGGGTGTTCTTGAGTTGGCGGCCTGTATCGGTACGCAGTTTGATCTGGCGACGCTCTCAAGCATCTACGCCCGCAGCCCCCAGGAAACCTTCGATGAGATATGGCAGGCAGTCAAGGAGGGTCTCATCTTACCGACATCCGATCATTACAAATACCTTCGTGATGCAGATAGTAATTTTTCTTATCAGAGCGTAAAGTTTCGATTTTTACATGATCGTGTTCGTCAAACGGTGTATCAGCAGCTAGGGAAAGATCAGCAGTGCCAGCTTCACTTCCGCATTGCACGCATCCAAAGCCAACAACATCCACCCTCGCGCCCGGAGGATATTCAGTTTGAGTTGGTGAACCATTTTAACCTGGGTAGTGCGCTCCTGGAATCAGAGGAATGGCGGGAACGGGTATCGACCTTTAACCTTTGGGCGGGTCTGAAAGCCCAGCGCAGCAGTGCCTATGATTTGGCTTTTGACTACTTCCAGTCAGGTCTTGGTCTGCTGGACGAAAATTGTTGGAAGAGGCACTACTCCTTGACTTTTAACCTTTATCTGGAAGCTGCCAGGACGGCTTATTTGAGCGGACAACCCGACCGGATGGAGGAATTTCTTACGCCGCTTTTTCAGCATAGCCAAGATCAACTCGACCGAGTGGAGGGTTATTTGATCCGCATTCAGGCACACATGGCCAAAAATATGCTTGACCAGGCCATCCAGACTGCCCTCGAAGCCTTGAAGATGCTCGGCATGAGGCTTCCTGAAAGCCCCAATAAAGTACAGACAGTCAAGCATTTGCTTAAACTTCGTTTTCATTTGCGCGGCAAGACACCCCAAGACCTCGAGCAGATGCCCGAGATCACGGATCCGCGACGGCTGGCCGTCATTCGGGTCATGTCCACGGTGAGTCTGGCGGCTTTTTTGGGAGCCCCAAAGCTATATCCTGTACTGATTTTCAAGCAGTTATCTATTTTTGCCCAACACGGCAATACCGATATGGCCACCTATGCCTACTCCTCCTACGGGATCATCTTGTGTGGGGTTCTGGGCGACTTAGAGACGGGTTATGCCTTTGGGCAACTTGCCTTTCGGATGTTGGATAAGTACAAAAGCAT
Organism: Bernardetiaceae bacterium; assembly: GCA_036822015.1. Lineage (GTDB taxonomy): Bacteria > Bacteroidota > Bacteroidia > Cytophagales > Bernardetiaceae > DAISIL01. The sequence continues at coordinate 41,889 of DAISIL010000015.1, read as the reverse complement.
CAAGCAAGAGACCCGTACCCGGATGGTGTTTAATGGCTTCATCCGGCACTGGAAAGAACCCATCAAAGACACCCTCCAGCCTTTGGTTACGGCCTATCAAAAAGGACTAGAAACGGGTAGCTTCGAGTACGGTGCCTATGCGGCTTACATTTATTGCTTTCATCTTTTCATTAGTGGTCGTCCACTCCCACAACTGATACGCGAATGCGAGACCTACGCCCAGGCCGTCCTTCGGATTGGGCAGACGGGGCCTGGCGTGATGATCGGGACATGCTGGCAGATGGCACTCAACCTAAGCGGAGAGAGCAGTACGCCTGTGCAGTTTGTCGGCGAAGGCTTCAATGAAAACGAACAACTGGCCCCCTTACTCCAAAAGCGCAACAAAACGATCCTGGCGGGCTTCTTCATTATGAAGATGGTAAACGCCTACCTGATGCAGGACTTGGCTGCCGCCAAAGCTGCCTCCAAAGCTGCTCCCCTGTATATTGACGGGATTCGTGGTTCGGCCGGGATTCCCTTGTACTATTTTTATAGCTCCCTGCTCCTGCTTGCCATGGCACGCGAGCGCAAACGCAACACCAGTGGGCTGCTCAAGCGCGTAGCTGCCAACCAAAAAAAGATGCTCCGTTGGGCCGATGCCTGCCCCGCCAACAGCCGCTACCGCTACTACCTCGTCGAGGCAGAACTCGACCGTTTTCAGCGACGCAACAAAGACGCAGAAACCCACTACAACAGAGCCATTGAGCTAGCCCATCAGCAAGGCTACATCCAGGACGAAGCCCTTGCCTATGAACTCTTTGCCCAATATTGGCAAGAACAAAAGCAACAAGACATCGCCGCTTTTTATCTCAAAAAGTCTGCCCAGACCTACCAAGCCTGGGGAGCAAAGCGCAAATGCGAACAGCTTTATACCCAATACCCCGACCTCTTTGCCGAAGACCGACAAGAAGCCCAACAAAAGAAAGAAACCCTGCTCCCCGGTAAATCTGGGCTGCAACGCTACCCCAAACAAACCCGCCCGCAGGCAGCCAACGGAACACTCAACCTACGCACAACCAGCGGCGTTAGTTCGTCAGCCGGCACGACGACCAAAAACCAACAACTCGACATCGCTACGCTGATGAAAGCCTCTCAGGCCCTGGCCGAGTCCACTCAACTGGAAGCCCTCCTAAGAAAGGTCTTGCAGATTGCGATGGAAAATGCCGGTGCCGAAAAGGGGACGCTCATCGTCCAGGAGGAGCGCGGGCAGTTTGTGCAGGCCCGTAGTTTTGCCGGTAGCGATGAGACCGAAGTCATCGAACCAATACCAATAGAAGACTGTGATTTTTTGGCATTATCCGTGGTCAATTACGTCGTACGCACGACCCAGCCCCTGGTCTTGAACAACGCCTTTGAAAACGAAATGTATCGCCTAGACGATTATATCAAAAGTCAAAAGCCTAAATCTATTCTTTGCTATCCCATCCTGAGCAACCAGCAGGAAATCCGCTGTATCTTTTATCTAGAAAACAACCTCATCACGGGGGCATTCAGCGAAGACCGCCTCAAGGTACTCAATATGCTCTCGGCGCAGGTAGCTATCTCCATCGAAAACGCACGCCTCTACGAAAACCTCGAACAAAAAGTAGCCGACCGCACCCAAAAACTCGAAGCCGCCAACGTCTCGATCACCGAACAAAACAAACGCATCACGGATTCCTTGCGCTATGCCCAGACCATCCAGCGAGCCATCCTACCCACACACACGGACATGAGCCGGCTCTTTGCGGACTACTTTGTCATCTATCGCCCCAAAGATATGGTTTCGGGGGATTTTTACTGGCTCGCCGAAACGGACGATTACCGCTTTTTGGCTGTCGTTGATTGCACGGGACATGGGGTACCCGGGGCATTTATGTCCATGATTAGCTACTCCATCTTGAACGAAATCGTAAAGGAACAACACGTGTATCAGCCCGGAGCAATCCTGCATCAACTCAACGCCGGCATTCAGGATGCCCTCCACCAGGAGGAATCCAACAACGCTGACGGGTTGGATATTAGCATCTGCCGACTTGCACAACTCAACGAACACGAGATAGAAGTCATCTTTGCAGGAGCCAAACGCCCCCTGTATCATTCCGAAGGATTTTTACTCCAGGAGATCAAAGGCGACCGGCAGTCGATCGGTGGGCGACAAAGGCATAGCGATCAGGACTTTACCGATCATACCCTCATCCTCGAGCGCGGCTACACCCTCTACCTGACCACCGATGGCTTTGTGGATCAATGCAACGAAAAACGGCGAAAGTTCGGTACGCTGGAGTTCAAGCGGATGCTCTTTGACTTAGCCGCCCAGCCCATGCACGAGCAACGCCTAGCCCTCGAACAAGCCCTAGATCAGCATCAGGACGGCAGCGAGCAACGCGACGATATTACGGTTTTGGGTGTTCGGCTTTGAGGCTCACCCCTCCGTGTATTGCTCGGCAAAACGCCGCATGGCTTCGATGAGCGGAAGGGCATTACGGCCCTTTTCAGTGATCTGGTAGGAGACCTTAGGTGGCACTTCGCCGTAGTTTTTTCGGAGTACCAACCCGCTGTCTGTCAAGTTTTTCAGTTCCTGGATGAGCATTTTTTCGCTGATGTCCGGAATTTGTTTGCGCAAAGCAGAAGGGCGCAGAGGGCGATCCATGAGTTGGTATAAGATGAGCAGTTTCCACTTACCCCCTACGAGTTCAAGGGTAGTGCGGATGGGGCAGCGCGGGCTAAGAGAGATCGGTGTGTTGGTCATACACACAAAAAGGTTAGTACAGCTTTGTTTGTGAAGTACAGCAAAGCTATTTAATCTTGCGCAAAGATTCAACAAACGACCTTTTCCAGATGAAAAAAATTGCACTCTTTGGCGCATCCGGCCGTACCGGCCAGCAGTTTCTCGAGCAAGCCCTGGCAGCAGGCTATCAGGTACAGGCGTTGGTACGAACGCCGGGCAAAGTCCAGACAAGCCACAAAAACCTTTCGATTGTCAAGGGTGATGTATTGATTTATGAAAATGTAGCCGAAACCGTTACGGGTACAGATGTCGTCGTGAGCCTTTTTGGTCATGTCAAAGGCTCGCCCGAGTGGCTCCAAACCAACGGGACACAGCACATCGTGGAAGCCATGCAAGCCCACGGCATAAAAAAAATCATCTCGCTCTCCGGCGGCGGGCTGCCTTACCCCGACAAAGACCGCCCCAAAATCCCCGATCTGCTCATCCGAACCCTAATGAAACTGTTCGTCCCGCGCATTCTCAACGATGCGATTGGTCATCACGAAGTTCTCCAAAAAAGCGGTGTAGATTGGATCATCGTTCGGGGGCCGCGCCTAACCGATGCCCCCAAACGCGGGCAGTATCGCGTCGGGTGGGTAGGCGTAGATGCCAGCACACAAATTGGACGCGCCGACCTGGCCAACTTCCTCTTGACGCAGGTAGAAGAAGATCGTTTTTTGGGACAAATGCCTTTTGTGAGCTACTAAAAAAATGCGTATATTTGACTTCTATCAACATCTGGCACCATGTACCAAGCACTCCAACAACAACTGGCCCAGGAGCTATCCGACCTTCAAGCCCAGGGGCTATACAAGCGCGAACGCATCATCACGACCCCACAGGGGCCCACGATCCGCACCCAAAGCGGGCAAGAAGTACTCAACTTTTGCGCCAACAACTACCTCGGGCTTTCGTCCCACCCCGAAGTCATTGCGGCTGCCCAGTCCACCATCGACAGCCATGGATTTGGGATGTCTTCGGTGCGCTTCATCTGTGGTACGCAAGATATTCACAAAGCACTAGAAGCCAAACTTGCCGAGTTTTTGGGAACCGAAGATACAATATTGTATGCGGCTGCCTTCGATGCCAACGGCGGGGTTTTTGAGCCGATCTTTGGTGCCGAAGATGCGATCATCTCCGACCAACTCAACCATGCCTCCATCATCGACGGCGTGCGCCTCTGCAAAGCCCAACGCTACCGCTACCTCCACAACGACATGGACGATCTGGAAAAACAACTCCAGGCGGCCCAGTCGGCCAGGCATCGCGTAATCGTTACAGATGGTGTCTTTTCGATGGATGGAACAATCGCTCAACTAGATAAAATTTGCGATCTGGCAGCCAAATATCACGCCCTTGTGATGATCGACGAATGTCATGCTACCGGATTTATGGGCAGAACCGGACGTGGTACGCACGAGTTTCGCGACGTGATGGGGCGCATCGACATCATCACCGGCACACTCGGCAAAGCCCTCGGAGGAGCCTTGGGTGGCTTTACGACGGGGCGCAAAGAGATCATCGAGATGCTGCGCCAACGCTCCCGCCCTTATCTCTTCTCGAACACCCTCGCGCCGGCCATCGTCGGGGCATCGCTCAAAGTCCTTGATCTCCTGACCCAAAGTACCGACCTGCGCGACAAACTCGAGGCCAACACCCGTTACTTTCGGGAGCAGATGACCGCCGCCGGATTCGATATCCTACCTGGTGAGCATCCCATCGTACCGATTATGCTTTACGATGCGCCACTCTCACAAGCCTTTGCAGATCAACTACTTGAAGAAGGGGTTTATGTGATTGGTTTTTATTATCCCGTCGTACCACAAGGCAAAGCACGCATCCGAGTACAACTTTCAGCTGCTCACGAGCGCGAACACCTCGATAAGGCCATCGCCGCGTTCACGAAAGTAGGGCAACGCCTGGGTGTGCTAGAAGCCGTCAGCGGATAGAGAAATACGCCTACTCCTCGCCCGTTTTTGGTGGGGAGTAGGCTTACTCGGCGGGGGTATATCGGATGATGTCATCCTTGACCTCGGCCTGGTAGGTGTTATCTTTGGTGCGCACGTAGGCGGTTAGCTCCTCGATAGTAGGATAGTCATTTTCTCCCACAAAACATCGGGCATCGTCGATGAGCAAGATATGCTTGTATTTTTTGTCAGCAAATATAGCATCTATTTCATCAAAAATAGGGCAATCTTTTTCGCCCTGCGCCGTGATACCTCCCGAGTAATGCCCGTCTAGCCAAAAGATAGCTGGTTCCTTGATCTGCACCATGATCTTGGGTAGGACTTTGCCGCTATCTCCTTGCATGATCGTGATGTGGGCATCGGAGCCAAACCGCTCCTGGGCTTGCAAAAAGAGCATCTCTGCCAGCTTGATGGAATAGATTTTCTTGAAATATCGCTTTTGCGCTGCCACCATCTGTCCCATATACGTCCCCGTCTCGATGAAAACAGCACAGCGGTACTGCTCCTGATACGCCCGTATGGCCTGCTGCTTGACGACGTGGGGAGGTGGCAGTGGGCAGCCTTGCTTTTGCCAGTTCAGGAGGGTTTCTTTGTTTTGTCGTTCGATGGACTGCGCTTGTCGCCAATCGAAAAAGCTCTGGGGGACAAGCGGTTTGATGATCTTTTTTAGCTGCGCTTTTATGCGTACAAAAGTATGGCTAATGGAGAAGGGATGCAAATTTGGAGAAGCGGCAGCGTGGGGGATCTTGTCAAGAGAAACCTCAAAGACGGTCGAAGACCTCTCATCCGTCTTTGAGGGCTTTGCCCGTCAAAGAGGAAAGCCAATGATACCCACTCAAAAGCGCATATCCAGCACCCTGGCTCGGCTACGCGGCGGTTGCACCCGAAACTTACGCCAGTTCCATACACGGGTGACCTGCCCGAAGGCCAGGATAGAAGCCCCCCATATCGCAGCCTCCTCCGGGCTGAAACTCGCGCTGGGTTCCAGCACCAGAGCCGACAAACCAAAACCTCCCCCCGTAAAGTATGTCCGTTGCCGCAAACGCCGCCAATGGTCGCGCCTGAAATAAAAGCGTTCGATGGCCGAAAGCGAGAGCGTAGTCTGCAAACGCTCCAATGAAACCTCCTGCCGTGCAGGGTTTAGGGCAGCGATATGATCGGCGTAACGGAGATCGGGCTGACCTTTGAGGGAAAAGTAGATTAGATCACCGACAAATAAGCGCGTTTGCTTTTTTCCGTAGCGATCTAAGACCAAGTACGTCTGTGCATCAGCCGTTTGTACCAAAAATAAAGCGAAACAAAGTAAGATGAGCTTCAAGAAAAAAACGTTTTTAATCGCTTATTGGTATTACGGTATAACCTGCTTTGCGCAAAAGCGCGATCATGCCTTGCTCACCCGGAAGATGTGCCGCACCTACGGCGACAAACCAGGACTTTTCTTTGAGCATGTCCATCATGCGCTCGGTCATGCGTTGGTTGCGCTGGTCGAGGAAACGCTCGGCAGTCTGAGGCGGCATCTCACGGATAGCCAGTTGGTAGAGGGTATCCAGTTCTCCTTTTTCGTACAGGTCAAGCATTTGCTGGAGTTGTCCCGAGCTTTTTTCGTTGGCTTGGACGGCTTCGTAGAGGGCTTCGGCTTGCATCTTGAGCGACATAGATGCAAAGGCATCCATCTGCTCCTCAACAGTTTCTAGTCCACGCACGTCTTTGTTTTGCTTGCGGGCTTGCTCCTGGAGGTAGAGGTCTAGGGGTGTCCGCTGGGGAGCTTCCCCGAGGTCAGCCGTTGTTCCTTCTTCTTGTTCCATCAGCAGGACGGAGACAAAGGCGGGCTGCATCCGCTCGGCCATAGGTGCAATCATGCCAAGCCTTTCGGTGATTTTTTCATGAACTAGGGCGTACTTCTCGGGCGGGAGCAAGTCGCGCAGCGTGCTATCTTTCATCATCACCTTCGACATGACCTTGAAGATGGCCGCCGGATCGAAGACCAACTCACCAGCCATGCCATCGGTAGCTGCTAAGGCTTTTAGGGCCTGATCGCTGAAGGTATAAGCCTGCGGATGCCCGAGATGGATCGTCCCGAAAAGATACGACGGCGTTTGGCGTTCCTTGCCCTCTACTTTCCAGAGCATCTGCCCCGAAACCGTCGGCAGACCCAGCAGGCATATCCAAACTATCAACCAATAATGCTTCATCACGTGCGTTGTTTTGGTATCCAAACGCAAGACCTAAACCATAAGTTTTTTAAAAACGATGCTTTACACGATCGGATACGGCAACAGAAGCCCAGATGAGTTGATGAATATTTTGCAAAACCTTCATATTCAATACCTTGTCGATGTGCGTTCGGTGCCGCAGGCCAGATTCAATACCGCCTTTGGGCAACAATCTTTAAGACTTTGGCTGGCCGAGCAGGAAAGCGTCCGCTACGTCTTCATGGGCGATCTCTTGGGCGGCCGCCCTAGCTGTACGGGCTGTTACGATGCGCATGGAAAAATTGATTACCAGAAAGTTATGCAACAAGATTTCTTTGCCAGAGGAATAGAACGCCTCCGGGTAGCCCACCAAAAAAACTATCGTCTAGCCCTGATGTGCGCCGAAACCAAGCCCGAACGCTGCCACCGCTCCAAGCTCATCGGGGTAGCCCTGGACTTAGCAAACATCCCGCTCTGGCATATCGACGAGCAGGGACAGGTGCGTTCCCAGGCGGCCATCATGCAGCGGCTGGGCTTCTTTGGGGCTTTATGAGTTCATGCGTCCCCTGCGGGCGGCCATCAGGAGGTTGATGTCTTTGTAGCGCAAATGAAACTTATTGCTGATGTTGATGTTGGTCAGGTTACCTTTGTAGGCATAGACCCCTTCGGAGAAACAAGGCTCATCCGCGATCATGCTTTCGATGTCGCCATGTTCGGCAATTTTGAGGAGGAGGGGCGTAAATACGTTGCTGATCGCGCTGGTGGCCGTGCGGGCTACCCGTGAGGGGATATTGGGGACGCAATAATGAATCACGTCGTATTTGCGAAAGACCGGACGGGCGTGCGTCGTCGGTTCGGAGGTCTCGAAGCATCCCCCGTGGTCGATGCTGACATCCAAAATGACCGCATCAGACTTCATCCGAGAGACCATCTCCTCACTCACCACAACAGGCGTGCGCCCCCTCACCGGACTCAAAGCCCCAATGGCAACATCGGCCCGCTCGAGAGCCTCCCGAAGCGTCTCCGTATCCAGGATGGAGGTGTAGATATTTGGATGTGCCAGATGGTATTTCATGCGGCGCAACTTGTGGATGTCGTTATCGAATACCTTCACGTTGCCGCCCAGGTGTAGGGCCGTGCGGGCGGCGTACTCTCCCACCGTACCTGCCCCCAGAATGACGATATTGGCGGGGGCTACCCCCGTAATGCCCCCGATAATCATCCCTTTGCCGCTGTTGGTGCTGTTGAGATACTCGGCCGCAATCAGGAGGACGGTGCTACCCGCGATCTCGCTCATGGCCCGCATGATGCTTAGGTTGCCGACCTGGTCTTTGAGGAGTTCGTAGGCAAGGGCGGTCAGGCGTTTATCGAGGATACGCTGGAGGAGTTCGGGCTTGATCGTGGCTGGCTGGAGAGCAGAGATGAGCGTTTTGCCGCTTTGCATCCAATCGACTTCTTCGATCGTGGGCGGGGCTACCTTCAACAAAATATCAGCACGGGAGTAGATTTCCTTCGCCGAGTAAGCAATCCGCCCACCGGCTTCGCTGTACTCCCGATCCGTATGCTTGGATCGCTCGCCGGCCCCCGTCTGTACGATGACTTCATGTCCGTTATTGCGCAGCACCCCCACTGCCCCAGGGTGCAAAGGAACCCTGTTTTCGTAAGGCGCAATCTCTTTGGGGATGCCAATGCAGAGTTTGGTTTGTCCTTCTTTGAGCGGGGCTAAGGTTTCTTGGGGCAAATAGACCTCATACTCTTCCAGAATTTGTTTGGTATCACTCATGGCAGGATAAAGTTAGGGTGCGTTGGTTGGGGTGCTTTCCCATCTGTAAATGTACAGATACGTATTGATCCGGCCAAAGCGAAGCAATGCGTTGGGGCCACTCGACCCAACAAAGGGCGTTAGGTGTATTTAGGTATTCTTCCCAGCCGATCTCTAAGGCTTCGGATGGATGTGCAATACGGTAGAAATCAAAATGAAAAATCAGATCACCGTTAGGGCGTTCGTACTCATGCACCAGCCCGAAGGTGGGGCTTTGGATGGGGTCTTCTACACCCAGGGCCGCACCAAGCTGGCGGATGAGCGTAGTCTTGCCTGCTCCCATCTCCCCCTCAAACAGCCAAACGGGAGTACCCTTAGCTGCGGCGAGTATTTCTGGAATATGTGCCGACCATCCGGCGACTGACTCAGCGATCCATACTGATTTCATCGTTCTTTGGCTTGAAAAGACAAGGCGTATTTTAGGCCACCCGAAGACGTTTGTACCTCTTCTTGCAGCGTTGCTCCGAGCTGCTCGGTGAGGGTCTGGACCAGGAGTAGCCCCATCCCACCTTTGCGCGTATGCTGGATACCTTGTCCGTTATCCTTGTAAATCAAAGCATAACTACCATCTTTTTGTTTGCGTAGATCAATGTCAATTTTTCCTTCCTGGCTACCTTCAAAGGCGTGTTTGAGCGAGTTGGTGAGCCACTCGTTGAGGATGATCCCGAGTGGGATGGCCTGCCCGACATCCAAAAAGAACCCCTGTAAGTCGGTATGTAGCCGTACCTGGTGATGGGTTGCCTGGTAGAGATCAAGGACAAACCGCTGCAAGTCATCGAGATACTCCAGAAAGTTGATCTGGGTGGCTTCTTTTTGGCGCACATAAAGCCGTTCATGGATCAGACGCATGGTATTTAGGCGCGTCTGGATGTCGCGTATGGCCGTCTGTGCTTCGGTGCTTTGGGCGCGGCGGTGCTGGATGTTGAGCAAACTGGTGATGATCTGTAGGTTGTTCTTGACGCGGTGGTGCAGCTCCTGGAGCAGGGCTTCGATGGCGGACTTCTGCTGGCGGTTTTGGTACAGAAGCCAAGCCGTATAGCCGAGCAGTGCCAACAAAACCAGAGCAAAAACCGACAAAAACAGGGTCTGTTTCTGCTGCTGGTCTAGCCTGCTTTGGGTAAGCTGCTCACGCTCACGTAGCAGTTGGTTTTCGTACTCACGCTCCTGTATGCGCAGACGTACCTCTGCCTGGGCGATGGCCTCCTCCTGCTCCAAAAGCCGAAGGCTATCGGTATAATTACGGTCGATTTGCTGATAAAAAAACGCCCGTTCATAGTTTTGTTGGGCTTCATAAATCTCACTTAAAGTACGGGCAGCGTTGCGGATGCGCTCCTTGTAAGGAAACTGCTTGGCCAGGGCAAAGCCTTTTTGGGCATGGAATAACGCATTGGGGATGTCTTCGATGACAAGGTAGTAATTGGCTAAGTTGATATGTATAGCTGCAATTTCTTTTTGGTTGTTTATTTGCTCATAAATTACTAGTGCTTTTTGGTTATTGATAACTACGGAATCAAATCGTTTCAAATATTTTTGTACCGTGGCCAGATTGGCTAAGGCATTAGCGTAGTTGTTATCTGTGATCTGTTCCCGTTCATAAATCGCGATGGCCCGACGAAGTAGCCCCTGGGCTTGGGCGTAATCTCCTTTATTCCGCCACACAACAGATGCGTTATTAAGCACTTGTGCTAATGTCTCCCATTTTTTTGCATGGGTAAACACTTCTTCGGCCCGCCCGTAGTACTCGAGTGCCTGGTCATAGTCTTCCAAATAGCGGTACGTAACGGCAAGGTTGGTGTAAGCCCTACCGACACTCAAGGTATCTTGTAGCTGGCGATACACGCGAAGGGTTTCTTGGTAAGCACCAATGGCTTGATCGTAAGCAGCCTGGCTTTGGTAAGCCAGTCCGAGATTATTGTAAGAATGTCCAATAAAAAGCGTATCTTTTACTTTTTGAAAAAGTTTAATCGCTGATTGAATGGCTTGCTCTCCTTCGGCATAGCGGGTATGTATCAAATACAAGATCGCTTCATGGTGGAAAGTCAAGGCAACTTCACGGTCTTTTTCGAGCTTTTGGTACAACGCACGCGCCGCTTCGGCATACCACTGCGCCGAGTCAGGATCGGTACGACGAAGGGCAAGCAGCCGCTGCATGTAGGCATCTGCCTGTAAGCTATCCGAAGGTAAAGCATTGACAGACTGAATGAAAAAACAGAGAGCTAGGAAAAAAAACGTTTCTTTGATTTTCCTCATAGGGCATATGAACGACGGCGACGAGCAATATCACAAGCCAAAAAGATCGCCTCCCGCATCGAGCTTTCATCGGCGATGCCCTTACCTGCAATGTCATAAGCCGTTCCATGATCGACCGATGTGCGCAAGAGTGTAGGTAGTCCGGCAGTAAAGTTTACACCCTTTTCAAAATGCTGGGATTTGAAAGGAATCAAGCCTTGATCGTGATACATCGCCATCACGGCATCAAAGCTGTGCTGCTGTTGCCTTCCAAAAAAGCCATCAGCAGGAAAGGGGCCAAAGACCAGATCACCCTTGTTTTTCATCTTTTCGATGACCGGAATAATGACCCGCTGCTCCTCCTCCCCCAAAGCACCATTTTCGCCTGCATGGGGGTTTAGTCCCAGGACAGCAATTTTGGGGCGAGCAATACCAAAATCTTTTTTGAGGGATTCGATCATCAACTGGAGTTTAATGCTTAGCTCTGCTTCGGTTATATTTTCTGAAACTTCGCGTAGCGGAACATGCCCTGTAAGCATCCCTATCCGAAAAGTTTCACTTACCATCATCATCAGGCTAAAACTAGCTCCTGCTGCTTCGGCATAATATTCGGTATGACCGGGGAAGGAAAAACCGACTTTCTGGAGGCTGTCCTTGTTGATCGGTGCTGTTACGATGGCTTCGATGTCGCCCCGCTTGAGGGCATCGGTAGAGTGCTTGATCGAAAGGAAAGCACATCGGGCTGCCTCTTCGGTAACCTTCCCTGGCTGAATGGATACGTTATCTGTCCAGCACGTAACGAGGTTGAGTTTGTCTTCCTCCAACAAGAAATCATTATGGGGCCCCGACTTGTGATAGGCCAGGTTGAGGTCTAATATTTTTTTGTAGCGGGCCACAACTTTTGCCGACGCATACAAAACAGGGGTCAGTTGTCGGAATATCCGTTCATCGGCGAGCGTCTTCAAGATCACCTCCGGCCCGATGCCATTAAAATCCCCAATCGTGATTCCGATACGGGGTTTGTCGTTCGTTTTTTCTGTCATACCCACAAAAATACACAAAAAAGTACATCTGCCACCAAGCATATCTCCCCGCGATTCTGTTTATTTGCTTTCTCATCCTTCGATTTTCTGTTATGCGTATCATTCTTTTTACGGGCAAAGGCGGTGTGGGCAAGACAACCATTGCCGCAGCCACTGCCCACCAACTGGCCAAAGAAGGCTACAAAACCCTGGTTATCTCCACTGATCCAGCCCATAGCCTCTCCGATTCGCTCGATGTTCCGCTCTCTCCCGAGCCTACGCAGGTATCCCAAAACCTTTGGGCCCAAGAACTGGATGTGTATTATTCCATGAAAAAGCACTGGGGCAGCATTCGCGAGCTACTCCTGACGGTCTATAAGTGGCAAGGCATCGACAAGATCATCGCCGAGGAGCTATCTGCCCTTCCGGGGATGGAAGAAGGCAGTGCTTTTTTGTGGATGGAGCAGTATTATTCAGAAGGTTTTTATGATGTGATAATTATTGATAGCGCACCTACTGGCGAAACGCTCACTTTTCTCACCCTACCGCAGGTAACGCAGTGGTGGCTCCAGCAGTCCTTTCCGTTTCAGAAGACGATCATCAAATCCGTTGGCGCTTCGGTGCGTACGTTTACGGGTGTCCCACTCGATAAGGGCTACGAAGAACTCGAAAGCCTTTTTGATAAACTCAGCCGTATTCAGAAGATATTTAATGACCCCAAAATTACATCTATTCGCCTGGTAATGAACCCAGAACGTATGGTGATTAAGGAAGCCCAGCGGGCGTATGCCTTCTTGCTCATGTATGGATACGCGATTGATGCCGTTGTCGTGAACCGCATCTTGCCACAGACAGCCGAATCTACATTTTTGGATCAGTACGTACAATCACAGGCAAAGTATTTGCAGATGATAGAAGATGATTTTGCGCCGCTGCCCATCTTGCACGTACCCCACCTGGGAGAGGAGGTTTTTGGTCAAGATCGCTTACAACTACTTGCCAATCAACTTTATTCAGATCAGCGTTCACCCTACGAGGTCTTGTTTGATACCAAGCCCTACCAGGTCAAGGAATACAAAAACGGGTATCTGCTCCAGTTGGCTCTGCCGTTCATGGAAACCGAATCCGTCAAGATTATCCATCGCCAAGACCAACTGACACTCCAACTCCTCAACCGCCGCCGTAACCTAATCCTGCCCCGCTTTTTGGCGTATTACACCATCGACAAGCACGAAATCAAAGATAAAGTGCTGCATATCTATTTTGTCCCCAGGGCTGCCTAAAACGAAACAACGATGCCGGATCGCTATTTGTGTGTACATGGTCATTTTTATCAACCACCCCGACAAAATGCGTGGTTGGGAGAAATCGAACGCCAACCTTCGGCAGCACCTTTTCATAATTGGAATGAACGCATTACCTCCGAGTGCTACTACGCTAACGCCTACTCCCGCATACTCAATGAGCAAGACAAGATCGTTGCCATCACGAATAACTACGCCCGAATGAGTTTCAACTTCGGCCCTACACTTCTGCAATGGCTTGAACGTGAACAACCTTATGTCTATTCAGCCATCCTGACGGCTGATCGCCAAAGTCAAGATTATTTTGATGGACACGGATCTGCCATCGCCCAGGTCTATAATCACCTCATCATGCCTCTGGCCAATCGCCGAGATAAAGAAACCCAGGTGCGGTGGGGCATCCAGGACTTTCAATACCGCTTCGGGCGATACCCCGAAGGCATGTGGCTTGCAGAAACAGCCGTAGATATTGAAACCTTAGAAGTTTTGGCAGAAAATGACATTAAGTTTACCATTCTTGCACCTAGCCAGTGTAAGCACATCCGAAAAATAGGCACAGCTACCTGGGAGAACACCCTAGATACCCGCCGTCCTTATCGCTGTAACTTGCCTTCGGGCCATAGCATCGCCATATTTTTTTACGATGGCGAACGCTCCCAGTCTATCGCTTTCAAAGGGCTGCTCAACGACGGAAAGCGTTTTGCCCATAGCCTCCTCAGCGGCTTCACGGAAAGCCAAGACCCCCAACTTGTCCATGTCGCTACCGATGGAGAAAGCTACGGACATCACCACCGCTACGGCGATATGGCCCTGGCGTATTGTATGCACTATATCGAATCCAATAAGCTAGCAAAAATAACTAATTATGCTGCTTTTTTAAAAATGTTTCCCCCCAGTTATGAAGCAGAAATCCATCCCAATAGTTCCTGGAGCTGTGCGCATGGCATAGAGCGTTGGCGTTCAGATTGTGGATGCAGCACCGGTGGACAGCCTGGTTGGAACCAAGCCTGGCGAAAACCCCTCCGTCAAGGACTGGACGAGCTAAGAGACAAGCTAGCTAGCGTGTACGAAAAAGAAATACAAGTTCTTGTCAATCAAGATGCGTGGAAAGTTCGAGAAGCCTATTTATCCGTGATTTTGGGGCAAATATCCATAGATACTTTTTGGGAGCATTATCGGACTACGCACAGTTTTGAAAGCGATCGAAAGAAATTCATCTATCTCCTCGAGATGCAACACCATGCCCTGCTGATGTTTACGAGTTGTGCCTGGTTTTTTGATGATATTTCAAGAATAGAAACAGTACAGGTGCTACAATATGCCCGAAGGGCTATTCAACTAGCCGAACGCATCACCAATACAACGATTGAAAGTCATTTTCTTACGCAGCTCAAAGCAGCTATCAGCAACTTAACCCAAGAGGAGAATGGCGCTTCGGTCTATCGCAGATATGTCTTGCCGGCACAGTTTGATCTGACCAAAGCCGGTATGCACTATGCCGCCGAACGACTGCTCTCCGATTACGCCTCCCCCCTACAACTCCCCAACTACCAATGTGAACTACTCACCGCTGAGCGTTTATCCCTGGCAGCACAACGCCTCCTGTACGGGCAAGTATGGGTGCGCTCGCGTATTACAACATCTGAAACAATTTTCCATTTTGCACTACTCTATTTGGGCGATCATCACATTATTGGCAGATCTTATATGAATAAACCTGACTACAAAAAAATAGAAAGTGATTTTAAGTCTGGAAATATCCTGGCTTTTGTGGCATCCCTAAAAAACCAAGCAGGAGAAGATTTCTCATTTTTTGATCTTCGTCCCGATGCACAAAAAAGCCTACTTGATGTCTTGACCCGAAGGCAAGTGCAGAGTACCTATGAGGTATATGAACGGATTCATCAGCAAAGCTACAACCTTTTGAACCTCTTGAAGAACAGCCAACAAGAGATTCCTGCACTACTCCGCGATAACCTCAAATGGGCCTTGCACTACGAGCTAGAAAAAATATTTCTTCCCTGTCCCGAAGAAATTGATTTGCAAGCCCTCAAAAAAATAACAGCACGTTTCCAAAAATGGAACATACTACCTGATGCTACATATTTTAACTTCTTTTGTACCGAACGCTTGCTTTGCATGATCCCACATTTGCAAAAAGAGCAAGGTTCAGAACAGACCTGGGAAAATGTTGCTAAGGCACTGCTCCTACTTCGTCAGTTACATATCTTTCCTGCCCTCAAACGTCTTCAAAATAGCTTTTATTTGCATGGTAGAGGGCGTTTGCCCGACAAAATAGCTGGCGTATTATTTATGGAAACAAAGTAGTACACATTCTTTATTCAAGTTTTTTTTCAATTTGTAGATAAGCGTTGATTTCTTGTATTTTTTTGCGCTCTGGCGTAGAAATACCATCCGAAGACTCTGCAAAGAGTGTGAGCAGCTCTTGAATCACAGACTTAAGCGAGGGTTCCTCATCCAACAAAAAAGAAACGCCCTCCAAGAACTGCCCCTCCCAATCGCTCATGTACTTGAGCAAGAAAAACATCTCGGCCTCCAAATGAAATTGAAATTCCTTTCGTTTTTCTTCATCAGGAATGCTGTTTTTAAATGTTCTTGCCAAGAACTCTGCATAATATCTCACGTATCCCTCTTCGTCTTTGTCCACCACTTGATCGCAGGCCACCACCATCAGGGGGGGCGTATAGATGACAAAGGTCTCAAATTGATCCAGGGTGAGCGTCTCGAAGCGCTGGTCAAAGTACTCGGCGTACAAACTTTCGATCATATCCATCTGCTAAAAATGACCAAAAAAATAGACTAATCCAAGCGCAGCGAAAAATTTATCCATGGAAAAGGATACCAACTGCTCCAGTTTACATTCCGTTCCTGCCACAGCAACAAGCCGTATCCCAAGCCAAAGCGTCGCCAATGGGTACGCGCTCCCGCCCAAATGAGATACTGATAAACCCTTTGCGTAAAACATTGAACACCATTACAATTTATAAAATTATTTTTCCAGCGGTAAATGTCCATCATCAGGTAGCTGCGCGGAGAGACACGTCTAAGGGTGGAGAGGCTCCCAAAACCAGTTTGGTTACTCGATGACCAGCCCAGTTCTCGGGAAAAAAACACCCCTCCGCTAAGCGTTATATTTTTATCCCGATCCCCTACTGTAACCATAGGATAAGCCGCCCCAGCCAAATAAAAACCACTCCAGTAATCTGTTGCTAATAAAGTGAATAGCCCTGCTCCTACGTGTATATGATCCGAAAAAAAGCGGGTGTGCAAACGGGTATGTACACCTATCCCGAGGGGAAGGAGCGCAACCGGTTCGATGCTCAAAAAATCGGTGATACCAATATTAAACGAGTTGTACAGAAGCATAGAAGATTGGTAGTAAGCCTCCCCCTTACGCAAGCCAATCGCATTTTGGTTCGTGAAGGTATGGGTTTCAGCTGGATGACTAACTGCCAATAACTGAAATGTACTGGTATCCAAAAATACCTCGCGCATACGAGACACCGACTGCCAGGCAAACCGAAGCGAATCCTGACGACTGACCTGGAGATAGAGGCTATCCTGGGAGGATTTCTTTAAGAACCCATAAAAAACACTTTTGTTTTGCAGGCGCACTTGCCAAGCCTTTTCTTGGGCATGAACCACAACAAAGCACCCACACAAGCACAGACAACAAAGCCAACGTTGCATAGAAAAAGTTTTTGATTTTCTGTAAGACCGAATCAAAATACAAAAGGTTGCCTCAACTCTCCGCTACATGCCGAAGATTTTCTCGATAAGCACTGAAGAGATTTGATTTGGATAAAAAGCCCACATATTTCCCTTGCCGCATAACGGGCAAATTCCAGGCTTGCGTTTGTTCAAACTTTTCGATGGCACTCATCATATCTTCCCGGTAATCAATCATGGCTGGCGAAGGTTTGAGCAAAGTGTGAATGGGCGTTTGTTGTTGATCGGGGTCAAAGATACAATGCCGTACATCATCAAGTGTGATAATGCCCAGGAAGTTTTGCTGGTCATCGACGACGGGAAAGAGATTGCGTCGGCTGACCTTAATAAGCTCCACTAGATCAAGTAGTTTGCTCTCGGGTGTGATTGGCTCAAAGTCCTTTTCGATAAGCCGGTGGATACGCATTTTTTTGATGGCAGCCACATCTGATCCACTGCGTTCACTCACCCCACGCGCCTTGAGCGCACGCACATAAGGCGATTGCGGCTGAAAAAAAGAAACCGTAATGTAAGCAATAGAGGCGGCTAGCATCAAGGGCAAAAAGAGTTCATAACCACTCGTCAGTTCGGCAATCAAAAAAATAGCCGTCAGGGGCGCGTACTGAATGCCACTCATGGCCCCGCTCATGCCCACCAGTGCAAAATTGCTCTCGGAGAGGTCTGCCCCTCCCCAAATATTGAACACCCGAGCAAACAAAAAACCCAAAATCCCACCCACAAACAAAGACGGCGCAAACGTACCACCGGCTCCTCCGGCACCCAAAGTAACACCGTTGGCAAAGGGTTTGACTAAGACAATTAAGAAAACATACGTTAAAAAAATGGGCTGGCTGGGTAAGTCCCCAAAAAAAGCACTCCGATAAAACACATGAAACTCACTGCCATTCAGGAAAGACTTCACCAGGCGGTATCCCTCCCCGTAGATGGGCGGAAAAAAAATGTCAATCGTCGTCAGGATCAATCCCCCTGCCAAGGCCCGTACATAAATTCCCGAAAGCCTTTGCATCCAGCGTTCGGTACGTGCGATTACTTGCATAAAATACAAGGACATCAACCCACAGATCATCCCCAAAAGCACCGTATAAGGAATATCTTTGGGCGTGTAGGCATCCACGATCTTGAAATAAAACAATACGTCCTCCCCCAGAAGCAGCAACGAGACCACCTTTGCACTAATAGACGCGATGAGCAGTGGAATAATCTTGCTGATGTTTACTTTTGCAAGAATAACCTCCAAAGCGAAAATAACTCCGCCTACGGGGGCGTTAAAGATAGCAGAAATTACACCGGCCACCCCACAGCCGAGCAGTAGCACTCGGTTTTCTTTTTGGAGCAGCATAGCCGATGCTGTATGCGACCCCACGGCCGCACCCGTTACGACGATGGGTGCTTCCAGCCCCGCTGACCCACCAAAACCCACAGTTAGGATACTGGTTACGATACGGGCGTACAGATCGCGGGCAGGCATCTTGGCACGCTTACGCGCAATGACATACAAAATATCTGTGATGCCGTGTCCTACGTCCATCTGAAAGATACGCCGCGAGATAAAGACGGTCATCAGAAGGCCTATCGTTGGATAAAAAAGCAATCCGTAATCGTAATCATCCACAAAAAACTCCTCTCCGGCTAGGGAGTTTTGTACCCAGTGTACGGCCGATTTTAAGAAAACAGCCGCCAAACCTGCTAAAATACCCACCAAAGCACTCAAAAAAAAGACAAAGTTATTTTCAGAAATAAATTTGCTCTTCCAGAGTAAAAACTGAATAATTTGGTGATTGATTTGTTTGGAAAAATTGCGCCAACGCGCCAGGTGCAGCCGCTTTTTCATGGATTCAAAAGTACAAAAAAACCGTCGGCAGTGAATACGTTTTCACAAAAAGAACGCCTTTCTATACATCAAAATTATTTCAAAACAGATAGGAGACCATCAAATTGCCGAAAGTTTAGTAAATTGGCCAGACAAATCATGTTTTTTGATGCTCATGTGGCAATCTGCTTTTACCTTTCTTGCTTTTTTTATTGCCTGTGCGTATTTGTGCCTGATCGTTGCGCGTCCATTCCTGACCAGCAAACGATCCAAGCACTGCTCAGGCTGCCCGAGTTGCGCCCTCAAAAACATCTCTCAAACCTAATCTCTTTTCTGTATTTCCTTTATGCCCAAAAAACACACGCCCATTCACGAGACGGCTCCCAAAGTAGAAAAAGCCCTTTTGGTCGCCCTGACCAACCCCCGGCAACCCCCCAACCGCGCCAAAGAGTACCTAGACGAGCTGGCTTTTTTGGCATGTACCCTCGGCATCGAAACCATGGAGGTCTTTACCCAAAACCTTGAAGTACCCCACCCCAAGACGTTCATCAACAGCGGCAAACTAGAAGATGTCGTCGCGGCCGCCGAGCTACATGATGTCGATATGATTATCTTTGATGATGAACTTTCGGCGGGCCATGTCCGGAACCTTGAACGCGCCTTTGGGGAGCGTAAGGTACTGGATCGCAGCCTACTGATCTTACAGATTTTTATGCAGCGCGCCAAGACAGCCCAAGCCAAAGCCCAGGTAGAACTGGCCCACTATCAGTATATGCTCCCGCGCCTAACCCGTATGTGGTCGCACCTTTCGCGCCAGCGCGGCGGTATCGGGATGCGCGGCGGACCCGGCGAAAAAGAACTCGAAACAGACCGGCGTATTGTTCGTGATAAGATTTCACTGCTGCGCCAACGCCTAGATAAGTTTGAGTTACAGACCTCCATACGCGCCAAACAGCGAGACAAACTCGTCCGAGTGGCACTGGTGGGCTACACCAATGCCGGCAAATCGACGCTCATGCGCCAACTCTCCAAAGCCGATGTTTATGCCAAAGATGAACTCTTTGCTACCATTGATTCTACGGTCAGGAAGATCGTCTGGGAAGGCATTCCGTTCTTGCTCACCGATACGGTAGGTTTCATCCGCAAACTTCCTACGACGCTGATCGAAAGTTTCAAATCGACGCTTTCGGAGGTCGTTGAAGCGGATGTACTGATACACGTCGTCGATGTTTCGCACGCGGCCTTCGACGAACACATCGAAGTTGTCCAACGGACACTCCTCGAAATTGGCGCCGCCGATAAGCCTACCTTACTTGTTTTCAATAAGATAGACCAATACCGCTCCGATCTCGTCATCGGCGATAACTACCTGATCTGTCCGCCCGAGCTAGAAGACCTTCGCCAGACGTACATGGCCAAAGAAGCCGACGCGCTTTTTGTTTCGGCCACCGAAAAGAGCAACTTTGATACCCTTCGCTCCAAGCTCTTCGAGAAGATCAAAGCTGCCCATCGGGTCATTTATCCCAACTACTTGATGTGATCCTGAACGGCATTGCGCACGTAGGTTCCCCAGGTGAGGTTGTCCTTACCCTCCTGATGTGCCTGGGCGCGTTCGATGGCCATGGTGGCCGCCTCACGGACGATCCACTTGAAGTTCTCTTCGCCCACCGAGTGCAAATCGGCATCCGGGGCGGGGTTGCAGAAGTCGATGGCGTAGGGGATGCCGTCTTTGGTACTCACGGCGAGTTCTACGGTGTTGAAGTCATAGCCCAGGGCATGGTTGAGCCGCAGGACATACTCCCGCAACAGGTCGAGCAGGGCCGGATCGTAGGTGCGCTTTTCGGGGAAATAGCGCAAATGGTGGGGGTTGCGTGGCTCATAAGGCATGAGGTGTACTGCCTTGCCGCCCAGGCAATAACAACGAAAATACAGATCAAAGTCCACCTCTGATTGCAGCATCATCACCAACTGCCCCGTCTCGCTGTACACCTGGAAGAACTCCTCACGGTTGCGCACCTTGTACACGTTTTTCCAGCCACCGCCCGCAAAAGGTTTCATAAAGGCAGGAAAGCCGATGTAATCAAAGATACCCTCCCAGTCGAGGGGAAAAGCCAGATTGCGGAAGGAACTATCGGAGGTATCGTCGGGGCGGGCGTGTGAGGGCAACAAGACGGTATTCGGAACAGGAACGCCTACCTGAACGGCCAGCGCGTTGTTGAAGAATTTTTCATCTGCACTCCACCAAAAAGGATTGTTAATCACGGCCGTACCCCGCAAGGCGGCGTTTTTGAGATACGCCCGATAAAACGGCACATCCTGCGAAATCCGATCAATAATCACGGCGTAGGGCGTGGCTTCACTTTGTTGTACTTTGTCGATGGTTACCCACTCTGCCTGGATGTCAGGGATTTTTCGACTGTTTACCTCCTCTACAAAGGCACGAGGGAAGGTGTTTTCTTGTCCGAAGAGAATACCGATCTTTTTCATACGTTGGTGTTTTGTCAATAAAAAGTTAAAGTAGGTACAGAAATTTGGCATTTGCAAACAATTCCTTAGAAAATTTGGCTTTATTGGGTATCACTAAGCAAAAATCCATGATCGCTATCGTTTCAGGCACAAATCGCCCGGGGGCCATGACCTACCAACTCGCCCTCTTTTATCAACAACAACTCCTGACCCACCAACAACAAAGCCACATCCTAGACCTTGACGCACTGCCCCCCGACTTCACCGTATCGGCACTCTATCAAAACAACGGCAAGAACGAAGCCTTCAACCAGTTTGTTACCCATATCAAGTCGGCCACCAAGGTTGTCTTTATCGTGCCGGAGTATAACGGCTCTTTTCCTGGTGTTCTCAAAGCCTTCATCGACGGGATGCCCTACCCTAACGCCCTGAAAACGAAAAAAATAGCCCTCGTCGGCTTGTCTGCCGGCACGCAGGGGGCGGCCCTGGCCATGAGCCATCTGACCGACATCCTCAACTATCTGGGAGCTTATGTCTATCCGCTCAAAGTACGCCTCCCACACTTTCAGGAATACTTCCAGGATGGACACATCCAAAACCCAAGCTACCAACAACTGATCGAGGAGCAGCAAATAGGCTTTTTGCAATTCTGATCTGATGGGCTGCCGCTCAATGAACGACCAACTTACGGACGTACTGACCTGTCTGGCTTCCTGTCAGGCGCAAAAAATAAATCCCTGCCGACAACCGCACGGGCAGGGGCGCATCCACTACACCACCCGTAGGATACCAAATGCCTGACCCGTAGGTGCGCCCACTGGCATCCGTGATCGTCCAGCGGAGGACATCGTCGATGCCTTGATAGCGCAAATACGGGGAGGTTTGTACAGATGTGGGTTGCGGATAAAGGATGATCTGTGGGATGGGCTGC
Organism: Bernardetiaceae bacterium; assembly: GCA_036822015.1. Classification (GTDB taxonomy): domain Bacteria; phylum Bacteroidota; class Bacteroidia; order Cytophagales; family Bernardetiaceae; genus DAISIL01. The sequence continues at coordinate 19,608 of DAISIL010000015.1, read as the reverse complement.
TGCCCCTCAAAGCGTACAGCCCTGATTTTGGTATAACTCGTTTGCCCATCGAGGTCTGTCTGCCGAAGGCGATAATAACTCAATCCGGGCAAGGGGTAATTATCGTCCCAGAGATAGCGGTGTATATCACTGGTTGTTCCGTGTCCGGAAACCTGCCCCAGAGGCTGAAAGCTGCGCCCGTCGTGGGAGCGTTCGATGGTGAAGAAGGCGTTGTTTTGTTCGGTGCTGGTCTGCCACACCAGACGGACGTAATCGCTTTGCGGGTATGCCTCAAAGGAAAGGAACGATACTGGCAGCGGGATGTTGGCACAGTTTACGATGCGGGAGGGGCCCACAATGTTGTTGCTGTAATCGCACTCGGGTAGAGGGGAGCGCGGAAAAGCCGCCGGAAAAGCCGTTGCGCCCGTATCATTGACCGACAAAAACAAATCCAGGGTATCGGTTGGATTCAGGACACCGAGGTTGATGACCTGGGCAAAGGTCGTAGAGCCACCCACGGGCAGGTTGGTCGTCAGTTGTTGGGTCTGGAGGAGGGTAGCCGTGTTGGTGCGGGGGTCGTTGCGATAGATGCTGATGGGGTAGTTGGTCAGTACGCCTCGGCTACCCTGGTTGGAGATCGTAACCGTAAAATTGACCACACACTGCCCGCCACCATCAACGGCGGAGGAAATGCCGTTGAGGCTGTTGTTGAGGTCTGTTGCCGGAATGACCACCTGGTTGTTGTCATCGACGAGCGGCCGCTGAAACATGAATTTGTTCAGGAAACTAAGCGCGGTAGGGTTTTGGGGGCTGGCCGGAATAGTCAGGTTATCGTTCACATTGACGACGTTGTAGAGCGTCTGGTTCCAGACCCCTCGGGAAGGTACCCAGGGAAAATTCCCCGAGCGATAAAGGCGCACACTGCCATTACAACTGGCTGCAATTTCGGTTTCGTTGTTGCCCGTAAAATCCCCGATGGAGATACCCTCCATGCCCGTACCGCTGTTACATGCGCCATCACCGGCTGCCTGGGAGTTATAAAACTCAGCACCATCTAGCCCTTTGTAGGCATAGATGGTCGTCTCGTCCCGATAGACCAAAGCGGCCGTATCTGTTCCCAGGAAATCAAAAGAAGAGACAACCGTAGTGCCAGATTCGTCTGTGGTGCCGCGTTGCCATAGAGGAGCCAAGCGGTTATTGATGGGCTGGGTGGGGTCGTAATCGAAGACCCCGAGTCCGTAGCGATACGAAAGCGCGATCTCGAGCCGCCCGTCGCCGTCGAAGTCGTCCAGGTTGGCGGGGCTGGAGAAAGGGCTGCTGGTATTCCAGGTAGCATTTGGGGCAGGTGCCAGCCCTGGTGTCGTCAGGTCATAGACCTGGGAGAGCATCGCGCTGGTCTGCAAATCCCAAACAAAAAAACGCCCGTAGCCCGAGCTTACCCCGTCCAGGTCGCCGTCACCGTCGATGTCTGCTATCGTGATGACCCCATCGCGGATGGGGCAGTTGGTGGTTCCCGAAGTAACGGTAGGATCGCAGGGCGTTCCCGAGCCTGGGGCTGTTTCTACGGTTACCTGGGCCGTGATTGTCCAGGGGTTCGTTGTCGGATCGACGGCATAGACGGCGTTGCCGGCCAGGATTTCTTGCCCCCCACAAGCGGCACATTGCGCCGTAGGTAAGACATCAAAGACGCTGGTAGAGTGAAAGATAGCTGCGCCGCCCTGCTCCCTGGGTGCGCCGTTATCGGAGCCTGCCGGAATTTGCCCCAAAAAAGCGCCCGTAAGGCTGTTGTAGATTTTTCCGGCGATGATGACCTCGGGCGTGCCGTTGCCGTCGATGTCGGCGATCAGTGATCCGGGGCGGCGGTCAGGGATGAGGTTGGTCGTATTGCGCCAGACCAAATCTATGCCGCCGGAGTTGTTGATCTGGTAACGAACAATTTGGTTGCTGCTGTTTTTGTAAAACAGATCGGCAAAACCGTTGCGATCTACGTCGGCCATAGAGAGGGCTTGCGCCCGATCATCAGTTGGATCCGCACTAAGGGTGCGCTCCACGATCAGTGCCGTTGCATCAATGACGGAGATGATGCCATCCCGCGAAAGCACCACAAGTTCGATCACACCATCACCATCGACATCACCGGCCAGGGGAGTGCTGTAGCCAATATCGCTACCTGCCACAGGGATAACGGCAATGCGGTCGAGTTCTACGACGGCGTTGTTGTTGTTGTTCGGATCAAACTCACACTCGGGGCGGGGCTGGGGGCAACCCAGGAAACCCGAGCAGTCGCCGACATCGTAACAGTCAATGAGTCCATCGCCGTCGTTGTCGATCTCATCATCACAAATTTCTCCTGGGGTGGTGATGGTAGCACATTGTTCCCCCGAAAGCGGACTTTGGTTGGCACAGCGGTTTACTTGTGCAACACGAAAACAGTACGTCCCCGTAGCCGCAAAGGTAAACGATTGTGTGGTAGCAGACACAGAGGCCGAGCTACGGGTAGGCGTAGCCGGAACGGGGCTACCTTGCGGATAGGCGTAGATGTTGTAGTTTTGGAAGTTGGCATCGGCGCTACCGGAGAAGTTGATCTCGATGCGCCCTTGTGCGGGAACGGCCGCGGCCGTGTTGAGGGTGAGGGCAGGGGGAACGATACCCGGATCGGTGGGCGTAAAGCTGGCTTCGTTGGAACACTCCACTTCGTTGTTGGCGGTATTGACCCCTCGGATGCGGACAAAGTGCGTTACGCAGTTGGTGAGTCCGGTGAGGGTTTGGTTGAGGGTGTTGATGTCGGTGATCGTGGAGACGACCGTAGCGGGATTGGGGCTAGTGCCGGCATAGATGCGATAGGCCTGGAAGTTGGCCCCGAGTGCGCTTTGTGTCCAGGTGAGTGCGCCCTCGCCCGCGTTGCCGGTGGCGGCGGCCGTGAGGGTCAGTTGCGGGTCTGTACCGAAGGTCAGGGTAGCTCCGTTGGGGATGTTGGTGGTGAAGGAATAGTTGGTTCCCGAGACAAGGGTAAGCGGCAAAACGGTAGCATTGCTAAAATCACCATCGCCGTCGGCATCCAGGAAAGCGTAATACACACCACTACAGCTACCCGGAAAGTTACCCACATTGACCGTAACCGTAACGTTGCCGATGTCTGACCCGCGCTCATCAAACCTCCAGGCCCGCAGGATGCCTTGTCGGTCGGCGGGCATATTGGTTGTCGTGTATGTGAGGGCGGCGTTGTTATGCCCAAAATGCAGAAAGTCGTTGTCGTCCAGGCTACCACTCCCCGAAACATCGACTCGGATGATGCTCGAGTTGGAAACCAAATGCCGGTCGCCGGGGCCGGTTTGTCCCACGCCGGCTACGCTGTGGTCATAGCCAGGTGTGCCGAGGTTGTCGTAGGCATAGTAATCGGGTGTGGTGGTGAGCGTGATGGCGTAGGTCGCCGAGAGGTAGTTTTCGACGATGATCCGCTCCGTGGTGTTCAGGACGCGATTAAAAACAGCTACTTCGGCCATATCTCCCCCGTAAAACATATCGCTGTTGTCGGCCGGAGGAATGGCAAAACGCCCGAGCATCTGTTCGGTCAGGTTGCCGTCGGCCTGAAATTCTACCGTAGCCATCAAGTTGTTGTTGTATGACCAGGGGTTGGCGTCTGTGTTTTGGGCAAATCCCGAAAAGTTACCGCCATTGAGAGCCACCCGTGCCTGGGAGTTGCCTCCCCCATCAAAGCTCCACTGCCCGGGGTTACGGGCATCAATGGCGACATGAAATCCGGGCGGGTTATTGTACTGCCCCCACAGCTGGGCTAAGTCGTTGGTATCCTGACTTGTGCTACTAGGACGAAAGATAAAAAAAGCCGTTCGGGCGGTGTAGATATAGTTGCTGGTGTAAAAGTTAGTGCTGCCATCAAAGCGAATCACGGGACGGCCGTTGATTGCGTTAGGGACAAAAACACCTCCGTTTGGCCCCGTAATCGCCCGGTTGTTCCCCGAAAGATCAACCCAAATGCCACCAGCAGCGGGCCGTAGCCACTGTACATTGGCTGCATTATCGCCCACACCGCCAGGCCCCGTTTGGGCAAAAACCGACACCAGCGAAAGCCAGCCAATTATCAAAAATGATGAAGGAATATAAATCATGCGTTTCATATCGTCAAAGATAAAACTTTACGTACTAAATGTCAAATGCTTTTGCCCATTAGTAAAAAATGTTAGACGCAAATAAAACAACAAAATTACCCATTGCAACAAAATTTCATCAACAAAAAAACGTCGTTCATCACAAATCCATCTACTCGCTTTGGCAAACTGACAGAATTTGTCTAGTTTTGTTTTATCGTCAAATCATCTTTTTAACTTAAATTTAGTTTCCATGAGAAAGGGTTTATCTTATTTTGTTTTGTTTATCTGTTTGGGAACGTCCTTCCTCCTGCAAGGACAATCGTTGGAGGATCGTCAAAAGATTCAGTCCCAACTCAACCCCGAACGCATCCGCGCCCTACGCGCCGAACTCGAACGCAGCTATACAGCCAACGAACGCGCTGTTGCCGATTATCTGGCCAATAACCCGGACAAAAAGCGCAGTTTCACGAAGGATGGAAACTTATACTACATCCAACGCATCCTTCCCAACGGGCAACCCCTCTACATCAACACCAAAAGCAACGTCGCCTCTGGCGAGCTGATCCGTGCCAATCAGCTTTACACCGATGGTAGCATCGGCGTAAACATCACCGGAACAGGCATGGTAGCCGGCGTATGGGACGGCGGGCTTGTTCGCGAAACCCACGAGCTACTCACCGGAAAAGTACAAAACCAACCCGGACAAGTATCTGTTGCTGGGCAGGGCGGAGACGATCACATGAGCCATTGTACGGGTACGATGGTCGGTCGATTTGTTGCTTCACAGCCTACGGCCAGGGGCATTGCCTTCGATGCCACGACCCGCAACTGGGACTGGAACAACGATACCAACGAAATGACCGCTTTTGCTGGGGATGGGTTTCTGATCTCTAATCACTCTTACGGCTATGGTAACGATGAAAATACCCCCGTCTGGACATTTGGCGCCTACGACGTAACAGCCGTAGCCTGGGATAACGTACTGGCCGCCAATCCGATGTACTTACCCTTTATCGCTGGTGGAAATGAGCAGCAGTCTAACGGTAACGGTTCTAAAAACGGTTACGACATCATCACGGGATCAAGTGCCGCTAAAAACGCCATGACCGTAGGGGCTGTCAATGCGGACGAGAGCATGTCCGATTACAGCAACTGGGGGCCCACCGACGACGGCCGTGTCAAGCCCGAAATCGTTACCCGAGGAACGGGCATCAACTCCGCCCAAGCTACCTCCGATAATGCCTACAGCGGCGATAGTGATGCCTCTAGTGGCACCTCCTACGCTGCCCCAGCTGCCGCCGCCGGCGCACTCCTGCTCCAGCAGTACTACCGTAGCCTCAACCCGACCTACATGCGAGCCGCTACCCTCAAAGGACTTATCATGCACACGGCCAAAGACCTCGGGCAGACTGGCCCAGATTCCAAATTCGGCTGGGGACTGATGAACGTAGAAGCCGCTGCACAAGCCATCAAAAACAGAGGCGATCTCGGAGAGACGACCTCCAAAGGTGCTTACTTTGAGGAACTCACCACCAACCCCGCCAACAACAACACCGCCGAGATTACCCGTCGGTTTTTTGCCAAAGGGGGTGAACCCCTCATCGTCTCCATCTCCTGGACAGACGAACCCGGCACAGAGCAACTCGAAACCGAAAGCATCGACCCCACGGCCGTCCGATTGGTACATAACTTCGACTTGATGGTACGCCAGGTGGGTGGCCCGGGAGAGTTTCGTCCCTGGAAACCCGTCTCGATGGCCAACCGCACGGATGCCGCCGGACTGCAAACGGGTTGGTTTGATGGTAACTTCAACAACTACAAGCAAGTACGCATCGCTACCCCCATTGCCGATGGCGAGTACGAAGTCGCGATACGCAAGGCTTCTACCTCCCCTGCGGGAGACTTGCCTTTTTCGCTCCTCATCACGGGACTTAAAGAAAATGCTGCACAGGCTGTTCCGGCCATTAGCATTGCCGTTGCACCGGCAAGCCTGGAGGAGGACGCTCCCGTAAACAGTTTCATCTTTACCTTTACCAGCAGCATCGCACCTGCCAATGACCTAACGGTAAACTTCACTGTCGGTGGCACGGCTACCTTTAACGATGACTATCTCGTCGTTCGTGGAGCCAACACCTTTACGGCTACTAACGGATCGGTGGTTATCCCGGCCGGACAAACCACGGCCAGCATCACGATACAAACCGTTCCTGATAATATCGTCGAAGCCGACGAAAGCATTATCTTGACTGTTGTAGCTCCCTAAGGCAAGTTAGTGTCGGTTCAACAAAAAAGGCTTGTCGCGGATGCGACAAGCCTTTTTTGTTGATGTACGTTTTGAATAAGCGTTTAAGCTACCGTAAAGGCGCGATCCAATAACTGCTGCTGCTCCTTTTGGTGTTGCTTTCCAAAGCCCGTAGCAGGCGAGGCACTAGCCTTGCGCGAAACCAGTTCCCAATCTGGGCAACGTAACACGCGCAGCAGGTACGTCCAATAGCCCATATTTTCGGGTTCTTCTTGTACCCAGGCAAGTTTGGCTTTCTTGTACTTTTTGATGATCTCGGCTACCTGCTGATGCGGGAAAGGAGCCAGTTGCTCTATGCGCACGATGGCAATATCTTTCCGCTCTTCGGCTTGTTGCTTTTCGAGAAGGTCGTAATAGACTTTTCCGGTACAGAATAGCACTTTTTTAACTTTCGTTTTGGCTGTGATGTACTCATCGTCTATTACCTCCTGGAAGCGGGTCTCGGGGGCAAAGTCGCTGACCTTCGAGACACACAGGGGATGGCGCAACAAGGACTTAGGCGACATCACGACGGCCGGCTTTCGGAACTCCCAGGCCAGTTGTCGCCGCATGAGATGGAATAGGTTGGCGGGTGTGGTCAGGTTGGCCACTACGATATTGTAATCCGCCGAAAGTTGAAGAAAACGCTCCGGGCGGGCGTTGGAGTGTTCGGGCCCCTGCCCTTCGTAGCCATGCGGCAGGAGCATCACCAATCCGTTCATGCGCTGCCACTTCGATTCGCAACTGGTGATAAACTGGTCGATCATAATCTGTGCGCCGTTGGCGAAATCACCAAACTGCGCCTCCCAGATGACGAGTGCGTTGGGGTTGGCGAGGGCATAACCAAACTCAAAACCCAATACACCGTACTCAGACAAAAGCGAATTGTAGATTTCAAATTTACCCTGATCCTCCGAAATATGATTGAGGTTGTTGTACGGTTTGTAGTTTTTGGCATCTGTAATGACGGCGTGGCGATGAGAGAACGTCCCGCGCTTGACATCCTGCCCCGTCATGCGCACAAGCCTTCCCTCTGCCAGTATGGAGCCATAGGCGAGCAGCTCGGCAGCAGCCCAATCGAGTACTTTCTCCTCAAAGAACATTTCCTTACGCCGCTCCAACAAGCGCTTGATCTGCTTAAGTGGCTCAAAACCATCGGGTACTCGGCAGAGAGCTTCGGCTACGCGAGTAAAGTCCGCTTCCGTGATACCCGTTTCGGGGGAACGCAGGAAATCTTCGGGTACAGAAAAGCGGAGATTTTGCCACTCGGCTTCCATGCCCTGACAGATGTAAGGAAATTTCTTTTGGCGCACCGAATTAAGCCGATCTTGTAACTCCTTACGAAAGGTCTCGTCCATCTGCTTGACCAGATCAGCCGATACTTCACCGCTTTTCTGGAGTTGCTCTCGGTAGATTTCGCGGGGGTTTTTGTGCTTCGAGATAATATCGTAGAGATGCGGCTGGGTAAATTTGGGTTCGTCGGCTTCGTTGTGTCCATGCTTGCGATAACAGACCATATCCAGGAAAATATCTCGGTTGTAGGTCTGCCTAAACTCGGCTGCCAGTTCGGCGGCAAAGGATACCTCCTCGGCCTTATCGCCGTTTACATGAATTTCGGGAGCCTCAACGATCTGCGAAATGTCTGTACAATAATGACTTGAGCGGGCATCGTCAAAGTCCGTCGTAAAACCCACCTGGTTATTGATGACCAAGTGAATCGTTCCACCCACACCGTAGCCCTCCAGGAGCGACATCTGGATCACTTCATACACGATCCCTTGCCCAGCTACGGCGGCATCGCCGTGAATGAGGATCGGTAAGATTTTCTTGCGGTCGCCCTTGTAGATACCGTCTAGCTTTGCCCGCGCGAAACCCGTTACGACGGGATCAACTGCCTCGAGATGCGACGGGTTAGGAATGATCTTAACATCGACTTCCTTGCCGTTTTTGGTTTTGATCCGTGAGGAGAAACCCATGTGATACTTTACATCACCTGATCCGAGGGTTTCGTCGGGCATGGCACTACCTTCAAATTCTTCAAAAATGGTGTCGTAAGTTTTTCCCAAGATATTGGCCAAAATATTGAGCCGTCCACGGTGTGCCATCCCGATAATGACCTCTTCGGTACCCATATCGGCGGCCTTGGTGATGATCGCATCCAGGGCGGGTATCGTGGACTCTCCCCCTTCGAGGGAAAAACGCTTTTGTCCAATGAACTTTGTATGCAAAAAGCTCTCAAAACCAACGGCTTTGTTGAGCATCGACAAGATGTGCTTTTTGTCATCAATCGAGAGTTTGTAATTCAAGAAGTCGCGCTCTGCTTTTTGCTTGAACCAATCCCAAATCTCTGGCTCCCGAATGGACATGTATTCAAAGCCAATCGCGCCGGTGTATATCTTACGCAAAGCTGCCACAATATCGCGTAGCGAAGCAGTGCCGATACCAATTTCTTGTCCTCCCTCAAAGACCGTGTCCAGATCATCCTCCGACAGTCCAAAATTGGATAACTCGAGGCGTGCCTTTCGGTCTTTGCGCTCTCGGACGGGGTTCGTTTTGGCTTCCAGGTGTCCTAGCAGGCGATACGCACTGATAAGCCGGCGTACCCCAATCTCCTTTTGGGTGAGGGGGCTATCCGTGGCAGGCGCATTGCCGTTGGTGGCCGTGGACTGATAAAAATCAAAACCTTCAAAGAAACGCTGCCAGGACTCGTCCACACTCGCTGGATCGTTTTGATAATCTTTGTAAAGGTTGTCGATGTACTGTCCCTCCGCATTGGAGATGTAGGAATATGTACTCATTTTCAGTTCGGGATTTTATTCAGATTAAAAGTAATCAAAGTAAAGGATTTTCCAAATTTTTTCTCAAAAAAAACACTTCTTTTTTACCGAAGTTTATACCTTAACGTAAGGTTTATGCTACAAAAAAACTATTACCAGGTTCTTGGCTTATCTAATTACGCTGCTTTTGCCGAAGTCAAGCGGGCCTACAAACGCATGGCCTTTCAGTGCCACCCCGACCGCAATCCCGATAACCCCGAAGCCGAGGAGCTATTCAAGCAAATCAACGAAGCCTATCAGGTGCTTTCCATACCCGAAGCCAAAGCCAAGTACGATCTTCTTCTGCAAAACGGTCATCAGTTTCGGTGGTCCAAACCTCACCAAAGCACCTACACCCCTCCCTCAAGACCGCAACGACGCGCAAGCCGCCGGCCACCACCCCGTGAAGATATTAGCAACAATGTCGCTACTTTTGTAGCTATCCTATTTGTAACAATTATTTATCTATTTGTTCAATTATTTTATGACCTAACAAGTCGGTATCAGTATCTGGTTGCCATGGATGCCTATGCCCGTCAGGATTTCAAAGCGGCTCTTCACGCGGCTCACCTGGCATCTACGGCTGACCCCTCCTTTGCCAAAGCTGTCTTTTTGAAGGGCAAAATCACACTCGAATACCTGGACAACCCCAAAGAGGCCACCTCCATATTGGAAGAAGCCATACGTATAGCCGAATGGCCGCAAGTCGATTATTTTAACACTTGTGCCAATGCCTACCTAAAAGATAAAAACCTTAATTTTGCTAAGAAATATTTACTAGAAGCCTTAGAAATCACGGACAACAAAGCCGATCAAATCAAGTACATGACCCCTATTTTTTTGGAACAGTTTAAGGAGTATTCCACCGTTCTGGAACTTACCCAACAGTGGCTCGAATCAGACGAACAAGCAGCGGAGGCTTATCTCTTTCGGGCTTTAGCCAAAAGCCATACCGCTACCCCAGCAGAGGCACAAAAAGAATTAGCTCCTTTGATTCAATTTTCAAAAGAATACGATCAATATCTTGCCCGCCTGGCTGATTACTACCATCAACACCATCAAGACTTTCAAACGGCACGCTATTTCTATCACTATCTCAACAAAAACTACCCACCCCATGCCCGCTACCTGGCCCAGGAAGCGCAGTTACTATCCCTCCTCGAAGACCGAGAAGGTGCTTTGCAGGCTTATACATCCGCCCTCGAATTGGATACACAAAATCCAGAGCTTTATTACCAACGCGCCCTGATTCTCTTAGACTTAGGACAAAGTGCAGCGGCTTGTCAAGATTGGATGACAGCCAAAGCTGCTGGTTTTGTGGGAAAAAATGTTACCTTGACTTTCTTTTGTGAACAGTAAAGCCATGACCAGCACCACACACACTACCCTAACCAACGTCAATGAACGTTCCATCCGCATTATCCTCGGGATTAAGCTACGCCAGTACCGTCTGGCTCGTCAGCTATCCTTAACCCAACTGGCACAAGTGAGCGGGGTATCGGTCTCTTACCTTACAGAAATCGAAAAGGCTAAAAAATACCCAAAGCCCGAAAAACTCTCTGCCATAGCCACAGCACTACAGGTCAGTTATGGCGATTTGACCTCTTTGGATCTCGACCGTAAGCTCGCCCCTCTGGTGGGTCTGCTCAACAGCAACATCCTCGATGAGCTACCGCTTGATCTCTTTGGCTTAGATACCGGAAAACTCATGGAGTTTTTCCTGACAGCTCCAGATAAAATCGGTGCATTTTTACAAACGATCATTCAACTCATGCGGCTGTATGAAATGGATGTAGAGCAGTTTTTTTTCTCTGCCCTTCGGGCTTATCAGGAGCTAAAAAACAACTATTTTGAAGAGCTTGAAACATCCGCTGAAGCATTTTGGGAGCAGTTTGGCCCGCCTACCGATACCCAGCTGACCCGTTATTTGACCCATACCTTAGGCATTACGCTCAACCACGAGCGGCTCCTGGATTATCCTGACCTGGAGGGGTTGCGGTCTTTCTGGTCAGCCGATCAAAGGACGCTTTACCTCAACCCGAAACTGAATCAACAGCAATATCGCTTTGTTTTAGCACGTGAAGCAGGATTTCATTTATTAAAACTTGACCCACGTCCAGATACTTTTTCTTATGTCAAGCCGAGTTCATTTGAAATTATTTTGAACAACTACAAGGCTTCTTATTTTGCAGGTGCCTTACTGATGCAACCCAAAGCGATTGTACAGGACTTTCAGCGACTCCTCTCCGAACCCGTCTGGCAAGAGGCGCGTTTGCGGGGACTGTTGTACAAGTACGAAGCCTCTCCCGAGATGCTGCTCCACCGCCTGACTTCGCTTGCCCCGCGTTTTTTGGGTTTGTCCAACCTGTTTTTTTTGCGTTTCAGCGATAAGGGACGAATAGACAAATACCAGATTACCAAAGAGTTACACCTATCAGGCTTGCATAGCCCACACGCTAACCTACGCTATGAACACTACTGCCGACGATGGATTTCGCTAGAAGTCTTAAAGTCGGTGGCCCAGAACCCGGATAAGGCGCCCGTGATCGGCATCCAGCAATCCAAGTACCTTGACAGCGGAAAAGCCTATCTGGTCTTGGCAGCCGCTCGTCCGATGTTCCCCACACAAGGGGAAAATTGTAGTGTCTCTATTGGCTTTGAACTCAACGAAGAGACGTATCAAAAGATAAAATTTTTGGATCAAATACCAGAAATTATCGTCAATGAGACTTGCGAACGTTGCACACTATCCTCTTGTCGGGTAAGGCAGTTTGATCCTGTAGTCTGGGAACGCAAAGAACAAAACAGGCGTAAATCAAAAGCAATCAAAGCTTTGAAGAAGGCTACCAGTTAGCGACAGAGGCATTAAAAATATCCAAAACAATTTGCTCAAAGATTTCTTCGATCAAGGCTTCCTCCACATCAGTAAGGTTTTGGGCGGCATCGAAATCACTAAAAAATGAAAAGCTTTTATCAAAGTTGTTTTTTTCATCAAAAGTGTTCACGTATTGCACCTGTACCGTGATGGTCAGGCGTTGTAGGGCAGCCTGCTGATTTTCGCCGGCTGTGGGTGCTGCCGGGGCCACTTCGTAGCCTGTGATGCTTCCCTCAAATTGCAGATCACCATCCTGACGTACCAGAGCCAGACGGGTATTGCGCTGAAAATAGTCTCGCAATCGCTCGGTAATATTTACGTTAAGGTCAGCGGGACCAGCACCTACATCATCAAAAAATGTTTGGACAGAAAGTGTCTGGGCATCGGGCGGTATGGTTCCCCCTTGAAAGGTGAATTTCATTCCACCACAGGCAATGACGATCAACGAAATAAAAACAAATACTATCAGTTGTTTAAACATCTAGTTCATATTGTTTAATTTTTCGGTAAAGGGTGCGCTCTGAAATCCCTAATTCGCGGGCGGCAGACTTGCGTTTATTACCATTTTTTTTGAGTGCTTTTTGGATGATTTCTTTTTCTTGCTTTTCGAGGGAAAGCGTCTGCTCGGCTAGTTCTTCTTCGGGTTCGATGTCTTCGACATTGAAGGTGTACTTCTCTTCTTTGGGCGGAGTAGGTTTGGTGGCTTCTGGTGTTGGGTTGGTGGCCGAGCCTAAGAGGAGAGAAGATGGCGCGTTATGCGTATTCGTAGGTGTGTAGGCACTCGCGGGTTGTTGTCCCATAAGTCCAAATATCATCTGTTTGAGTTCGGATATATCTCGGCGCATCTCAAAGAGGACGTTGTAAAGTAACTCTCTGTCAGAGAAGCTCTCCCGTGGGTTTCCTTGTGGCAAAGGCAGGGGGCGGCTTACCTCTCTGGGTAGATACTGGGTCAGGTCTTCTGCTTCTAGGTGTCTGCTTTCAACGGCAAGCACCGAAATTTGTTGCACCAAGTTGCGTAACTGACGAACATTACCCGGAAACGCATAGGACATCAAAACTTTCTTTGCCTCCTGGCTCAACGTAACAGGAACAGCGCGGTATTGGTCGGCGAAATCGGCGGCAAACTTCCTGAACAAAAGATCAATATCCTTGCCCCGCTCCCGCAAAGGCGGCACATAAATCGGCACCGAGTTGAGGCGATAATAGAGGTCTTCCCGAAACTTACCTTGTTGTACTTTTTCAAGAAGATTTACGTTGGTGGCGGCCACGATACGCACGTCAGTTTTCTGAATTTTGTTAGACCCCACGCGGATAAACTCCTTGTTTTCGAGGACGCGCAGCAGGCGGGTTTGGGTTTGGAGGGGCATTTCTCCAATCTCATCCAAAAAAATAGTACCGCCATCGGTTACCTCAAAATAGCCCTTCCGAGCATCGGTTGCCCCCGTAAACGCTCCTTTTTCATGTCCAAAAAGCTCGGAATCAATGGTTCCCTCAGGGATAGCCCCGCAGTTGATGGCGATAAAGTTGTTGTGTTTTCGGTGGCTAAGATGATGAATAATCTTGGAGAAGGATTCTTTTCCTGTGCCACTTTCACCTGTAATTAAAACACTTACGTCGGTTTCGGCCACTTGTACAGCTACCCGTATGGCGTGGTTTAGTCGGTCTGAGTGGCCGATAATCCCGAAGCGTTGTTTGACCGATTGAATAATTTGATCCAAAATGCACAAAAAATTTGAGGCTGAACAAGACAAAAATATTTTCTTTAAAACGCTACACCTGCTCCAATAGTTTTAAGAAGAAAGCAACCACCCCAAGGCTTCATCGCGGCTATGAAAATCTTTGGCGTACTTTGGAAAAGTATCCTGGTCATGTTCGCGGTTGCGATCAATGTTTTCGATAGAAATTTGGATAAAAACATCCTCCGAAAGCACGCGCACCACTTTCAACTCCTCAAATTGGGGCAAGGCATACATCCTCGGGAAATATACCTCTTGCAACCAACGCTGGCTTTCCAGGGAGATGACCTGCGCCTCACTTAGGTCGATCAGTAGGGCCGTACAGGCTTTCACTTCCAATAAATCAAGCACTTGTGTCCAGCACTCCTTGTACTTTTCGAAGGTAAGAAAACCGCGTACAACGACTTCGAGGTAGTTGTTGGGGTGTTCGTAGGTAATCCGATAGGTGTTTTGGGGAATGCGCATGGAGGGAGACGTATTTTTAAGGTATCAAACGAGAAGCAAGATAAGAAGTTTGGTTTAGATGTGCTTCTTCATGGAGTGAAGGCAACTTTCCGTTATGCACAATCATCAACGATTCCCTATATCTCTCCTGCTGATGTGAATGGGCATATCTGTATTTTTGAGATTTAGACGGACAAGAAAAACGGTCATTATTTTCTATTCCCAGCCTACATCGAAAGCCTCCATCCAAAGGGCGGTGCTGTAAAGCCGCCAAAGCGTCTTGTTATCTAGTGTCTCAAAATTCACCTCTTGTTTAGTGATATGAGCAAGCAGTCCCGATGCTTCGATGGTCTCTTGAAATACCTTTCGATATTTAGCAAACCAGGATACCTCGGGAGCATTAAACCCTAATTTGCTCCTTCTCCAGGCAATGGAGGAAGGAAGGTTACCCTCGGCTGCTGTCCGCAAAAGATATTTTGACCACCCCCGCTGGATTTTGTAAGCATCGGGTGTCCCCAAAACGCCTTCTACCAGGCGGTAATCTAGCATGGGTAGGCGGGCTTCAATCGAAAAATGCATCGAGTTCTTGTCTTCATAGCGCAACAGGTGGGGGAGCTGTATCGTCGTCAGTTCAAGCTGTTGCAGATCAGAAAGACCAGACTTGAAAGAGTTGATCGAAGCACGCATGAGATCGAAGTTTACTTGTTCGATAATATCTTTTTTTAGGAAACCAGCCCTTTGAAGCAATCGCTTTTTTCTGATGGTCTCATTTGTAAAATAAAAAGCCTGTAAAAGTAATTGGTGAAACGGAATACCTGATGTTTGAGAAAATGCCCGTAAAGCCTGCCATTTTTTGTGAGGAGATAACTGGCTGACATAACTAGCAAAATAACGCTCGTATCCTACAAAAACCTCATCTCCTCCCTGTCCATCCAGCATGACAGGTATCCCCAAACGCTTAGCTGCCTCAAAGATGTAGTATTGCATCACGATAGAAGGCCCGCCATAAGGCTCCTCCTGAATGTAGACCAGTTGGCGAGCTATCTCGTGTAAATCAGGAGGATCAGGCGTGATGATCTGCAAATCTAGTCCGGTATGTGTAGCCAAAATCTGCGCAAAATTACTCTCATCAGTTTGGCGATCAATGCTTTTGGCGTGCAGACCCGTAAAACACGCTCCAAAGGTGTACATACGCGCTGCTGTTGCAGAAATGGCAGAGCTATCCAAACCACCGCTCAGGCAAGTTCCCACACGCACATCGGAGCGAAGGCGCAACCGGACGGCATCCGTAAAGCGTGTTTGGGTGGTGGCAATGGCCGTCGGCAAATCTACATCGGCTAGGGTTTCGTTCGGTCGAAGGGTGTAGTAACGTTCTATATCGAAACGATGCGTTTGTAGATCATAAATCAGGTTGTGCGCAGGTGGCAGCTTGTGTATGCCTACAAAAAATGTCTGATCGGTGATATGCTCCTCATAACCAATGACTAAGAAGTCTGCCAGGAGTGCCTGGTTGATCTTTCGGGTAGGCAAAAGGCTTACTAACTGCTTAATTTCGGAACCAAAGGCAAAACACTCAGCTTGTTTGGTGTAATAAAAAGGTTTGATTCCAAAACGATCACGGCTACAAAATAAGGTGTTTTTTTGGCGATCGTGGATACAAAAAGACCACATTCCGTTAAAGCGTTGTACACAATCCTTTCCCCAATGCGCATAGGCAGCCAGAATAACTTCTGTATCCGTCCCTGACTTAAATTGAAAGTTTTGATCGGTCTTTTGTAGTTCTTTTTTTATTTCGAGATAATTGTAAATTTCTCCATTATACGTAATGACATAACGCCCACAAGCACTGTGCATGGGTTGATGTCCAGCTTCACTTAAATCCAGGATGGAAAGCCTACGATGCCCCAACGCAAAGCCCTCTTGTAGGTAAAAACCCTCTCCGTCTGGCCCACGATGCGCAATAAGATCATTCATCTCACACACACGTTGTGAAATATCGAATCCACCCTTCAAGGCGACAACTCCACTAATTCCGCACATTGTTTTTTGGTGGTAAAATGTTGAAAATCAGGAAAAAATAAATCAGATACATCAACAGCTCATTCAAAACAAAAGCCCACAAGACTTGCTCAAAAGGGGCAGCTAACCAAACGCCTCCCCCCAACACTCCTGCGGTCGTAACTAGATAGGCGTACTGCCAGTAGGAGGCTAAACGCACCCGCCCTTGCACAAAAAACATCGACGACTGGGGCGAAACTACAAATTTTATCCAAACCGCCAACACCAATATTTGTGCATACCGGCCCGAATCGTACCACTCCTCCCCAAAAATCCAGGCAAAAAGGCTTGGCCCAAAAAGTAACAAAACTATCACAAAAGGTATCGGGATGAGCAGCAAAGCCAAAGATGTTTTCAAAAAAGTACGGCGTATATCGCTCTCCTGACGCTGCTCGACAGCAAAACGCTGAAAAAGTAATTGCGAAATCGTGAACGCCAATAAGGTTACGGGGAGTTCTGTTACACGATAGGTGAGGCTAAAAAGTCCTACCGTCTGCGTGCTGTAGGCAGCCGAAAAAATAAAAATCGGAAGGTGTACACTCAAAGTATCGCAAAGGGCGGCCGGTGCATTAAAAATTGGATACTCACGATAACGAATAGCGGCAGCTATGAGATTACCCTTTATTTGGGCAAAAGAAATAGCAAAATATGCTGCAAATTTTTCAGAAAAAACACGAAGTGAATAACCAAAAACGACCAAAGCAACCACTTGCCCAACCATATACCCGATAATCAGCCCACCTTCAACTCCCAAAATAGCCAAACATAGGCTTCCCAGAGCCACACCCACGCCCTGAAAAGCCTTGCTCAGAGAAATGGATCGGTAGCGGTCGTTTCGGTTGAATAGATAATTCAAGGATTGCAAACTTGCTGTCAAGACGGCCGCCAACACAATCCATCCTACCCACTCGGCACTCTCCGGACTTTTTATCAGACCAGCCAGCCATGCACGCTGCCCGTACAATATCAACCATACCACCAAGCCAAAACCAGCTGCTACCCCCAAAGACAAAAAAAAGACATCCAACGCTCGCTCCTCAGACTTAGGAAGCATCAACGCCAACGCATAACGCCCCGAAGCCACCACGCCCAACACAGAAACACCTCCCATAAAAACAGCAAAAAGTGCAAAATCTGAAGGAGAATAATATCGGGTCAGTAAAGGACTCACCACCACAGGTAAGGCTTGACCCAGCAGCGAACCAGATAGGAGAGTAAGCGCGTTTTTGAAAAGCGAAGAGCGAAATATTTTCTTAAACATTTTTAATAAACGGGTGTGCTGTCAGCGGGAGCTTGGCCAGAGGATGTACCGTAGCTTGATCCACACCTACGGGCGTGGCATGACGGATACCATAAACAACCTCAATGGCCTGACGCGCCTCTCCGATCCTGAACCCATTCCCTGCCAGTACCTCTTCGTAGCTACGGGTATGCAACTCTGTGAAGCCTCCACTAAACTCGAACTCCTCATCCTCAATCGTCAGGGAACGATAAGTACGCGCACCCTTAGCCTTGATCTCCTCGGGAATTACGTCATAGTTGATGCTCAGAAACCAGCGAACCCGTGCGCGTTCGAGCTGGAGATAACCAGCAGCACGGTCATGGGTATGTACATGAACAACATTTTCTTTGACTTCACCAAATATCCACATCAGCATATCAAAAAAGTGAACGCCGATATTAGTTGCGATGCCCCCGGATTTGTTTACCTCGCCTTTCCAACTGGTGTAGTACCAGTTGCCACGAGAAGTCAGGTAAGCCAAATCAATATCGTATATTTTGTCCTTGGGCCCCTCTTCAACGCGCTTTTTGAGGGCGATCACGCTGGGATGCAGGCGGAGTTGGAGGATATTGTAAACAGAATGCCCGGTTTCTTCCTCCATCTCTTGGAGTGCGTCGATATTCCAGGGGTTCAGTACGATGGGTTTTTCACAGATCACATCTGCTCCATAACGCAAGCCAGCGCGGATATGCGCATCGTGAAGGTAGTTAGGTGAACACACGGAGAAATAATCAATCTTCACTCCTTCTCGTTTGAGTTTTTCTACATGACGATCAAAGCGTTCAAATTCTACAAAGAAATCTGCTTCGGGGAAGTAACTGTCAATGACACCTACCGAATCAAAGGTATCCAGGGCGGCAACGAGGGTATTCTGGGTATCTCGGATAGCCTGCATATGGCGTGGGGCGATATAACCAGCGGCTCCGATAAGGGCGAAATTCTTCATTGGTGTTTAGCGGTCAAAAACGTGAGTAGCCTTTTTTCAGGATAACAAAGGTAAGTAAAGTTCCTAAGTGCAAATCTTTTTTCTGTAGTTTTGCACCAAAAATATTCTATGGAACGATTTAGAGCTTGGTTTCGTTTGGGTACTTTTGCTGGCTTTTCATTCTACTATATTTCTAAGGTTGCCTTATCGGCACTACTCCTGGGCGATGATCGGGAGCGTGCCTTGCGGATTCGTCAGGATTGGGCCAGACGGATGCTGGTTTTGTTGGGGATTCGCCTACGGCAGGAGGGGCAGATACCCGAAGGTAACTACCTCATTCTGTCCAACCATCGAACGTACATCGACCCTGTCTTGATTCTATCCCACGGGCTGGCCTCCGTCGTGGCTAAGGCAGAAGTAAGTCGTTGGGCTTTAATTGGTTGGGGCGTTAGGGTTTCTCATGTCGTGTTGGTGCAACGCCAAAGCCGCCAAAGCCGCCAGGCTACACGCAATAGCGTTCAGGAGTGGCTTGAGTCCGGCTTTTCCTTGCTTATCTTTCCCGAAGGCACCACGCACGCAGGCCCGGGCACTTTGCCACTCAAACCAGGGATGTTCAAACTCGCCGCCGAGCATGGCTTTGGCATCATCCCTACCGCCATCTCGTACCGCGAGCCTGGTGATGCCTGGGTGGGAGATGATACCTTTATCAGGCACTTTTTGCAATGTTTTGCTAAGCCTACCACAGAGGTATGGGTCGTGTACGGACAACCGATCTTTGGTACGGATGCTCAAGCCCTCCAGAACCAAACCCAAAACTGGATCACCGAACGCCTCAAGATCATGGACAGTTCCTGGACAAAACCCAATCCTTAACTTTGCATTTGCCTTATCCTCAAAGGATGAGCCACTTCTTTTTTCTATCTTTACTTCATCATGAAAAAACGCTTCAACATCACTGGCACTTGCTACCCTGATAAACACTACCTGATGGATGACCGTCGGCGTTTTACATCCATTATGGAGATGGTCGAGTATGGAGAGTATTTTGTCATCAATCGCCCGCGCCAGTACGGCAAAACGACGATGCTTCATGCCTTGCGTAA
>DAISIL010000014.1:0-58621 GCA_036822015.1 Bernardetiaceae bacterium | reverse complement strand
CGATTTTTGATGCCTTTCCGGCGGTAGAGCGGGTGTTTTTTGCCCAAAACTTCATCACCATCACCAAATCCACCACGGCAGCATGGGAGGAGCTACGCCACGAAATCCGTTCGTTTTTGCTGGACTATGCCCAGGCGGGCCATCCCTTTTTTGCCGAAGAGCCAGGCCACGAGGAGCATGAGGCACAGCCCAAAAACCCACAGGAGGAGCGCATTCAGCAGATACTCTCCGAGTATGTCCGGCCGGCCGTAGAGATGGACGGGGGAGCGATCACCTTTGGTAGCTTCGATCCCGAAACAGGACAGCTGTCGGTGGTTTTGCAAGGCTCATGCAGTGGCTGTCCCTCATCCGTGATTACGCTCAAATCAGGGATCGAAAACTTGTTTCATCAGTTGATGCCGGAGGTAAAAAGCGTCGTTGCCCAAGAAGGATAAACCGATGCCCAAGCCTGCCCGCCCATCCAAAGCCCAGCGCATACGTGCGCTCGAGATCGCCGATATTCTCGAAAACCTTTACCCGGAGATACCTATCCCGCTCGATCATCACGATCCGTACACACTCCTGGTCGCGGTCTTGCTCTCGGCCCAATGCACGGATAAGCGCGTCAATCAGGTTACGCCGTCGCTCTTTGCCCTTGCCGATACCCCCGAAGCAATGGTACAGCTTTCGGTGGAGCAGATCAAACAAATCATCCGTCCCTGTGGTCTCTCGCCGCGCAAGTCGCAGGCGATCCATACTTTGTCCCAGATGCTCCTTACCGAACACGGCGGGCAAGTCCCTCAAAGTTTTGAGGCCTTGGAGGCTTTGCCTGGCGTGGGACACAAGACAGCCTCCGTGGTGATGTCGCAGGCCTTCGGTGTGCCGGCGTTTCCGGTCGATACACATATCCACCGTCTGGCGTATCGCTGGAAACTCTCAACGGGAAAAAACGTTGAACGCACGGAGGCAGACCTGAAGGCACTCTTTCCCGAGGAGCGTTGGAACCGCTTACATCTCCAGATTATTTTCTTTGGTCGGGAATATTGCCCCGCTCGTGGGCATGATCCGCTTGTTTGCCCAATTTGTAAGGACTTTGGTCGAAAAACTATGTTCAAGTGATAAATATCATCGCTTGACAAGTAAATCTTACGTACTTTTGTGGATATATCTAACAATATACTACCCAAATTTTATTTGTTTCTTTGGCAACATTCTTGGACTATGGCCCTCCGTTAGGGTGTGCTTAGTTCATCTCTACTGATTTTTTGTTTTAACTTACTTTTTTATGTATGCGATTATGTTGATGTTTACACACAGAAAAATTTGGAATTGGGGGCTTGTTTTGCTTCTCTTTGGCGGAATGCTTGCATCCGTTCAGGCACAAACACCTAAATTTAAAGTGATTGAAAGCAAAAAGCTCTCGGACTGTAATGGCGGCACAGGAACTACCTTTGAGCAGGGTTATGTGAGCGCACGCGAACACAAACCCGTTCTGATCGCCGTTTACCTGCAACACAAATCCGGCTACTGGGATCGAAAAGAGTTCGTGCGAAATGGTCCTGGCCCGCTCGTGATGAAGCTCTCTAGCTGCGAATACACGGGTAATTACTACGCATACGCAACCTACCAGGACGAAAACCGAGGTAATGACCCTTTCCCGGATGTGATGACGGTAGAGATGCGCCACAACGCCCGCGATCAGGCACCCAAATTCAAGATCGTGGACATGGAGGAGGATGCCAACAATGTAGAGTTTCGGTATGGCTACGTGTACTCACCTACGGGCAAAAAAGTAGAGGTTACTTTCTTTGCCGAAAAGAAAGACGGTAGCTGGAAACGTAAGCATTTTACTTACGATGGTTCTGGCCGTGCTTTTATTGGCATGAAAGGTGAAGAGTTCACGGGCAAACACAAGTACGTGATTCAGTATGTGGAATAAACACTTTGTACGATTTTTTGGATGGGCGATGCTTCTGATGATTTTTTCGGGGGCATCGCTTTTTGATGACCCGCATCTGGCCCGTGTCCAGAAGATCGAAGGCGTTCCCGTATATCTACTCGCCGATCCCGTGCGGGCTTACGAGATCGTAGAGGTGCTGCCAATGAAGCGTAACAGCTATTCGGTACGCCAGACGCTCCTTCAAATTGTTTTGAAGATCAAGAAGTTAGAGGAAAAGGAAAAAATAGGGGAATACGATGCCCTGTTGGTTTCGGAGACGATGGAAGAAGTAAGCCTGATTCGGTATAGCCGATAAAGCTAGAGTACCCGAAACCGCTGCGGATCATGGGTGAGGCGTTGCAAGTATTGCTGCTCTTTGCGGTCATGGGTACGTATCTCTACCGAGACCTCTCGGCTAATCAGCCCCAATGACTTAAAAAAATCGTGGCGCGTTTGGGTACGCCGCATATCGCGGGGGAGTGCCAGCCGCCTTTCTTTTCCGTTTTTGTCGGTCAGGATCAAGAGGGGTGGACGAAAATCGCCGATACCCTGACGTTCTATGTAAGCGATTTTCTGTAAGTTCCCCAAAGAAATCTGTTCTGTTTTTTTTCCTTTGATCTTGAAGGGGAAATGAATATGAATTGCGTTTCGATAAACGGTGAGTTTGTAGAGCAGGCGTTGGCTTTGATGGATAATCCAGATGAAAGAAAAAACGACATAGCTCGTCAAGAATATATCGTGGGTGTTTCCGACCAGATGCAAAAGCAGGAAAGACAAAGTAACAAAAATGGAGAGCCACCAGGAGTGTTTCTCGGGAACGATGTCGTTTTGAAAGAGTACTGCCCCTGGGTTCCAGCGCAGTTGAAGGGTTTTTAGGATAGGAATATCGGGTAGGGTATCGCTTTGCTGGCAATGCTTACTCCCCATATAGTGCCAGCTTTCTTCCAAAAAAGCCGACTTACATCCTGCACAAACTACCACCTGATCGCCCTCCTGGAGTTCCTCTCCCGTGATGGGATCGGCGGGGAGTGTTTCCAAAAAATCAGCGTGATCGCGGGTATTTAGTACATGGACATAGGTGTTTTGCATTAGCTAAAGCGGCGTAACAAAAAGGGTATCCAGACTACCAGGGTGGAAATGATCGTCATGGCGATCAGAATTAGGGTTACCGTTTGGAGCTTGGTGAGTGCCTTAACGGCATCCAGGAGGTTGTCGATGTCTCTGCCTTCGGTATTGATGACGAGTTTGAAGGACTGGGATACACTTAAGGTCAAGATACCCATGATGATAAACATCCCACTCAACAAGAAATCCTGAATCATATCCCGCATCAAAGTATCGGTCATTTCTAAGCCCAACAAAAGCGACTGCATACCCTCAAACACTTTGAGACCACCGAGGATCAAGAATACCACAGCGACCCAATACATGCGACTGGAAAGCGCTTTGAGTATGCCGTTTTCCTGGTCATTAAACTCGTAATTGTCATCTCGTTCGTTGTACATAAGCAATGGATGGTTGGTGATGAATAAACAAATTTAGGTGAAAAATACGACATTTGCATTACTTTTGTTTCCTCCACTTACGGACTTCTTCAATCTGGCTTCTTTTCTGTAAATCTCGATAATTTCGCCGTCCTTTGAGTTGGTTGCGTCGGTAGGTTTCGCGCCTGTGGAGCCGCTCCTGGTCATCGTAGAGGTACCAATGTCCGGACTTTCCGCCGTGCTTGTATCGTCCTTCGGTGGCTACTTTTCCGTTGGGGTGATAGTAGATGGCCATTCCGGTAAGGTATCCTACGCGGTAGTTGGTGAGGCTTTTGAGTTGTCCGTCGGGGTAATACTCACGGGCGATGCCTTGTTTGTTGCCGTACTCGTAGTCGATGTTTTCGTGGGTTTTTCCGTCGGGGAAATAAGTGATATAACTTCCGTGTAGTTTTCCGTCTTTGTAGGTGCTACGTACCTGGGGCTTTCCCGAGGGATAGTAGGTTTTTTGAACACCTTCGGGTTTGTCTCCGAGTAGAGAGCGTTCGGCTTTTTTGTTGCCGCTAGGGTAAAACTCTGTGATGTCTGTTTTGCTGCCTCGGTGCCTTAGTTCTTGTTCGATATTTCCGTTTTTGAAATAGACGACACTCACTACGGGCTTGCCCTGCTGATAGGTGATGATGCGTTTGAGTTTGCCGGTATCCTCGTGATAGACCTTAGATTCGCCATGCAACTGCCCGGATCGGTAGTTTCCCTCCTGGATCAGGTATCCGTTGGCGTGATAGCGTTTGAAGTAGCCATTGCGGGCCCCTTCGAGATTGACGGCTTCCAGTTCGACTTGTCCGTTGTCATAATAGCTGACAAAATCGCCATTGGGGACACCCCTCAAGAGCTGGGTTTGGGTACGTCGCTGTCCGTTTTCGTGGTAGGTGATTTCCCATCCCGTCTGTTGGTTTTGGTGGTAATCAAGGGTGCGCTTGAGTGCGCCCGAGGGGTAGTATTCCTTCATCGTCCCCTGGAGCGTATCCTGCACAAAGGGTGTGGCCGAGCGCACTTTGCCTTCGGGGTAGAAGGTGTAAAAAGTGTCTTGTAAGTGATCGTTTTGGTAGGTTCCCTTTTGGAGAAGCCGCCCCTGCTCATCGTAAGCCAGCAGCGGGCCTTCTTTTTTGTCGTCCTGACAGTGGTAGCGCATCCGTACCGTGCCGTTGGGGTAATACTCCACAAACTCACCCTGCTTTTTGCCTTGGGCATACGCACCGATCATTTTAGGGCCTCCGTTGGGGTGATACTCTGTGAGTTGCCCCACGATCTCTCCTCCTTCAAAGGTACAGACATAGCGCAGGCGGCCGTCCACATAAAACCGCTTGTACTCCCCTTCGATGTTCAGGGTATCTGATCCGACAAAGAAGTACTCGGCCTTGACCTTTGTTTTATCGAAGTCGTAATACTCCCGCACTTTGGTTAAATCGCTGTCCGGTTGGGGCCAGGTATCCTTGATCTCTCCAACCACTTGCCCCACTGCTAGGGGCATCCAACCAATGAACAAATAACAAACAAAAACGATTTGACGCATAGCAAGAGGAACTGGTTTGTGTTGTTCTCAAAACGCCGCTACGCAAGGTTTATTTTTCAAATTGATAGACGTTATAGGTCTCTTTGCGCCAGGGCCAAACGATCCGTAAGGAGATGTTGTGCCTGGAAAGCGGATCAAGCGGGCGCACACCATCCTCCAAAAACAAAAAGTGATAGCCGTAGGTCAGTTGTCCAAACTTGCCCGGCAGCCCAGCCCCGATGGAGGGGGTCAGTCCGAACTGTACCCGTTCCGTATCCGTGAAGGCGTTCAGATGTACGCCAAAGGCGAAGATTTTGTGCGACCAAAACCCCCAGGAAGCCCCATAAAGTCCGTTCCAGGGCGCCAAATCCAGACTAGGGCCCGTAGCCAGAAATATCTTGTTCCAGGTCGTCTTTCCCCAGGAGTAGCCCAGTTCCAGTCGCTGATCCAGGGCATAAATACCCGTGGTGAGCCCTTGCCAACGGTTCACCTCAAAAGCCGCTCGGGTATCCTCTACTCGGCTCATTTGCTCGGGGGTACACAAAAAATAAACGTAGATAAAACTCTGTCCTTTAAAGCGTTCAACGAGCGTCATTCCGGCATCTGGCGCAAGGGCAATGAGCTGGAATTGGGTATTGATCTTACCGTTTTTTTTGTACAGCCGAAGGGTAGAATCAGGGGTAATCTTCCAGGTACCGGTGTAGATTTTGTCCTGGGCTTGTAGCTGATAGCTGCCATCCTGCTTGAGATCAAGGAACTCGGACTGGCAGTTGATCGCACTAAAAAGTGTATCGTCGATTTGCTCCGTCAGGTAGGGCTGAATCATGTGTTCTAGCCCCCAACGCTTACCCGCCAAACTTTCGGTGAGGTCTTGGGCTAGGGTGGCCTGGGCAAGCAGCACCACAAAAAAAACAAAGTATCGCATCTGGCCTGGGTTTGTCTTTATCCTGTTTTAACGCCATCACCGCCCCAAACGGTACTTTTGCGGACAGAAATGCCTATCTTGCCTCAAAAAAGAAAAGTCATCATGTCGGAAAAACCTTTATTTGAACTGGTTGATCCTGCCAGATTGCCGAGCAGCGTATCAGAGACCTCCGAGCAGGAAAACTAAATACACGCCCCATCAACAAACCCATTCATCGCCCCTCCGGCAGAGATAAAGTATCTCAGATGCCCAAAGAGTGGCTCTAACATTAGTTTGATCCCATGAAACACCTCTTTTTCTTTCTGATTTTTCTTTCCGTCGCCAGCTTTTTTGCCTGCCAAGACGTAGAAAAAAGCATCAAGGGCGACTACCTACCGGAGGCCAAAGGAGCTACGGGTGAGATCATCCTGGTCATGGATACGGCTAAATGGCAGACACCCCTGGGGCAGGAGATCAAAGATATTTTTTATGCGCCGCTCCCGGGCTTGCTCACCTCCGAACCACGCTTTCAGGTACGTCGCGTACAAAGTACGCAGATGAACGACTTGCTACGCACCCACAAAAACATCGTCTATCTTGCCTCTTTTGAGGGAGATAGCCCTGCTACGCAGACCCTACGCGGCTTGTTTTCCGAAGAGGTAAGGGCTCAGATACGCAACCAAAAAGAGCGTTTTATGCAGGTGCGCAACGACGTACATGCTAAGGGTCAGAAAGTCTTGTATCTCTTTGCGGAAACGGACGCGGCACTGATCGGACACCTCGAACAAAACCACGTTCGCCTCCGCGATCTCTTCGAGAACGAAGAACGCCAACGCCTCCTCCAAAAACTCTACGTTGAACGCACCCAAACAGGTATTGAGAAACAACTCTTTGGGCAGCACGGGGCCACCTTATCCGTCCCATACGACTACGATTTGGTCAAAAGCATCGTTGATGCAAAGGGGCAAAGTGGCTTTGCGCACATCCGTCGCCTCGATAACACCCTCAATATCGACCGTAATTTGTTTTTTGCCTACCAGCCCTACACCTCTACCGAGCAACTTGACCCATTCCAGATCATCGCCTGGCGCGACAGCATCTGCAAGCAAAATATCTTCGACATTGACCGTCCCGAGATATACATCTCCACCGAAACGCTTGTTCCCGCTGATCCTAAGTTTAAGCAAGAGCGATTTAAGGATAGCTACGCCCTCGAGATGCGCGGGGCCTGGCGATTTACGGTTCAGACGGGGGGCGGCCCCTTTGTGAGCTACATCATCGTGGACGAAAAAAGCGGGCGCTTGTACTACATCGAGGGCTTTGTGTATGCCCCCGGACGCAAAAAACGGGAGTTGGTTAGAGAGTTGGAAACGGGGCTTTGGTCGTTCAGAACCACCATGCAGCCACCAGCACTAAAAGCAAAATAAAAGCCTACACCCAAGATATATTAACGAATCTACCCGGTGTAGGCTTTACATTTTTTGTGCGTTTATTGCACAGGGACTGTTTCCAGATGTTCCTTTGTTTTTTGCATTTCCTTGACCGTCAGTGTAGAACCATCGGGGCTCCAACCTGGAGGGCCAAAAATATACATCAATTTATCCCGTAGGTTGCTTGTACTCTTGACATCCTTCCAGATATGCTTGTACTCGTGGGCAATGATAACAAAGGGGTTATAGGAGTTGGGGGGATGAAGAATGCCGTACTTGACCTTGATCTGCTCATCATAATCCTGAAAAGTACCATAAATTTTGTCAAAAATATTGAGAAAACCACCGTGATTTTTATCCAAATACTCCACGTTAGAGGCGTGATGTACCCGATGCTGGGTAGCTGTGTTCATGAAACGCTCCAAAAAGCCCAAACGCGGGATGTACTGGGTGTGGAGGTGAAACTGATACAAAGCCTGTATCCCCAGACAAGTGGCCACCATGATCGGATGAAAGCCCACCGCCGGCATCCAAAGCCAGAACATCGGCTTATAGAAAAGCGTTACCCAACCGTTGCGGATTCCTGATCCGAGATTGAAATGCTCCGACGAGTGATGTACCATATGCGCCGCCCACAAAACCCGTACTTCATGGCTCAAACGGTGGTACCAATAGTAGTTATGATCGTCCAAAAACTGACAAAGCAACCAAATGTACCAGGCAAAACTCAAAGACTCGTAACCCATGATGTTGGTGCGCACGCCATCCACGATAGGGTTGAAGATTTCATAGATAGCGATGAAAGCAGCCAAAGAAGCCAACTTCGTAAATGTAGCTAGTAAGGATGCACCTAAACCAATGGAGGTGCTAGCAGCAAAGTCTTTCCAGACGTACAAATGGCGCTCATGCTTGAGGCTCAGATAAATCTCGAACGCAATCAGGGCAGCAAATGCCGGCACGCCATACAAAAGCGGATTTGTGATGTCGATTTCACCTGGGGGCAAAGTGAGATCAAAGTTGAAAATGTCCATAGAACGTTTGATTTAGTTAGTAGTACAAAATGTTTTCAAAGTAAAGAATTTTTTTCAAAAAACACCGAGGTTTCTACACAAACCTGTTCGAGATAAGCCGGAAGACTTACCCCAGAGTAAGGATGCGATCCCCCAAAAACATGGTCTGCTTCGGGGATTAAGCATAAGGCAGCCGGCTCACCATAACTTTGAACGATTGCCCGTGCCTCATCGGGTGATACAGCGGCATCTGCCGTACCATGCACAACCAAAAGCGGCTTTTGAAGGCGCGTTGCCGCCGCGCACACATCATAGCGTTGAGCATGTTGGCGGGTATCTGTAAAGAGCTGAAAGTAAAGGGGCATCTGCTGTTCTGTTCGCCCATTCAAGACATAATCCACGCCAGTTTGCTCCCAGGCTGCTGCTTTGTCTTCGGGTGCATAACGCCCTACCAGGTCAGCAACAGCGGCCCAGGTAGCCACCGCTTTTATTCGTTCGTCCTCGGCGGCTTTGATAAGAGCAATACTCCCCCCTCGGCTATGCCCAATGATACCAATTTTTGAAGGGTCGTATGGAAGGTTGCTTAGTGCCAGGGTATCCAAGACACGTCCGATGTCCTCGAGTTCGGTGCCAAAGTTATTTTGCCCAAAAGCCTCTAAATCCGTAAAATCCAGTAAGGTTTTGGGTGTGGTTCCGTTGTGGGAAAAATTCATTTTGAGAAACATAAACCCCTGTGCTGCGAAAAAATCAGCGACCAGCGGGAATGTTCCCCAATCTTTAAAGCCCTTAAAGCCATGCACAAAAAGCAAAAGCGGAAGGGGGCCATCACCTTCCCAGCAAACATCAAAAGTAATGGGCTTAGGATAGGTCTCACTGGCCGGAATTACGTAATGTTGGACAGATTTCCCCATAGCTACACAAGTACTGGTTGCAAAAATTCTTCAAGGGCTTGGCGAATGTGGGTAAATGTGTAGCGTAAGATGTCTTCCTCTTCTTCCAAAAGTGTTACACGAAAGCCTTGTAAATTCGAGCAAAACGAGGATATGGGTACTACACAAACGCCCTTAGCGGCAAGTAAGTAATAGACAAATCTTTTGTCCGGCGAAATGTTTGGTTCTTCGGCTAACCAGCGGGATAAAAGTTCTGCTGTGGCTTGATCGGGCAGTGCCAGTCGTTGTCCGGGCTGTAAGGCTCCCTCCCGAAAGATGATCGTGTTGTAGAAGGCACCAAAAGTAGGGTTGAAATAGACATAGGGCAAGTCTTCAAACAAACTAGCAATAAGACGGCTGCGCCGCCCAATACGTTCGTTTTGTTCGGCACGATAAGCATCGTATCGCGCATCGCCAAGTATCTTCGGGATAGCCAGTTGTGGGAGTTTGGTGGCGCACACTTCGATCATCTTGGCATTTTCGAGGGTTTGGCAGAGCCGCTCGAACTCTTTGTCTGCCCGACGATTATAGAACTCCATCCAGCCACAACGCGATCCAGGCCAGGGCAGTTCTTTTGAGATACCACGCAGGGCGATCCCTGGTACATCCCCAAGAAAGTCAGCCAAAGGATAGGCGACGGCTCCGTTGTAAGTAACGTTTAGATAAATCTCATCGCAGATTACAAAAAGATCAAACTCACGGGCAATATCCACCATCCGTCGGATAATCTCTTCGGGATACACCATGCCTGTTGGGTTATCCGGATTGATAATCAATATCCCAACGATATTGGGATTGTACTTGATCTGCAAGTATAAGTCATCCAGATCGGGCAGCCAGGCATTGTTGGGATCAAGGCGATACGTGATCGGATGCGTATTGGCGTGGGCAGCTTCGGCGGAGGAGTGCGTTGAGTAGGCAGGAGAAGGGCCAATGATCCTGGCCGTTGGGGTAAGATATTGGTAGAGCTTTGAGATGGCATCTCCTAAGCCATTGAAAAACAGCACATCCTCTGCATCAATCTGCGCACCTCCTCGGGCATTGGTACGTTCGGCCAAAAACTGCCGAGTCGCCAAAACCCCTTTGGAGTCGCAGTAGCCATAGCTTTCATTTTGCTCGGCTAATTGGCTAATAATCGTTTTGATCCACGAGGGAACTTGCGCGTTTTTTTGGATGGGATCGCCGATGTTTTCCCAGAAAATCTCTTTACCAAGGGCTTCAACCTGACGTGCCTTACGGACGATGCCGCGTATTTCGTAGGTGAGTTCGTTGGCTCCTGGCCGAAGGAGTTGCTGTCGCATGGAATAAGTAATTGATACGGTTTCAAAGATAAAACAAAAAACCCACACAACCTGGGCTGTGTGGGTCTTGCTTTGCATCATGTACGTTAAGAACGCACCGCTGACTGTTTTGTCTTGTTTTCCTCTTCGGCTAGTTCCTTTTCGTACTCTAAGTTCGATTCAGGAGTGGCAGAATAAGGGACTGTCTGCGGAATGAAGTCCTCGGCTGCGCCGGGCTTGCTGTAATCATACGGCCAACGATAAACGGTTGGGAGTGGCCCTTGCCAGTTACCATGCCCTGGATCACGCTCAGTTGTCCACTCAAGGGTATTGGAACGCCAGGGGTTTTTGGGTGCCAAACGTCCACGATACATCGAGTAGAAGAAGTTGAACAAGAAGATCAACTGCGCCGAGAAGGTCAGGATTGCCGCAACACTGATGAAAGCGTTCAAGTCCATAAAGTCATTGAACATATCCACTGTGGTAAAAGCATAGTAACGACGTGGGAAACCGGCGATACCAATGTAGTGCATCGGGAAGAACACCATATATACACCCACGAAAGTCAGCCAGAAGTGAATATAGCCCAACTGCTTGTTAAGCATTCGTCCATACATCTTCGGGAACCAGTGATAAACACCCGCCAACAATCCGAAGAAAGAAGCAGAACCCATCACCAGGTGAAAGTGAGCAACTACAAAGTATGTGTCGTGCAACTGAATATCAATAGCCGCACTAGCCAGGTGAATACCCGTCAGACCACCAGAGATGAAGAACGAAACCAGAGCGATGGAAAACAACATAGCAGGCGTAAACACAAGGTTTCCGCGCCAGAGTGTTGTGATGTAGTTGAACGCCTTTACTGCCGAAGGAATGGCAATAATCAGGGTCAAGAACATGAAGACCGTACCCAAGAATGGGTTCATACCCGATACAAACATGTGGTGCGCCCAAACGATGAATGACAAAAATGCAATACCGAGAATTGAACCAATCATGGCACGATAACCAAAGATAGGCTTACGTGCGTTGGTAGAGATAATTTCAGAGGTGATACCCAAAGCTGGCAAAAGAACGATGTAAACTTCTGGGTGCCCCAGGAACCAGAACAAGTGCTGAAACAAGATCGGGCTACCACCTTCGTTGGGGAGTGCGCGTCCGTTGATGTAAATATCTGACAAATAGAAACTTGTTCCGAAATGGCGATCAAAAACGAGCAGCAAGCAAGCAGAAAGCAATACAGGAAATGAAAGCAAACCAATGATTGCCGTGATGAAGAAAGCCCAAATTGTGAGGGGCATGCGCGTGAAGGTCATACCTTTCGTACGCATATTGATAACCGTAGCGATGTAGTTGATGCCGCCTAATAACGTAGAGACAATAAAGAAGACCATGGAAACCAACCAGTAGGTCATTCCATCACCTGATCCAGGAGAGGCCTCGGGAATAGCACTCAAAGGTGGGTAGATTACCCAACCACCCGAAGCAGGTCCTGTTTCCAGGAAAAGCGAAGCAAACATAACAACGCTGGCCAGGAAAAAGAACCAATACGAGAGCATGTTCATAAAACCTGATGCCATATCACGTGCGCCTATCTGCAACGGAATCAAGAAATTACTAAATGTTCCGCTCAAACCTGCCGTTAAGACGAAGAAAACCATAATGGTTCCGTGCATCGTAACCAGTGCTAGATAAGACTCTTGATCTAGGCTATCACCGTTGATGTAACCACCCAGAACGGGTTTCAAAAAAGACAAATCCGAGTTGGGAAAGCCCAACTGAAGACGAAAGATGACCGAGAGCAAACCACCAACAATCGCCCAAAGAATACCCGTTACCAGGAATTGCTTGGCAATCATTTTGTGATCCGTGGAGAAAATGTATTTCGTCCAAAACGTCTCGTGATGATGATGATGCTCATGCCCATCATCTGTGTGAACCTGAAGATCAATATCTACTGTGGACATACAAACGGGGATTTAAGTGTGAAAACAAGGTGCTGGTGTGTAGTTCTTTAAATGTATTAGTCATTGAGTGCCATGTCGGGAAGGATAATTCCTTTTTCTGCCAGATAATCTTTGTTTTTATCTGCCCAAGGCTCCTGATCTTTCACCCATGCTTCGTACTCGTCTTCGGTAACGACGACAACTCGAGCAGCCATAGCAAAATGGCTAGTTCCACATATTTCGGTACAGTTGAGACGATACTCAAACTTTTCCCAATTTGGATCGCCCTTTGCCTTCAATTCAGCACGCATCTCTTCAGTAGTCTTTGTTGGTCGGAACCAGAACTGCGTGGGCATACCCGGAACAGCGTCCATCTTCACGCGAAAATGAGGGAGGAAAACACTGTGCAATACATCTCGTGACCAGATTTTGAGCAACACATCACGTCCTTTTGGGAGCATGAGCGTATTGGTTGTAAAATCATCTTTGTTTGTTGCCAAATCATTGACAAAGTCGATACCCATAGAGTTGGTAGCATCTATTTGCCTGAAGTCATGGCGACCTACCTTATTATCTGCTCCACCATAACGCATCTGCCAGTTAAACTGCTTACCCATAATCTCTACTTGTACTGCTTCTTCGGGTGCAGGTGCAGTTATGTCACTCCACACACGCCATCCGCCCACAACGAGAAGCGTTAAGACTATTGCAGGGATAACCGTCCAGACAAGCTCGAGCCTGTTGTTGTGTGCATAGAAATGTGCTCTTTTGTCCTTCTTGAAGCTGTATATCATCGGAAAGAAGAACAACAATACGTGAGTCAAGACAAAGACAAAGACTACGACTGCTGTCGTTATCCAAAACAGATAGTCGATGCTTTCACCATGTACGGAGGCGATCGGAAGGACGTACTTATCGCTTGCCGATGCCGAGTACCAGGCGAACAGTCCGAAACCCACAAAGAAAAAAGCAATAAAGAGCAGGGCGTGCATACGGTTGCCCGACTCTGTGGTTACCTCGCCATCTTCGGGGGTAACGCCTAGTTCCTTTCGCTTAGAAATTTCTACGAGCGTAAATACGCGATAGATCAAAGTGAACAAGACGGTAATGAGTATCAGTGCTACTCCTCCTAATAGTGCAACCATAACACAGCTGATTAAATTGGTTTTAGTGTTTTATACCTTAAAGACAAGGCGTGTAAAGAAATGGTTTGAATAAAAAAAGATTTTATGGTGAAAAAAGAGCCATGTACCCCTAAAAGTACATGGCCCGTTACCCAAAATGACCTAGCAGTTGTGATATACGCACTCTTCGATCATCGGGTGCTTGGTCGTTACGAGTGGTGCTTGGGAAAGTTTATTACCCACCCAATAAGCAAAGATGCCTCCATAGACGAGCGGAAGGCCAATCTCCAAAAGTCCAATCGTGCCGTCTTCTTTTAAGATACCGGGTGCGGTCATCAGATAGAAGTCAAGCCAATGCCCAACGATAACGCCCATGCAAACAATTTTGAGGATGCTTGTTTTTCGTTTGGCATTTCGGGTCATCAAGCCAAAGAAGGGAAACAAGAAGCATATCCCAATGTTGATGAAGACAAGTTTACCATAATGTCCACTGCTCAGTCGCTCAATGTAATAAATGGTTTCTTCTGGGATATTTGCGTAATAAATGAGGAGGTATTGCGAAAACCAGAGATATGTCCAAAAGATGCTAAAAGCAAAAACAAACTTACCCATGTCGTGAAAGTGATCCTCTTTGACAATCTTGAGATACCCCTCTTCTTTGAGGAAAATCATCGTCAGCGTGATTACAGAAAGCCCCGTAACGAACCAACTGGCAAAGTGATACCAGCCAAAAAGCGTGGAGAACCAGTGCGTGTCGATGGACATGACCCAGTCCCAGGAAGCCACAGACGAAGATGCAGCAAAGAATATGATAAACACCGTAGAAAGAACAAGCATTTTGTGATACCGCTTCTGTCCTCCCTCTTTATCTTCGGCCAAAGAGTGCTTCCTCAAGAAAAACATGAAAAGCGACCAGCCGCCCAAAAAGATCACCATGCGAGCTAAATAAAAGGGCATGTTCAAAAAACCTTCCTTACCAGCAATGATTTCGTCGTATTCGGGATGCGTCGGGTCATAGAGGTAGTCATGTGTCCAGTGGAATACATCGTGATTGACCCAAAAAAATGTGATAATAAAAAAGCCCGAAATGACTGGTAAAAAGCTAGCCATTGCTTCTGGTATCCGTCGCAATCCAGCCGACCAACCAGCCTTAGCAGCATACTGCAAGGCAACGAAAAACAGACCAATAACCGAAATACCGAGGAAGAAAACGTTATTATGCCATACAGCCGCCATGATTCGCTTAACCCACACGGGCGTATGATGGTGTTCCCCTCCTTCGTCAGTCAGTTTTTGCGTTCCTTCGATACCAGCCATATCATCTCCCATCAATACAGAAGAATGCTGCCCGTCGTGGTGATCGCCATGATGATCTCCTTCGCTGCTGATAGCCATCACGATTCCGAGGATGGTCATCACCAATCCGACCACAAGTAGTGTCAAGGCATTTTTCTTAGCCTTCGGTTTGAACTCGTATTGTTCGTTGAGCTCTGAAATGTTTACTTTATGATGTCCTGCCATGGTGCTTCTTATTATTTTTGAATGACGTTTTTTACGTAGTGTACCACTTTCCAGCGTTCTTCCGGGGTAAGCAGGCTTTTGTGCGCCCACATACGCCCCTTACCATGCGTGATGACATGATACACGTGTCCTTCGGGTAGTGCTTTGTATGCGCCACCGGTGAGGTTGGCTACACCCTTGTAGATTTCGGCGACTTTACCGTTTCCTTTTCCTTCGGCTCCGTGGCAGGACGAACAATAGATATTGTACAGTTCCTTACCCTCTTTGAGGATGCCGTCATTGACCTCTGCAAATGGTGTTTTTAGGAGTTGAGCAGCAAGCGACAAGCTATCTTTGTGAATATCACTATGAAAGAAAGCTGTGTCTTTGAGCTGTGGGTTATAGAAAGTCTGGCGACTTACCGTACCTTCGGGTGGTGTGAGCATATTGATCCGTTGCTTTTTGTCGGGATTATAGCCATAATCATTGACAGGGATAACGTTGTCATTGATCTGCCAAATTGCCGTCGGAACTTCCTCCTCACCAAAAGAAGTGTAAGGCTCGTAGGGAACAGAATGGTACATCTGCGGCGCAAACTCAATGCCTGTATAGTTGTTCTCCGACATACAACTAGCCATCAAAACAGAGAGCAGCAAGAGTGCGTATAAGGAAATTTGTTTCATGGGTCTTGAAGTTTTTTAGTTGTTGAGCGGACGACTAGAACTCGTAACACCATCGGTGAAGAGCTTAACCAGATATTTGACAAACGATCCGTCGAGTTCCTCCTCCGTAAACACCTTTTTGTTGATCTCCTCGGCTTTGTTTTCCTGAAGGATTTTGGTGATTTCGGCGGCACTCAAGCTATTGGCTGCCAGATCAATGGCCATTACGTGCTTATCGTCCGTAGCTCGGCGATCAAAGATTTTGGGTACTTTGAAAGGATGCAAGCCCTCGCTGATAAACATCGAAAACACCATCCCGAAAGCTGCCAAAAGAACAGTCATTTCAAAACTTACCGGAACAAAGTCAGGGTAAGCCAAATACTTTTTTCCTCCAATAATCATGGGCCAATCCACGCCCATCATCCAGGTTTGCATCAGGACAGCCAGGCTAAAACCCAATGCACCAAACATGAACGCGGCTTTGGGAAGCCAGGATCGCTTATAACCCAGGACGTGTTCAAGTCCGTGGATGGGGTAGGAGGTATAGACTTCTTCGATCTTTACGCCCTTAGCGCGTATTTCGGGTACGGCGGCCATGAGATCGTTCTCATGACCATAGATACCCAACAAATAGTTTCGTTTTAATTCTTGCTCTGCCATAATTGTCGCATAGTTTGGGGTGATGGTGTTTAGCGAACGTTTTCCGTATCCGTGATCGTAACTCGTTGCTTATAGACATGAGCGTCAGAGTTGTGCAAGACCGTCTTTACTTCTGCCATGTTGATTACAGGGAAGAACTTGGCAAACATAAAGAACAGCGTAAAAAATAGACCAAACGAGAAAACATAGCACATAATATCGTGTATCGTTGGCTCGAAGTACATCCAACTCGAAGGGAGATAGTCGCGGTGCAGCGAAGTTACGATAATTACAAAACGCTCAAACCACATACCTACGTTTACGACGATGGAGAGGAAGAACGTCATGACAAGACTTGTTCGGATTTTCTTGATCCAGAACAACTGAGGAGAGATCACGTTACAAGTCATCATCATCCAATAAGCCCACCAGTAGGGCCCCGTAGCGCGGTTGATGAACGCATACTGCTCGTAAGGTACACCAGAATACCAGGCCATGAAGAACTCCGTTAAGTAAGCAATACCCACAACGGAACCTGTTACGATGATGACGATATTCATCATCTCGATATGCTCCATCGTGATGTAATGCTCTAACTTATACACCTTCCGCGTAATGAGCATCAAGGTGAGCACCATCGCAAAACCAGAGAAGATAGCTCCTGCCACAAAATAGGGCGGGAAAATCGTCGTGTGCCAGCCCGGAATCACCGATGTTGCAAAGTCAAAACTTACAATGGTGTGTACTGACAGTACAAGCGGTGTAGCCAAACCAGCCAGGATCAAAGCCGCAGCTTCATAGTGCATCCATGCTTTTGCACCACCTACCCAGCCTAAACTCAACGCACCATAAAAAACACGCCCAAACGTCGTCGTCGCACGATCACGAATCGTAGCAAAGTCAGGGATGAGCCCCAGATACCAGAACACCAATGAAACCGAGAAGTACGTCGAAATGGCAAAAACGTCCCAAAGCAAGGGTGAGTTGAAGTTTACCCAAAGTGATCCGTAAGTGTTTGGCAGAGGTAAGGGCCAAAAGCCCAACCAGGGCCGCCCCATATGAATAACCGGCCATATTGCTGCACAAATAACGGCAAAGATCGTCATGGCTTCTGCGGCACGGTTGATGGAGGTACGCCACTTCTGACGAAACAACAACAACACCGCCGAAATCAATGTACCCGCGTGACCAATACCCACCCACCAAACAAAGTTGGTGATGTCCCAAGCCCACTGTACGCTACGGTTCAAGCCCCAACGGCCGATACCGTTCCAGAGCATATCTCCTAGATAGTAGCCACCAGCGGCCAACAAGGTAATCGAAATAAGCATGGCCGCATACCACGAAAGGGTGGGGGCCTCCTCGACGCGACTCGAAATGTCATCGGTTACGTCCTTGATCGTGCGCCCACCCGTAATGAGTGGCTCGCGTACTTCCGATACAATTTGCATGGTTTTTCTCGGTTTGGGGTGATTCGTTTAGGCTTCTGGTTCAGGGATTTTTTCGTCTTGATTGCGGACTTTCATCATGTACCACACGTTGGGGCGTGTGTTGATCTCGGCCAGTACATTGTATGCACGACCTTCAAGCTCGGGTTCAATTTCTTGATTGACACGGCTTTCCGTGTTGTTCAGATCACCAAACGTGATTGCTTCCGAAGGGCAAGCACTCGCACAGGCCGTCGTAAACTCTCCATCTTGAAGCTGACGGCGTTCCTTTTTGGCTTGAAGTTTACCTGCCTGGATGCGCTGGACACACAAAGAGCATTTTTCCATCACACCACGCGAGCGCACCGTTACGTCAGGGTTCAAGACCATCCGCCCGAATTTGTTATTCATGTAGTAATCAAACTCGTCGTTGTTGGCGTAGTTGAACCAGTTGAAGCGACGCACTTTGTAAGGGCAGTTGTTGGCGCAGTATTTTGTACCCACACAACGGTTATAGGTCATTTGGTTCAAACCTTCGGAACTATGCGTGGTAGCGGCTACGGGACATACCGTCTCACAGGGAGCGTTATTGCAGTGCTGGCACATCATGGGCTGAAAAACCACTTCTGGGTTTTCGGCGGCCTCCTCAAGGGCAGCGTAGTCTTTTGGATTGTCCGTTTTGGAGGAGTAGTAACGGTCGATGCGCAGCCAGTGCATCTCACGGCGGCGATATACCTCCAACTTACCCACCACGGGGACGTTGTTTTCGAGGCTACAAGCCACAATACAAGCCGAACACCCGGTACAACTGTTCAGGTCAATGGACATTCCCCAATGGTGGTTGGGATACTCGTGTACATCTGATGCCTTAGCCGTTCGCTTGCTCCATTGGTTGGCCGTAAGTTTATCAATTTCCTCTTGCTTGGCTTTTTCTTCGGGGCTTCGGAAGGCTTCTTTTTCTTTGAAACCGTCACCGTTCAAATCCCAGAGCGAGATAGATGTCGGATCAACTTTTCCGGCAGAGGTCGCAATCTTGGGGTCATACCGCTCAAAGGTGTTGTTTTTGTACTCGGAGAGCAGCGTTTCCTGGACGATTGTCTTTCGTCCCATAATCGTATCGTGTGTCTGTGTTTGGGCTACCCAGGTCTCCTGTCCGGTGTTGCTTACCTGCACACCACCAAAGACGGCATAGCGCAAAGCTTTGCCCTTGAGCATCTGGAAGGCATTGACACCAGCAGCCTCGGCAGCGACTTTGCCCGCCAACTCGGCGTTACGTCCGTAGCCAAGCGCGATAGCGGCTGTGTTGCGCGGCATACCAGGCTGCGTAACCACAGGGAGTTCATATTTTTCTCCGTTTACTTCGATGGCTGCCATCTGCGTTTTGCCCTCCGACATCCGGAATCCCATCTCAGCCATCGCTTGGTTTTCGGGAATAGCGATATAGTTACCCCAACAGACCTTTGAAATCGGGTCGGGTATCTCTTGTAGCCATGGGTTATTGGCATCGGCACCCGTACCCAACACGTGAGGGGCATAAATGACCAGTTGCCACTCATCGCCAGCTTTCTTGTAGGTACTTGCCAGTTGGCTGCCCACACCCGAGAGATCAGTATCGGGAGTAGCGGCTTCACCCTCTGTCGGGGCTGCCGCTTCATGCAAGGAGACATATCCCTCTACACTGCTCATCTCAAAAACACCATCATGAAGAGAGTGCTTCCAGAAGAGATCAAAATTGTTGTATTTGGATTGGGCGGCAAAGAGATTTTGCCAGGTTTTTTTGATATGTGCTTGATAGTCATGCTCCACCTCTGCCCATGCCAGGAGGCTGTCTTGTCCTTGACGGGTATCGAAAATTGTTCGGATCGTGGGCTGAGTGAGGCTGAAAAACCCTTTTTTGGGTTCGGCATCATCCCAGGACTCGAGGTAATGCTTATCGGGCGTGTTGTACGTACAAAGGCTGGCCGTTTCGTCCAGGCGATCAGCCGTAGATACTGAAAACTTGATGTTGGGAAGAGCAGAAGCAATGGCAGCTCCCATCGGATGGTCATACACCGGGTTAGCGCCGTAAAAGATCACCCCAGCCGCAGATTTATTTTGCAGTGCCTCCACAAACTGCATCATCTCCTCATCGTTGCCTTGCCGCTGGAAACAGGGGCGAGACAAATCTAGGGTCGTGCCGTAGTTGCCGAGCAAGTCATTGATGGCATTGACAACCAACTGAATATTTGAATCATTAGACCCCGAAACGACTAAGGACTTACCCTTAGCCTTCCAAAGATCATTAGCTGCCTTGGTCAAGTTGGGATGCTTGACTTCGGGAACACCACCAAGCGAGCCAGCACCGGCCTTCTGGGCAATCAGGTTATACAAAGTCGCTACATAAAGCCCCTCCTCCGAAGGACGGATGGGCGTGCGATAGTCGGCCGCAGCACCCGTGATGCTCATCAGCGGCTCAAACTGATAATGCCGCGACATCTTTGCTTTGTCTTTGGATACCTTGCGCGTTTGGGCATACTGATATGAAAACTCTACCTCCGATAGCCAGTTCCCCAGAAAATCAGCGTGAATACCCACGATTACCTCCGCTTTGGAAAAGTCATAATGTGGAATGACTGCTTTTCCGGCATAGCGGCGGTTTGCCTCCAGCATCCCGTGCAACGAAAGCGCATCATAAGTAACGTGCTTGACGTTGCTGTATTTTTCTTTGAATGCCGCGATAACTGCCTTAGTGCTTGGGCTGATGATCGTATTGGTTACCAAATAAACGGTTCCGGTGGCGGCTTGAAGGGCTTGCTTGATTTCGGCATCGGCTTTATCCCAGGCCAGCTGCTCCCCTTTTTTGGTGGGGTATTTAGATTTTTCTTCGTCGTAAAGGCTCAAAACAGATGCCGTAGCCCGTGCATTTACTTTGCCCTTCGTAAGTGAAGAGCGGTCATTGCCTTGCACAAAAATAGGACGACCTTCTCGGGTCTTCACCAACACGGCACAATAGTCGCCACCCTTTGCGTAGGTGGAGGCGTAGTAGTTTGGGATACCAGGAACGATCTCTTCGGGATGGTTCAGGTACGGGATGGCGTTCTTGACGGGGGTCTCGCAGGCAGCCAACGAAACCGCCGCCACACTGAAGCCCATCAGTTTAAGGAAGTCGCGGCGTGAAGGTTCACTAGCCGTAGAGTTATCACCGTAAGCGTCTTTGATGGGAAGGTTTTGAGCAAACTCAC
Source organism: Bernardetiaceae bacterium (assembly GCA_036822015.1). GTDB lineage: Bacteria > Bacteroidota > Bacteroidia > Cytophagales > Bernardetiaceae > DAISIL01. The sequence continues at coordinate 37,598 of DAISIL010000014.1, read as the reverse complement.
GTTCCGCATTTTTGACGAACTCAGGATCGTTACGCAGTTCTTCCGTGCCTTTCCAATAAATTTTATCGAGTTTCTTCATAATTTGGGTTCAGACAAAATAGGGAAATTGAGTTTAGTAATGACATTTTGAACATTCCAACCCACCAATATCCTCCACATACAGGGCATCTTTGGTACGTGCCTCATGGAGTTTGAGCAGGTTGTCATAGTACTCGTTGCCTTTGCCGGCAACCTCCGACTCTCGGTGGCAGTTGATACACCAGCCCATCGTCAGGAGCGATACCTGCTGTACCACCTCCATCTCCTGAATCTCACCGTGGCACGTCTGGCATTCCAGACCAGCTACGTTTACGTGTTGGGCGTGATTGAAGTAGGACAAATCGGGTAAGTTGTGGATACGCACCCACTGGATAGGCTCATCGTTTTCGATGGCAGCATAAATTTTTTGGATATGCGGCGAACCTTGCTTGATCTCCCCGTGGCAGTTCATACAAAGGTTTGCCGAAGGAATACCTGCGGATTTGCTTTTGTTCGCGCTCGTGTGGCAATACTGACAATCAATCTCATAATAGCCCGCATGTAACTTGTGCGAAAACGGGATGGGTTGCGTGGGCGCATAACCCTGTTGCACACCTATTGAGAACAAACCCGTAAAAATGGATTTGAAAAGAATTGCCAAGAACACAAAACTAGCCGTACCCAGAAACAAGGGAGATTTGAATATGGCTGCCGGATTGAAAAGCGGCTCGTCCATCGTACTAGCGTCGTCTGCATCAATGCCTTTCTGGACACGCATGTACTTGGTGAGCGTCGAGACCAACAATCCCAATACCACCAACACCAGAAGCAACAATGCCCCCAATCCAATTGTGATGATAAGCAGCGTGTTGGCTGAAATACTTTCATCTGCCGTTGCTACGGCTGCCCCACCATCGGCTACATCGGCTTTCTTCTCGTACTTAGCGGCGTTGTTGGTATGATCTTGTACATAGGCCAGAATGGAAAGGATTTCTTCATCTTTAAGAAAATCGTGGTTGGGCATGTACTGCTTGTACTCTTCGTAGAGTGCTACCGCGTAAGGATCACCGCTATCAATTACTTTCTGCGGATACTTGATGAAGTTTACGACCCACGGCACGGGTTGGCGTTCCCATACGTTGGCCAGGGCAGGCCCAACCACACGCTGATTGACGGCATGGCATTGCTGGCAGTTGCCCTGATAAAGTTCAAGCCCCTTCGTGATAGAGGCTTCATCGGTAGGAATACCATTGCTCGGGGTAGCCTCCTGGGGGGCTTCCTCTCCTGCTTCGTCTTGCGCCAAGGCACCAAACGTGAGGGTCAGTCCAAGCAGACCGAACAAGAGCATTTTGGAGTAAGATCGAAGTGCGTCCAGCATAGTCTGGATGGTTTGGGGGTGATAAAGTTTAGGTTTCATTTAGCTACACAAATGTAAGAGGTGATTCGATACACTACAAGACAAGGTTTAAGATTACCATTCCTGACCAAAGTCATTTTTAAGGGTTAATTATTTGTTAATCAAAATGTTAATCCTGCAAAACACGCTTATTTAGAATTTCTATAAATAAGCAAATCTGCCTTTTTAACACATCAACCATAAAAAAAGCCGTTACATCTTTTGGTTTAAAAAAAGATGAAACGGCTTAAAGTGAGGTCACGGGCGGATTCGAACCGCCGTAAATGGTTTTGCAGACCAGCGCCTAGCCCCTCGGCCACGTGACCTTAGCCTTATTCAGACAACAAATATAGTTTTTTTGGAGATACTACACAAGTGTTGCCCCACAAAAATCAAGATTTTTCCTTCAAACCCAGCAAAAACGCCCGAAACTCCTCCGTATCGTAGCTGGCCATACCCTCGCGCTTGAAAGCCACTTTGCCCCTTGGGTCCAGGACAAAAGTCGTCGGGATTGCGCTGTGGGCATATACATCCGGCAGACTTCCCCGAAGGGCATAAACGGGAAACTGGTAGCCCTTTCGCTCCACAAAATCAACAGCTTTGCTCGGGTCCTGATCCAAACTAATCATCAGAAAAACAACATCGCCTTCGGGCAGCATCTTTTCGTAGAGCGCGTGTATTTCGGGCATCTCCGCTACGCAAGGCGGACACCAGGTGGCCCAGAAGTTGATAAAAACCACCTTGCCCGCCAAATCCAGGGGACGGAAATCGCCCCCACCCAAGTCCTGTAAGGGCAAAGCATACGCCAACTTACCCGTGGGAGGCATATCCGGCGGGTCATCCGTGGAGGCATCCATGATACCCGTAGCCAGCAAGATACGCTGCACACCGCCCACGATCTCTACCCGCGTTGCGGGAATGAGCAGCAGGATGACCAGCGTACCTGTCAAGCCCCAATCCAAATAACGTCTTATTTTTTTCTTGTTCATTGATTGGTTTTTATTCGTATCACTTTTTCTCGGCTTGATAAAACGGAAGTTTTACTACCGTTGCGGGGATGGACTGGTTACGGATCTGTACCGCTACCGATGTTCCAGCTTTTGCGTAAGCCAGCTGGATATACCCCATCCCGATACCATGCCCCAGGGAAGGCGACTGCGTTCCGGAGGTAATCGTACCGATGGTTTGTCCGGCCTCGTCGAGGATCGCGTAGCCCTGGCGCGGAATGCCCCGTGCGTCAAGGCGCAAACCCACCAACCGACGAGTAAGCCCCTCGGCTTTCTGTGCCTGGAGAGCTTCGGCATTGAGAAAACCCGTAGCAGGCTTTGTGATCCAGCCCAGACCCGCCTCAAAAGGCGAGGTGGTATCGTCGATGTCGTTGCCGTACAAACAAAAACCCATCTCCATACGTAGCGTATCGCGGGCAGCCAGGCCGATGGGCTGAATGCCGTATGCCGCACCACTTTCTAGGATGGCCTCCCAGAGTGTCTCAGCATGGGCGTTGTCCACGTACAACTCAAAACCTCCCGATCCGGTGTAACCCGTCGCCGAAACGATGACCTCGGGAATACCCGCCACCGTCCCCGTCGTGAAGTGATAATACGGTACTTGATCCAGGGCAAGCTCCGTTAAGGGCTGCAAAGCCGCTGTTGCCAGGGGCCCTTGCACCGCAAAGAGGCTCATCTGATCCGAGTGATCCGCCATCACTGCACCAAAATTGGCGTTTTGTGCCGTGATCCATTGCCAATCTTTCTCGATATTGGCCCCATTGACGACCAGCATAAACGATTCGGGCCCCAGGCGATAGACGAGCAAATCATCGACGATACCGTTTTTGTCGTTGGGAAGACAGGAGTACTGCGCCTGCCCGTCTTTGAGGCGGGATACGTCGTTGGAGGTAACATACTGGATCAGTGCCTCGGCTTTTGGTCCCGACACAAAGAACTCGCCCATGTGAGAGACATCAAAGATCCCTACGCGCTCCCGCACCGTGTGGTGTTCTTCGATCTGGGAGGTATAGCGAACGGGCATTTCAAAGCCTGCAAAGTCAATCAGTTTGGCTCCCAGACGGGCATGAGTTTGGTACAAAGCCGTGCGTTTCAAAGGCATATCCTGTTTTGGTTGTGTGTTTGGTGAGCAAATTACTAACTTTTCATCAAATCAAAAACAACAAGCGTGGGGATTACTCGTCGCGTAGCAGATTTGCTAAAGCCGTTTGCACGGCCGCAAAGCCAAACTGACGGCGCGTCTGCTCAAACTGGCTTCGTATCTCGTCGTGGCATAGGTTACCGATGCTGCCTTCGTGGGTGTAGCGCACCGCCGAAGGGTCGGGTGCATACGTGCCGTCGGCGATTTGCTGCCCTACCTGCCGGTACGCCTCCCGAAAGCTCACCCCTTGCAGCACTCGGGCGTTTACGGCCTCGACACTAAACAAGTAGGCGTACTTGGGATCGGACAAAATATCCGTTCGTATCTCTATGTGTGCCAGCATCTGCTGCATCATCCGTAGGCAGTCGCGCAGGGAGGTAAAGGAGGGAAAGAGGTCTTCCTTCAAGAGCTGCAAATCGCGGTGATAACCCGAAGGCAGGTTATTGGTAATCAGCAAAATACTTGACGGCAAGGCTTGTATCTTGTTGCAGCGGGCGCGGATGATCTCCAGTACGTCGGGGTTTTTCTTGTGCGGCATGATACTCGAACCCGTCGTGAGGGCATCGGGGAAACGCACAAAGGCGAAGTTTTGGCTCATGTAGAGGGTCAGGTCCATGGCCATCTTGGCCAGCGTGGCCGCGATACTGCCCATCGCCTGGGCCAGGATGCGCTCCGTTTTGCCGCGTCCCATTTGGGCATAAATGACGTTGTAGTTGAGGGCATCGAAGCCGAGGAGTTCGGTGGTATAGCGGCGTTGGAGCGGAAAGGAAGAGCCGTAGCCGGCCGCCGATCCGAGGGGGTTTTTGTTCGTGATGCGCCAGGCAGCCAGGAGTAACTCCATATCGTCGGTTAGGCTTTCAGCGTAAGCACCAAACCACAAACCAAAAGAGGAGGGCATGGCCACTTGTAGGTGGGTATAGCCGGGCATCCAATCGTCTTTGTGCTTGGCACTTAGGGCAAGGAGTTGATCGAATAACTCGGCGACCTGCCCGACGAGTTGTTCGATCTGATCTCTGAAAAAAAGTTTGAGATCGACAAGCACTTGATCGTTTCGGGAGCGTCCGCTGTGGATTTTTTTTCCGGCTTCTCCGATACGTTCCTGGAGCATCCACTCAATCTGTGAATGCACATCCTCCATCTGGGGATCAATCTGAAAATGACCCGCCTGAATTTCCTCAAAAATCACCCGCAAGGCCCGTTGAATTTGCTCCAGTTCGCTCGGGGTCAGGAGTCCAATTCGGGCTAGCATCCGCGTATGGGCAAGGGATCCCAGGACATCGAAAGCGGCCATCTGCTCATCCAGTTGGCGGTCTTGTCCCACCGTAAACGCTTCTACGGCTGCGTTGAGTGGTGTCTGCGCGTCTTTTTGCCAGATTTTCATTTATTCAATCGGCGACTGATAGGTGGCCGTGAAGTCGGTCCAGGAAGTCGTCCGGTAGTGGCTCTCGCCAAAATATTTGAGGATGGGATCGAACTGCTTGGGTTCCATGTAGCCCGGAATGGGCTGAATCAGTTGGAGGTTTTCGTCCAAAAAAGCCACCGTTGGGTAGCTCAACTTGTTTTGTAGGAGTGCCGCCGCAAATTCATGGTAACCACGTCGGCCCTGCTCGACGTACTTAAAAGTATTGCCCAAAAAAACGAGGTTTTCGCGCTGCTCGGCATTGAACTTGACGGCGTAGTATTTCTCGTTGAGATAGCTTGCAATTTGGGGGTGCGAAAAGGTGGCTTGATCCATTTTTTTGCACCATCCACACCAGTCGGTGTACACGTCGATAAAAATTTTTCGCGGTTCTTTTTGGTGTTTTTCGAGGGCTTCCTCGATGGTCAGCCACTGAACACTTTCAGGGGCGGGGGCAGGTTTCTCCATCACAAATGCGCTCAGGAGCAAAGCACCAGCCAAAAGGGCAATTATCAATCGGTAAGGCATCGGTTATCGGATTTAGATGTATTCATTTGACGAACGAAAATACAAAATCGTTTCCAATTCAGCTACTTTAACGCCGTTTTAACAGCCGCCACCGCTCTACAAGCGGCTTAGTGAGGCGATCCCAGACCACCAAATACACATCGGCTTCAAAGACCCGTGAGTCCTTGCGGGCTTGCCAAAAAAAGAAAAGACCAATGGCAAGCAACAGCCCGATCCCGTACCAGGACCCAAACTCCACCGAAACGACCGACTCTCGGGCCCACTTCTTACCCGTAATGCCCAGCACATACTGCAAAATATAAAAAAACACCGAGACCAACACGGGCAAGCCCAGCCCTCCTTTTTTGATGATCGCCCCCAGGGGCGCACCAATCACAAACATAACAAAACAAGCCACCGATAGCGTAAACTTTTCGTGCAGAGAGAAATACGCCCGCCTGGCTTCCTTCGTAAAGTTGTACTGCCGCTCTACGCTCCCCTCGAGGAGGCTCCGAATGTTGCGGGCCCTGTTGATGGCTTTGGTGTACAAAACATCCCGTTCGGAGACCGACCAGTCCGCACCCTGGGGCAAGGTACGGGGCAAACTCGCCGAAAAGCTTTCCAGCAGCCCTGCCCGCGTAGCCGTTGCGAGGGAGTCGCGCTTGAGCGTAAAGGCATGGATATAGTACTGCCTGGCCGAGCGTTCGGTGTCCATCCGAATCGTATCTACGTCTCGGTACAGCGAATCCGACATCTGTGCCAGGCTAGACACGTTCATCATCGCCCGATGGTAACGGAACGACTCCTCGGGCGTTTCGTTGAAGCCAAACTCATCCAAAGAAAACAACATTTGTGCGCTATCGAACTGCTCCCGAATATAGCCCTCCTTGGTGCTGCGGGTACGGTCGTTGTAATTGCGTTGCTCCGAAAAGCGCATTCCGTTGCGAAGGTCTAGCCGTAGGTAGGTGTCGTTGTGGATGGTCTCCATGTAACCCGTCTCGGCTACGACAAGATCGGTATTGCCTCGGTTTTGACGGTGGTCGTAGATCATCACGCCATGCAACTGGCGGCCATCTTTGCCTGTTTTTTTGTCAATCCGAATGCTCCAACCTTGCAAGCCATTGTAGAATGCCCCCTCCACAAAGTCCAGGGCGGGTTTTTTGCGCTTGACATCATAGAGCAAGCTGTAGGCTTTGAGGTTGATCTCGGGGATGGCGTAGTTGTTGAAAAAGAAGGCAGCCACAGAAATCACACATGCAAAAATGCCAATCGGAATCAGGAGACGGGTCAGGGGGATGCCCAGGCTTTTGAGTGCCGTTAGCTCGTTGTGTTCGCCCAGATTACCGAAGGCCATCAGCGAAGAGAGCAAAATGGAGAGCGGCAAAGCCTGCGGGATAAGGGTCAGGGAAAAATAAAAAAACAGACGGGCCAGCACCGTAAAGCCCAAATCTTTGCCGATCATGTCATCGAAATACCGCGACATAAAGACCATCAGCAAGATGAACAGCACAACGGAGAAAGTCAAAAAAAACAGCCCAAAAAAGGACTGCAACACCAACTTATCGGTTTTCCGAATCACGGCATCAAAATTAGGCGGTTTTTGTGGCTTTCAGGGGCAGCCGCTCTTCTTTTAGTGTTTTTTTATCGTTTCGGAGGTTGTGATGGTGATAATACCAGGCTTGGCGTTGGCGTTCGATGGCCGTGATGCTCACCGTGCCGCCACCCGTCCGGCGCATTCGGATGGCCTCCTCGGGAGATGCTGCTCCGGCTTGATAATGAAACCACAACACATCGGACAAACTCGGGCGGGTATGTTGGTTTTGCCAGTCCAGGAACCATTGGCGGCGTTTTTCTTGGCTTTGGACACCGTAAAGCGTCGCCGATGACCAGATATGTGCCGTTTGGGGATCAATGGATTGGATGCTCGGGGTGGTTTCGTCCCAGCGCAACTGCCATATTTTGGTTTGGGGCATACTTTCCAGAAAGATCAAAGTAAACGGCTCAATTCCCTCCCAATACCCGTTGGTGCAAAAATCATCAAAACTTCGGGCGGCCAGGGCATCCAAGACCACCAGCCCTCGGCTCCTGCGATAGGGCGGGCAGCGCGTATGGGCTATCGCTGCTCCGTTGAGCAGGCACACGATACGCCCTGTGTCTGTATGCCCAAGCCAGGTACCACCGGCTTCGGGGTCTCGGGAGAAAAAAAAACGATGTCCCTGGTGGGCGTGCCAGTCAGGGGGTAAGGAGGTCGGGCGGGTATCCTGTTCGTCTCGGTTCGAGGTCAAGAAAAAATGCTGCGCTCCGCAGGGGATGTAGGTCAGGGTACACATACACATAAAAGGATAAGGATAAGGATAAAACTTTGCCCGCGTTAATCTTAGTCGGGTTTGCGAATCTGCCAAACGGATAAAATATCTCCGCGTCCGGCACGCTGGAGGCTTGTCAGGAGCGCGCCTTCGGTGCTGAAAGTCGGTAAGGCACGCATGGGTAAGGTTCTGCTACTCAGAACCCGCACCACGGCTTCGGTCTCGATGTCGTGGAGCCAGATAGCACGTTGGGCCGTATCGCAGGCGGCGTAGTAGCGTCCACGCGGGTCTAGGATGGCGCGTTGGGTGGGCCGAATGCTGATGACCCGAAAATCTTGGATGTCCAGCGGATGTTGTCCACTGATCTGATAGATATAGATGCGGGGGTCATCTCCCGTGATGGACAGCCTTGGCCAACGCCCGCCGTTGGGTATCCATGTGGTGCTTGGTTGTCGGACGGGACTTTTGATCTCCTTCACGACCGTTAATTCTCCCAGATGGACGAGCCATATCTGATCCTTGGCCGTACTGACGGCCAGGTATTCCCCCCGCTGATCGCTGTGATCGAATCCTGGATCATCAACTGCCTGGGGTTCATGGCTTGTGCCGAATACACAAAAATCTGGTGCAGGCTTGCCTCTACGCGGCAGGTGGGGCTGCTGACCACAAAACGGCTGTCGGCTTGCAAAAACGGCGTATGTTCGATCAACTGGACTTGTCCAGGAAATGGGCGGTCAAGGTGATAAACCGCTTCGGATAGGGAAAGTGTCCGCTCGGCGGGATAGACCTGCCAACGGGGGCGTTCGCTTTCCTGGAGGGCAATACGGGTGAGCTGCTCATGGGTCGGGTCATGGTCGGGAAAGTAGCGCAAGGCTTCTTTAAACGACTGTCGGGCAAGCCCGTAGTCAGCACGGTTTAAGTAGTCATTGCCCTGAGTATAGGCCCGCTGAAAAGCCTCTCGGATGCTTATCCGTCGCTGCTGGGCAGGCTGATAGGCGGGGTTGTAATCCAGGATGCGTTCGTAGGCTTGCATGGCAGCGGGGTAATCGCCCAGGGCGAGGTAGTAGTCGCCGCGCTGCATGAGGCGTTTTTCAAAGGCAAAGTCAGAAGAGACGCTGTAGAGGGAGGGCTTCTTGAACGTCCGGTATTGCAGGTAGCGGTAGCCATGGTACCCTCCGTAAATCGCCAGGCTAAGGATCATCAAAGCCATCAAGGAGGCCGCGATCAAATAGCGGGGGCGGCCGTGGGCCGGAGAACGATCAGGGACACTGCGTCGGTGTACGCGCTTGATAGCTATTTGCTTAAACTGTGCCGGTGGCCTGGATAAGGTCGCCGATTGCCCGCAGTGCCGTCCCCCGATGTAATGCCAACTCCCGAGCAAAAAAGCCGAAGAGCAGCCCGCACAAAAGACCACCTCATCACCTGCCTTGAGGGTCTCGCCCGTCAAGGGATCGGATCGGTTTTCTTGGAGGAGTTCGGCGTGTTGCCGCTTGTCCAGCAAATGCTTGTGTATCATGGTTCAAAATAGTTCTTTTTGTCCGCGTAAGTAATGTTCGGTCTCGATGAGCGTTCCGCGTGGGTTGTAGTATTTCCAAACCCCCTCCTGGAGACCGTTTTTGTAGCGTCCCCTGATTTTGAGGCTTCCATCCTCAAAAAACTCTTTGTACAGCCCGTCGCGCTGTTTGTTGCGGATGCGGGCCTGGTATTTTTTCTTGCCGCTTTCGTAGTAGCCTGTCTCGATGTTTCCCTGTATCCCGAGGGCTTCGATGGCTTGTGGCTTGATGAGTTCGTTATCTCGGACGATGGCCTCGAGGGGCATCTCTCCGGGCTTGTTCGCTTCACCTCCCCCAAAAAAAGACCGCAGGCGATCTACGCCGCGTTGGTTGCCTTCGGTGAGGTACTTTTGTCGGGCTTCCTCGATCGTTGCCTGACGCTCCCGTACCTGCATCGGAGATTCAAAATGGGCCACCATTCGGGTATCAAAGTACTGTTTCTCGGCTCGGAGTTGAAGCCCGACTTGGGAGAAGCAGATGACAAAATCTCGGTTTTTTTGGAGGGCTAAGTAGTTTTCTTGATCCAAAAAGCCGCGCATCGTCGTCGGTAAAGCCGCCGTATTGAGGTAACTAAAAAATGTTCCGTCGGTATCGAAGCGTGCAAAAAACGCCTGAAAATCCTCGTTACGAGCCAGGGTAAGCCCCCCGCGATAGTCGTCGATGATGCTTTTGAGGGTTTGGGGGGAATTGCTGAAGACCACATAATCTTCGATGATCGTAAAGTAGGGTTTTTCGATTTTGTTGAAGTAGTTGCCCAGGAAGACCTTAAAAAATCCTTTGACAGACAAAAAGCCAATCGGATGTCCGTTGTAGGTGAAGGTCTTGAACTTAACGGGGGTCTTCTTGCGGATTTGGTCGGTGATAAAAGCCAGGCGATCTTTGGCAAAGTTGATGTCGTTGGTGCGGATGCAGAGCGCGAAACGATCGGCGGGCGAGAGGTCTTTGCGGTCGATGTGTACCAGGGCCATTTCGCCGCCCATCCAACTCATCATATCCTCCCGCAGGTCGATGTTAAGGTAACGTTCGAGGCGGCGGATATTCCCTTCATAGACGGCATAGCTTTTTTCGTCTTCTTGCAAGAAGGCATCCATGTTGTCATAAAAAGTAACGAAGTCCTCGAAGGTCAGCCCCACATAAAAAGCCGTGCTTTGGGGCAAGATCAGGGGAGCGCGTATGGTGGACTTTCCCGAGATCATGGCTGCCCGCACATAAGAGCTAAGGCTGTCTCGGATCGTCGTTGCGCCTTGCCAGGTAATGATTTCACGCGCTTCTTCGGTCTTGATACCCAGCCCAAGGGTGGTGAAGTACAGCGCCTGGCTAAGGTCTTTGATGTACGGATCGGATGCCTGCAAGAAGTAGCTGGCAAATTGATCCAAAAAGCGATGTTGGATGTATAGCTGCCCAATACCGCTCATGGTTTCGTCTTTGGCGGTGCGGAAGTGGGTGTTTTCGGTGAAGTGTTCGCCCTTTTGACCGCTGATGGTCAGGCGCACCAGGGAGTCGTTGGGCGAAAGGATGAGCAGGTTGTTCAGGATGGCAAAGTAAGTCAGGGGTTCGGCTTCGGCTTGCGTGCGTTCAAAGACCTGATATACTTGCACCTGCCGAAACTGCTGCCGTGGGGTGATTTCGTAATCGCGGAGGTAGGTATTGAGGTTTTCGACGATGCTCCCGAGAGCGCGACTACTGCCCAGGTCAGCCAAGACCAAAAAATCATAGTCATCTGTGCGGGTGGGGTGGGGGTGTGCCGAGAGGGTCAAGTCGCGTCCACTAAAAATCCAATTCGAGACCTGCTCATAGCTCGCAAAGGCCTCCGTAACCGTTTCGGTATCACGGGTAAGTTGCCCAAAAGTAGGCTGTTGCTGGAGGTGTTTCCAGAAGGTACTCTTCGTGATCTTGCGCCAGGCCTTGGCTGCGTTTTGGGTCTGGATCACAAACATAGCGTTTTGTGGGACGCGCTCAATGGGGGTGTAATGGGTGATACTCAACACCAAGTACAGGTATATCCCCAAAGCACCGACCCCAAGGGCAAGCAATAAGAGCAGTATTTTTTGTATTTTCTTTTTCATCCGAAGTCAAACTTTCTATAAAAATACAAATAATTCGCAGGCCCGTTACCCTATCCAGGATATTTTAGCGTTTAATACAGACAAATCACGTTTTTGTTTATCATTTATCCAGGTCTATGATGACGATGCAACAGTTAATCGCCGACTTTCCGGCACATCTTTCGGAGGCCGCCCGCCTACGGATCACCCATTCCGACACCCCCAAGCCCCAAGCCCTGCAAAACGTCTTGATCGTGGGTATGGGCGGATCAGGTATCGGTGGTGCATTGGCGATTTCGTTGCTCGAACCCCTGGCTCCCTGCCCTATTCAGTGCCTCTCCACCTACGACTTGCCCGCCTATGTGGGTGCGCGGACGCTCGTTTTAGCCTCTTCTTTTTCGGGCAACACCGAGGAGACCCTCCAGGCGACCCATACAGCCCTACACGCCCGCCAAGCACCGGTTTTGGCGGTAACCTCGGGTGGACAACTCGGCGATTGGGCGCAACAACACCAGTTCCCACACGTGATGCTACCCGTCAAGGCGGCCTCCCCGAGAGCGCACCTGGGTTTTTCGTTGGCTGCCTTACTCAAACTGCTCCACTGGGCCGGCATCTCCCCCAAAGACTTCACCGATGACCTACAGCGCATCGCCGATTTTATCGCCCAACAGCAAAACCAGATCGCCGAAGAAGCCGAGCAGGTAGCCCATCTCATTCATGGCTTCCTGCCCATCATCTACACCGATCAAACGCTCCTGCCCGTGGCTACCCGCCTGCGCCAACAGATCAACGAAAATGCCAAACAACTGGCACACATCGCGCCCATACCCGAGATGAACCACAACGAACTCGTTGCCTGGAACGATCCCACCGACCTCCTGCGCAAAACCCGCGTGATCTTCATGGCCTCCGATTTTGAGCATCCCCGCGTGGGCTTGCGTCGCCAGATCCTGCACAAACTCCTGCCCAGCACCACCACGGCGTACCATTTCAAAACGCAGGGCAAAGACCTACTGACCCAACTTTTTTATGCCATTCATTGGGGCGATTGGCTCTCCTGGTATCTGGCCCAACAAAACGGCGTGGATCCTTTCCCCGTCTCGATCATCGAGCAGCTCAAAGCGGCACTCAAGCAAGAAGTCCCCGTTTGAGCGTCCTCCACGATCCCTTCTCCTACCAAAGCCTACTTATTTTTTGAGACTTTTTAAAAAAATGGTTTCGTATTTGTGATCCCTTTGGTAGATGAAGACTTCTAATGATCGTTGTTCCATGCAGAGACTTACCCGCTGGATAGCTATCCTGATCGTGTGGCCCTGGATGCTATCGACTACCCAAGCCCAAGACCTTCCCGTGATCGGTCGTATTGCCATCAATGACGGTGCAGCCTCTACCTCCGCCCCCGATGGCATGGTAAACCTGCGTATTTTTGCCCGCAATGCTGCCGAAATGCGCATCTCTAACAACGGCAGTTGGATCGGGGCCCGCTGGGAACCCTACGCCCAGACCAAACGCTGGCGCATCGACACCCGCGAGGATGGAATCAAAGTCGTCTATGCCCAGTTTCGCAACAAAGAAAATACCATCCTCTCCGATGTAACCAATGCCCAAATCGAACTCGACCGTACCCCACCCGAAGACCCCAGCATTACGATCAACTTCGGGGCAGAGTTTACCACAGATCGAAAGGTAACCCTTGAACTCTCCGTGGACGAAGCCAAAGAAATGCAGATCAGCAACCGCTCCGATTTCTTGCAAGCCCGCTGGTATCCCTTCCGAGATATGGTCAAGAACTGGCTCATCGGTGGACTTGATGGACAGCACACAGTGTATGTGCGCTTTAAGGATCATGCCGGCAACATATCGGAGGTAGCTAGTGCGAGCATCAACCTAGACCGTCAGCCGCCCACAGTTTCCCGCCTACGCATCAACAACGATTCAACCTACACTCGGTTTCAGGAAGTACGCCTCCAGGTGGCCGCCCGTGAGGCCAGCGAAATGGAAATCCGCAACGTAGAACCCGACGGTACGTTTGGGGAGAGTTCGGGATGGGTGCCTTATGATGAAGACTACGTACATACGCTCTCACCGGGCAACGGCAAAAAAGTCGTCGCCGTGCGCTTCAAAGACCAAACGGGCAATGAAACCCGTCCCGTTACGGCCAGTATCATTTTTGATAACATCCCCCCCAGTGCCACCCGCATTCGGATCAATAAGGGCAACCGGTACACCAACCGCAACGAAGTCAATTTGCAGTTTGCTGCCGTCAAGGCCTCCAAGATGATGGTCAGCAATCAACCCGATTTTAGGGATGCCGATTGGATGCCCTACAAGCCTTTTCTTTCTGTCTGGCTTCTGGATCGAAGCAGCCAAGGCAAAAAAACCGTCTATGCTAAATTTATGGACCTGGCCGGTAATATCTCGGATCCGGTCTCGGATGATATTATCTTTGATGATTCTCCCCCCAAAAACACCAGCATACAAATCGTAACCAAAGAGGGACGCACCATGTCCGGCGGGCGAAAAGTTACCAATCACCCCGGGGGATTAGTTGATCTCAAACTCAAAGCCGATGACGTGCGCTACATGATGCTGAGCAATACCAGCACTTTTTTTGATGCCCGATGGGATATTTTTCGGGAGACCTATCAGGATTGGAAACTCGACCCAGGCCAGGACGGTGAGCGCACCGTATATGTAAAGTTTAGGGACAAGGCCGGCAACGTTACCAATCTCCAATATGATAAAGTGATCTACGACCGTGAGCCGCCACTTGATGGCCGCCTAGCCGTCAAGGATTATGACGTGCGCTACGTAAACAGTGATACCACAAGCCTGCGCATCTTCGCCCGAGGGGCCGATCAAATGAAAATAGTCAATAACGACACCAGCCGGTTCAGCGAAGCCAAATGGGAACCCTATCAGCAGGTACGACGCGGATGGATCCTTGATCCGACGGAAGGGCAACAACGGGTTTTTATTAAGTTCCGCGATATGGCCGGCAATCTATCGCAGGTCTATTCTGGTGATATCTACATGGACAAAACACCGCCGCAAGAGTGTACGGTACAGGTCAATCGCGGCGATACGATCACGAACGAACCCAACAAAGTTGTCTATGTGGAGGCACGTGCAAAAGGAGCCGCTGATATGCGTATCGCCACCGATCCCAGTTTCAGGGCAGCTCCCTGGCGGTACTACGATCCCAAAATATCAGCTTTCCCCTTGCCTGGCGATGATGGACTGAAAAAAATCTATGCCCAGTTTCGGGATTCAGCCGGCAACGTCTCCCAAATCGTCCAGACCCAGATCATCCTTGACCGAACCCCGCCCATTATCGGTAAAGTAACAATCAACGACGGCGATAAAGGAACACGCTTTCAGAAAGTTACGATCAACTTAGAAGCGAAGGGAGCCGTTGATATGAAAGTATCCAACGATATGATCCTCCGCGATGCCGAATGGGAACCCTATCAAACAAACAAGGAATGGACGCTGGTGGGACAGGACGGCATCAAGACGGTCTATGTGCAGTTTCGCGACCAGGTCGGCAACATTTCCAATATCGCCTATGCCCGCATCGGCAAGGATACCCAGGCTCCTCGCGATGGTGATCTGGTTATCAACGACAAAGCAGCCAAGTATGTAACCAACATCAACAAATACGTTCGGCTATACATCCGGGTAAAAGACGCTACCGTCATGAAGATCGCCAACTCACGCGATCAACTCGATAGTGCCAAATGGCAGCCCTACCAGTACATCGTCGATAACTGGATTCTCGGCGGTGAGGACGGTGAAAAGGAAGTCTGGGTGATGTTCCAGGATGATGTCGGTAACCGTACTGCCCCCATCTCCCGCAAGATTATCCTTGATCGTCAGGCCCCTTATGATGAAGAAATTTTTATCAATGGCGGCGAAGAATACACCAATAAGCGCGAGGTACGCCTACGGCTCAACGCCGAGGAAGCCAGCCAAATGCGTATCAGCGATAGCCCAAAGTTTCCGATTCCCGCGAAATGGGAACCCTACACGACCACCAAAGACTGGGTCTTGATCGGGCGAGAGGGTCTCAAGCGGGTCTATGTACAGTTTCGGGACGAAGCCGGCAACGAATCTTACAGTACAGCCGCCTCCATCTTCCTCGATATGACCCCGCCCTCTCCTGGTTTCATCAAGATCGGCAATGGGCAGCCCATCATCAGCAAAAGCGAAGTGCGACTGACTTTCAATGCCCGCGATGCCGACTATATGATGGTCTCCAACGATGCCAGCTTTACCGGTGCTACCTGGCAAGAGTACAAGACCACCATCGAGAACTGGCCCCTGCCACACGGCAGCGGATACAGGCGCGTATATGCCAAGTTTAAGGACAAATACCAAAACGAAAGCCCGCCTATCTTTGCCGAAGTAACGGTAGAATAGGAGATGCCTAGGTATCGACCCGAAAAGTGCGCAAGAGCAAATACTCACGGGGGGCGTAGGTTCCCACGATCCAGCATATTTTTTCCTCGCCTTGTGGGAGCAGATACACAGCAATATCATTCAGGTTCTTTTCCAGCAGCCGTTTCAGGTGCGCAAAACGTCGGACTTGTTCCTGGTCTTCGGGGGTGTGCCAGTCTTTGGTTTGGATTAGTGGTGCAAAAAATGTATCGAGGCTTTGGGATGTAGGAGCGGACTTTCCCCAGAGGCTCTGGGCGTGGGCAGGCGAGAAATCCTGTGAACTCACCCAAAAGAAGCCCTCAAAGGGCGCGTCCGTTTCGCTCATTAAGTAAAGATCGGCCGTAGCCCGCCGAAGTGCCAGTAAAAGGTCGTTGCGATTCATCACCAGAAAAAAAGATGTTCGTTTGCGCATACGCGACTTTCCCACCTAAGGTTGCCCTCCGGAGATGCAGTCCATCAAAGTTTTGGTCTATCTTTTGGCGATTTCAAATAAAGTGTTTACCTTTGCAGTCCGTTTCAGTCTGATGATCCCTTATGGGGTAAGACTGACACAGGTATAGCATCCACGTATTCCTTACAAGTGTAGATTTGATGAAGGATGCTGCAAAGTGTTTAATTTTTTTAACGGATTTACTCTCATGGCAGTAAAAAAACTGAAACCCACGACCCCCGGTCAGCGGTTTCGTTTGGCACCAGATTTTAGTGAGCTTACCACGGATAAGCCAGAAAAATCATTGTTGGCCCCCATCAAACGCACGGGTGGTCGCAACAACCAGGGTCGCCAGACGGTACGCTATCGCGGTGGCGGACACAAGCGAAAGTATCGCATCATTGACTTCAAGCGCCAGCGTCATGGCGATGAAGCGACGGTCAAGACGGTGGAATATGACCCCAACCGCACCGCTTTTATTTCATTGGTAGAGTACGGCGATGGCGAAAAGACCTACATCCTTGCTCCTCAGGGCATTCAGGTAGGACAAACCATTGTTTCGGGGACAAACGTAGCCCCCGAGATTGGCAACGCCCTGCCGCTCGGACAGATGCCCATCGGTACGATTGTTCACAATGTAGAGTTACGGCCCGGCAAAGGCGGCGTAATGGTACGCAGTGCCGGCGGATATGCCCAGTTGGTTGCCCGCGAAGGCAAGTACGCGACGCTCAAGCTCCCTTCGGGTGAGATGCGCCTGGTCTTGAACACCTGCTACGCTACCGTAGGCACGATCTCGAATGGCTCCCACATGAACGTAACGCTCGGCAAAGCCGGACGTAAACGTTGGATGGGTCGTCGCCCACGTACCCGTGGGGTAGCCATGAACCCCGTCGATCACCCGATGGGTGGTGGTGAAGGACGTGCTTCGGGTGGACATCCGCGCTCACGCAACGGTCTCTATGCCAAAGGCAAGAAAACCCGTAACACCAACAAGTATTCTCAAAACATGATCGTCGCTCACCGAAACGCTAAAAAGAAATAACGTATGGCTCGTTCCCTTCGTAAAGGCCCCTACATCGACTATCGGCTGGAGAAAAAAGTAGCCGAAATGTCTGCCGCCGGACGCAAGACCGTCATCAAGACCTGGTCGCGTCGATCCATGATCTCTCCCGATTTCATTGGATACACCTTCGCCGTTCACAACGGAAATAAATTTATCCCCGTTTATGTAACCGAGAACATGGTTGGGCATAAGTTGGGAGAGTTCGCTCCTACCCGCAACTTTCGCGGACACATCAAGAAGACAGATCGAAAGAAAAAGTAAAGCATGGAAGCAGTAGCTAAACTCCGAAATACCCGCATTGCCCCCCGTAAGATGCGCCTAGTCGTTGATCTGATTCGCGGAAAAATGGTTGGTGATGCCCTCAATATCCTTCGTTTTCAGTCCAAGCGCGGTGCGCCTTACATGGAAAAACTTCTCCTTTCGGCGGTAGCCAACTGGGAAAACAAAAATCCTGAATTGACCGACCGCATTGCCGACCTGTACATCAAGGCTGCCTTTGTCGATGGTGGACGCATTATCAAGCGTATTCAGCCAGCCCCACAGGGGCGCGCCCACCGCATCAACAAGCGCACCAACCACGTAACGCTCATCGTTGATCTGATCGAAGATGACACAAACGAAGAACTCCTTTTGATGCCGGAAGAAGGACAAGCACAACCGGCCGTAACCGACGAAAACGAAAACAACCAAGCGTAAACCATGGGACAAAAAGTTAATCCGGTCGGGCTACGGCTCGGTATCATCAAAGGTTGGGATTCCAACTGGTATGGAGGAAAAGACTTCTCCGAAAAACTCATCGAAGACGAAAAAATCCGTGAGTACATCAACGCCCGTATTCCCCGGGGAGGTATCTCTAAGATTGTCATTGAGCGTACCCTCAAGCGCATCACGCTCACCATTCACACCGCCCGCCCGGGGGTAGTGATCGGTAAAGGCGGCGTAGAAGTGGATCGTATCCGTGAGGAAATCAAGAAATTGACCCAAAAGGACATCCAAATCAACATTTACGAGATCAAGCGTGCCGAACTCGATGCCAAGCTGGTCGCCGATTCTATCGCCCAGCAGCTCGAAGGACGTATGTCGCATCGCCGCGCCATGAAACAAGCCGTCTCGAACACCATGCGTGTCGGGGCAGAAGGCATTAAGATCAAAGCCTCCGGACGACTGGCCGGCTCTGATATGGCCCGCGTCGAGATGTACAAAGAAGGGCGTATTCCGCTCCACACCTTGCGTGCCGATATTGATTACGCCATCTCGGAAGCCCAAACGATCTATGGAAAGATTGGGGTCAAGGTTTGGATTTTTAAAGGAGAAATCTACGACAAAGTAGATTTAGCACCGAGTGCCGATACCGGACGCAAGCGCAGCAAAACTAGCTCACCCAATCAGGGTGGTGGTAGTGGTGGTGGCCGTCGCCAGAGAGGAGGAGGCAACAGCGGCAACAGCAATAACGCCGGTGGTGGCGGACGCAGCCGACGCTAACTCTATTCATGCGCCATCCAAAGACAAAAGCCGAGGTAGAGACTACCTTGGCTTTTTTGTTTGGCGGCTGGCTAGCAACTTTTGAAGGGTATATTTCGTTATGGAGGTATGCAAGTAACACAGTATCGCTATCCAGGAGCGAAGCCCTTTGACGAAGAAGAACATGAGCTGTTCTTTGGGCGTGAACGCGACATCAAAGACATCTACGAGTTGCTCTCGGTGGAGCAGTTGTTTGTCCTCTACGGGCAGTCTGGACTGGGCAAGACCTCCTTGCTGCGGGCGGGCTTGTTGCCACTCCTGACGGAGCAGGAGCGTTTTTTGCCTTTTGTGCTGCGCTTTGGGGCGTATCAGCCTGAAATGGAGGGGCATCTTTCCGATTTGCTTTCCCAGAAGATATACGGCAATCAGCCTTTGCCGCCCTTGCTCTCTACCCTACTGCCCAACGACTACTCCCTCTGGGTGCAATGCAAAGCCTTACAGATGCAGTACCCCGAACCCCGAACCATCATCCTGATCTTCGATCAGTTTGAAGAGATATTCACCTATCCCGAGCCGGATGTGCAGTTGTTTAAGGAGCGGTTATCTGAACTCCTCCATACCAAAATCCCTCACCGGTATCGTCTGGCACTGCGTAATTTTCTGGATGAACACCCCTCTGAACAACAAGTAGCCCTACACCGTTTCCATGAGTCACTCGATGTGCGGGTAATTTTGGCGATTCGCTCGGATCAGTTGAGCTTGCTCAATCAGTTTACGGACTATTTTCCCGAAATCCTGCGGGAGTGCTATGAACTTACCCCCCTCGAACCCCAGCAGGCCGAGGATGCCATCCTGAACCCTGCCCATCAACGCAAGGTACACTATGCCTCTCCCCAGTTTGACTACTCCGATGAAGCACTGGATAAAATCCTGCGTTTCTTGACCAAAGACAACCAAAAAAAGATCGCTTCCTTTCAACTCCAAATCCTCTGCCAATACGTCGAGCAGCAGGTCATCCAGACGGGCAAAACCTACATCGAAGCCCAAGACCTCGGCGACCTAGAAAACATCTATCAAAACTACTACGACCACCAAATGGAGCGCATCGCTGATGCGCAAGAACGCCAAGCCGCTCGTTTGCTCATCGAAGAAGGCTTGATCTTTGAAGAAGAAGAACGACGGTTGAGCCTCTACAAGGGACAGATCACGCGCCGTTATGGCATCGAAGAGCGACTGCTCCAGCAACTCGTCAATACCCACCTGCTCCGCGCCGAGACACACCCCACCTCCGGGCTGATGTATGAGTTGAGCCATGATACGCTCATCAAGCCTATCCTTAAATCTAAGCAACGCCGAAAAGCACGCGAGGAGCGCGAAAAGCACGAAAAAATCATCCAAGAACAGCAAGCCCAGAAGCTCGACAAACGCAAGCGGCAATATCGCTCCGTCCTGGCTACGCTTTTTGTGATGGGGCTTCTGGTTACCTCTATCCTGGGCTACAACTACCGCCTCAAATACCTCGAAGCCGAGGAGGCCCGCAACGAAGTAACCCGAGAGTTTGAGCGAAACCTTACCCTCGAACGCCAGTTGGCCGATGCCCAAAAAACCGAAGCCTGGCAGTTACGCGATTCACTCCTGGCCGTCAAGGGACAACAAGTGCGTCTCGATGACTCCATCCACACCCTTCAACAAAAACGGGACAGCCTCCTCTTGCGCTACAACGACGAAGTCCTCAACATGACCGTCAAGCTCATCGACATCAGTGCCAACAAATCCGCCCTCGAACAAGAACTACAAGGCGTAAAAGAAAAAAACCGCGAACTCGAGCAAGTCAAACGCAAATTTTTGCAACACATGGATAACTTTGAACGCCTGACCAGTTACGTCGAAAACGGCACCAGCCGGCCGCCTTTTTGGTTTCGCAACCTCAAAAACGATGTCTTGATCCCCTACCGCGAACTCAAACAACAAATCGAAGCCGAAGAACGCCGATGAAATTTTTTTTGTCCTGCCTTTGGGTCATCCTCCTTGCCGGCACAGCCTGTACCGCCCAAACCAAAGAACCGCTCCAGAAAATCGTCAAAATACCCCTCCTGACGGGGGCTCAGCAGCCGGAAAAATACTTGCCTATCCTGGAAGGAAAAAAAATTGCCCTGCTCGTCAATCAAACATCGCTCTACAATGACACGACGCACCTCGTCGATTTTTTGATCCAACCCGGAATCACGGTAGAAAAAATCTTTACGCCCGAACACGGCTTCCGTGGCGATGCCGATGCCGGTGAGCGCGTCCAGGATCAACAAGACCCCCAAACAGGGCTGCTGATCCACTCACTCTACGGCCGCACCAAAAAGCCCAGTCCCGAAATGCTCAAAGGTTTAGACCTGCTTGTGTTTGATGTGCAGGATGTTGGGGCGAGGTTTTACACCTACATCAGCACCTTGCACTACCTGATGGAGGCTTGCGCCGAAGTCGGGCTGCCGCTCTTGATCCTGGATCGGCCCAACCCCAACGGGCATTATGTGGATGGGCCAGTATTGGATACTGCCCAGCATCGGTCTTTTGTCGGGATGCACCCCATCCCCGTCGTGCATGGACTCACTGTTGCCGAGCTAGCCCAGATGATAAACGGACAAAAATGGCTCCCGCATGGGCGTACCTGCTCCCTGACCCTCATCCCGTGCAGCGGATACACGCATCAACACCCCTACGCCTTGCCTGTGCCGCCCTCCCCCAACCTACCCAACGCCCGTGCTGTGGGGCTATATCCGAGCTTGTGTTTTTTTGAGGGGACGGCCATCAGCGTGGGGCGCGGAACAGATTTTCCCTTCCAGGTGATTGGCCACCCCGATCTTGAAAGCGGTTTTAGCTTTACGCCCCAACCCAACAGAGGCGCCAAACAGCCACGTTACCAAAACCAAACCTGCTACGGACAAGACCTCCGCAAAAGTAATTTTCGATATAATCACATTCAAATTGAATATCTGATCGATGTCTATCAAAAGTTTCCTAAGAAAGATCAATTTTTCAATAGCTTTTTCACTAAGCTAGCCGGTAATACCACCCTAGAAGCGCAAATCAAGTCCGGACAAACCGCCCAACAGATTCGCCAAAGCTGGCAACCGGACCTGGAGGCCTACCAAATCCTCCGCAAAAAGTACCTTTTGTATCCCTAACTTTGTGCTGCCCAAATCGTTAAAACAAGAAAAAGATTTGTTCATGAAAAATTATCTCCTTCTGTTTGCCTGCGCGGCCACTTTCCTGCTTTCTGCTTGCCAGCGCGAAGACGACACCGACACCCAACCCGCAACCGCCGAGTTGATCCTCAAGCTCTCCCACCAAATCGGAGATCAGCCCTTAGTTTATGACCAAAAAACTTACACCAATGCCCTCGGACAGCCTTACACCGTTAGCGAGTTTCGCTTCTTTATCAGCAACATACGCTTACGCAACCGCAGCACAGGTGCCACCTATCGCGAGCCAGATAGCTACCATCTCGTTACGCCTGACCCCAACCAGGAAATGACTTTCGAGATCGTCCTCTCGGGGATTCCCCCAGACGAATACGATCAAGTTGAGTTTTCGATAGGCATAGACAATGCCCACAACTACTCCCTCGATCAAGTCGGCGACCTAGACCCGAGCAGTAACATGGTCTGGGATTGGAATACCGGCTACAAATTTTTGCTCTTTGAAGGGCGTTACAAAGATCGTGGCTTGGTCTATCACATCGGTAGTGATTTCAATTATCGTACCTTACATTTTAATGATCGCTATGTACTCCGCGATAGGCATACCCTCGATTTTGGTGTAGATGTAGGGGCAATTTTTGGGCAGCCCAACCCCATAGATTTTGAGCAAAATAACGTGGTTATGTTCCAGCCCATCAGTCGGGAGGTCTCCCAAAACTACGCCAAAAATATGATCCGCTTGCTGCGTTTCAACTAGCCCCTATGTTGCTACAAACTGACCAATCGTTACAGCCTTTTCACACCTTCGCTACGCCTGCCTACGCCCGCCACTTTGGTTGCTTTGCCGACGTACCGACGCTGCAAACACTGCTGCGGCAATCACCCGGGCCGGTGATGGTTCTGGGGGGGGGAAGCAACGTACTTTTTCGTTGTGATTTTGAAGGAACAATTCTAAAAAATGACATTTTAGGAATTGATATTACCCAAACCGATACCGAGTATGTACACCTGCGCGTAGGGGCAGGCGAAGCCTGGCACGCCCTCGTGATGCACTGTGTCGCCCGTGGTTGGGGAGGCATCGAAAACCTGGCCCTGATCCCGGGTACGGTAGGTGCCGCCCCGATCCAAAACATCGGCGCGTATGGTGTTGAGTTGGCTTCGGTCTTGACGTATGTAGAAGGTATTGACCTAAAAACCCTTGATTACAAGCGATTTGCAAAGGAAGAATGCGACTTTGGCTACCGCGAAAGTATTTTTAAGACGACGTACAAAGGACAATTTGTCATCACACATGTAGGACTGGCCTTGCGCAAACGGCCGCAGTTTGTCCTCGATTATGGCCCCCTGCAAGCAGCATTCTCCGACCAGGCTCCCAGCCTTGAGCGCATCGCCCAGGCAGTCATCCAGATTCGGCAGAGCAAACTCCCCGACCCCAAACAACTAGGCAACTCGGGGAGTTTCTTCAAAAACCCCATTCTCCCACGACAAAAATTTGAAAAAATGAAAGCTCATTATCCACATCTGCCCGCCTATCCACAAACCGACGGCGTAAAAATCCCTGCTGGGTGGCTCATTGAGCAATGTGGCTGGAAGGGCAAGCGCATCGGCAACACGGGTACATACGCCAAGCAAGCCCTAGTGCTGGTCAATTATGGTAATGCTACGGGAGAGGAAATTTACGCGCTTTCGGAGCAGATCATCGCTTCGGTAGAGGCGCGTTTTGGGGTTCGGTTGGAACGCGAAGTAAACGTTTTATGATGTTCTCGAAGGCTACCTGGCAGCATCTGCGCATCCCGTTTTCGGTGTTTTTGATGCCTGTTTTTTGTTTGGGCGTTGCCGTAGCGGGCTGGGATCACGTGACGGGCTGGGCATATGGGCTGTTGTGGGCAATTTTGCATTTGTTTTTATATCCTGCTAGTAATGGTTTCAATAGTTACTATGACCGCGATGAGGAGAGCATCGGTGGACTAGAAAAACCCCCTCCCGTAGCGCAGGATTTGTTGTGGGCTGCCTTGCTGTTCGATGCTGTGGCTTTGCTGTTAGGGCTGGTTTTTGGTTGGTCTTTTGTGGGGATGCTGCTCATCTACGGGCTGGCATCAAAGGCGTATAGCCATCCGTGGATACGTTTCAAAAAGTATCCATTTTTGGGCTTAGTCGTGGTGAGTTTTTTTCAGGGAGGCTTTACTTTGGCGATGTGTGTGATGGCCTTGCGGGGCTGGGAGTTGCCGCAACTTTGGGACAATCGGGAGCTATGGCTGCTACCAGCGGCTTTGAGTTCGCTGCTACTCCTGGGGTCTTACCCGATGACACAAGTCTATCAGCACCGCGAAGATGCTCGGCGCGGCGACCGCACGCTGAGCCGGCTGCTGGGCATCCGGGGGACGTTTGCTTTTACGGCGGGGGTGTTTTTGTTAGCTAATCTTGGCTTTTATACGTATTTGTCCTTACCATTTTTTGGCATGTTTCAGGTGTTTTTGTTGCCGGTCTTGTTGTACTTTGGCTACTGGTTTTGGCAAGTCTGGCAAGACGAAAGCGCGGCCGACTTCCGGCACACGATGCGCCTCAACCAGTTGTCCTCTGTTTCGATGATCGGCTTCTTCACCCTTTTGAGCTATCTGCAAAGCCTTGCATGAACCCACAAGTATAACTTAGCCATGCTTCAACTATTCTACTTTTTCTCAGATAACCGCAGGTAACATTCGTAATACTATTTTTTTCAGTAATGAGTTTAAGGCTATAATCAACTCATAAGCAATATTTTAAGGTATTTTTTCCACAAAGTTGTAGATTAGATATGTAGCACTTGTGAGGGGGAAATAAATGATATTCGTATATTTAGAACACCGTAACAATAAACGAACAACAGAAAACTAATGGAAGCGGGAAAAAGAACGATTAGAGATATATTCAACAGAGGTAGAAATTTAGAAATACCTTTTTTTCAAAGAGCTTACGTTTGGGATACGGAACAATGGCAAAGGTTTTTAGAGGATATGCGTATGGTTTCAAGGACCAAAAGACCATACTTTTTAGGATCGGTTATTCTGAAACAACAAGAAACTGCCTCCAATAAAGATTCTATACTGACCGTGATTGACGGACAGCAAAGACTTACAACATTGAACATTTTTTTAAAAGTATTGTGTCTAAAAAACAACGCTGATGCTGACTTTACCGAAACTTTTAAAAAACAAAGAGATAAATCAATCATTTTGCTTCACAACCATAGCGATCAAGATTCCTTCAACAAAGTTGTAAACCTCAAAACACTTCAATATTTTAAAGATATTTCAGAAAACGATAAGATTCTTGCAGCTTATAACTTTTTTAATGAAAACATATCAGAAAAAGATTTAGAGGACTCGTTAGACTTCTTCAATATTTTGGATAATATATTGTTCGTTGGTATTGACCTTGGCTATGAAGAAGATGAGCAACAAATTTTCGATACCATAAACTCACTCGGTGTTCGACTAACAACAGCAGAATTGCTTAAAAACTACTTTTTCAAACGTAATGAAGTCGAAAATTACAAGAAATACTGGAAAAAAATATTTGAAAAGGATGACGAAACAAAAATCTATTGGGATAGAGAAATTACAACAGGGCGTTTAAAGAGAACCTTTATTGACCTTTTCTTCTATTCATACCTTCAAATTAAAATTCAAGAATCTGAACTTAAAGTAAAAACAGATGACAAAATTGAGTTTTCAAAAGTTGAAAATCTATTTGAATCGTATCAGCGTCTCATAAGAGATTATCAATTAGATAAGACCAGAATCCTTGATGAAATAAGAGAATATGCAATTTTGTTCAAAGAAAATTTTGACTACGATATTATAAACAACGAACTTACTAATGAAAGCGGAATTGAGCGTATAAATGCTATAATCTTTGGGCTTGATACTTCAACACTAATTCCTTATACACTTTACATTCTCAAAAATGTAGATAACCAAAATCAACGAAATGAATTATTTGCATTCATAGAGAGCTATGTAATGCGAAGAATGATCATTAAAGCAACAACAAAAAATTACAACCAACTATTTACCGACAGGCTTATATCCAATAAAATCCAATCAAAAGAACAGTTTATTCAACTCCTCCAAACAAAAAATGATAAAATAAACTATCTGCCAAACGACATAGAACTAAGACAAGGATTTGAAAATTCTGTACTAATCAACAAGCAAACAGCAGGAATTATCTACTTTATTGAATCAAAAATTAGGAACAGACACAAACAAGCGACACAGCTTTTAGGAATAAACAAATACAGTTTGGAGCATTTAATGCCTAAAAAGTGGGAAAATAAATGGAATAGTGTTCCCACCAAGGAAGCCAAAGACTATCGAAATTTTAAATTAAAGACATTAGGCAATTTGGCAATAATCACACAATCATTAAACGCCTCGATTAGAGATGCCGATTGGCCAACAAAGAAAAGAGGAAGCGGAAATAAAGAGGGATTAATTCACTATTCAGCCGGCATCGAAACGCTTGCACCTTACCTTGAGTTAAGCGAATGGAACGAAACTGAAATTGAAAAAAGAGCAAAGTTTTTATTGACAAAAGCAAAAGAAATATGGGAAGTGGAGGAAATCGGAATAGAAATTGCTAATAAATAACAGTTAGTTTATTTGACAAAAGTCGCGCTAAACTGAAAGTGAAGTACCTCAAAGATCGTGATTTTAATGCACACAAAAAACGTTATGCGCAATTACTGACAGCGAAATCAATGCTAAAATCACTTTTTTTTACCGTACTGGGCATCCTGACCAAGATACTTTTAACTTATGCCTGGCTTATTGGTTTTGGCATTTGTTCGGAAGAATTGGATACAATTCCTGCTATAATTTGCGGTTTTATTTTGATTGGCTTATTTTATTTTGTGCACATACGAAGTGCTTTACCCAAAAAATGGAGTTACAATAGACTAAAATTTATCATACCAAAACATACTTATCTACTCATAATTTCAGCTATTTTATTCGTGTTGGGCGACTTTTTTTGGCTTTTCCATATCAAAACATCACAAAGCACTTTTACTGAAGACCCGTTAGATGTATTGGTTTTGGCAGTAGTTGCCTTTCCGTTAGTCGAAGAATTTGGGTTTAGATTGTGGCTTCAGAGTTATCTGGAATCTAAGGTCCATAAAGTAATCGCTGTTTTGTCCGTCTCCTCGTTTTTTGCGTTTATCCACGGAGCAGATTTACCTATACCCCAACTGCTGTCTGGTATTTTTTACGGAATTATTTTAATAACTACCACATCTGTCTGGTGGCCGTTTTTAATACACGTACTTCATAATGTACTCATAGTTTTTGTAGAAAATATACCTTACATCAAAACGCAAGCATTTATTTTGATGGACAGGCAAGATGGCCTAAACCTTGTGGTAGCCATAATATTTTGGAGTTTGGCGAGCATTGGGCTTTTGGTGTGGGTTAAATTGAATCGAGAGAAATTAAAAATCGAAACTCTATGAAAATTAGATCGGAAGAAGTTATGCAAAACTACCTACTCTTAGATAAGCTGGAGCATGAAGAGTTAATTCCTTTCATCAAAAAATATTTGAATCGGAGATCTGCAATTTCATTCTTCTATTACAGTCTTAATATCCTGTTACTACTTTTGGGAAGTATAGCCATATATGCCAATATTACATACCTCAATGCCAATATAGGCAATGTCATATTTCATTATTGCTTTGGATCTACGGTTTCCTTCCTTCTTATTCCTATACATGAATACATTCACGTTTTAGCCTATAAATATGTAGGTGCTTCCGAAACTTCATTAGATTGTAATTTGAAGAAGTTCTATTTTATGGCACTTGCCGACAAGTTTGTAGCTAATCGGAAAGAATTTACCCTAATCGCCTTGGCACCATTTGTTGTTATTAGTTCCATTTTGATAATCTTGGCCTTCTTTTCAAGCAACTACTGGCAACTCACTATTTTGGGCTGTGCGCTTCTGCATTCTGCTATGTGTTCGGGAGATTTTGGATTACTAGGATATTTCCTATTCCATAAGGATAAAGAAGTAGTTACGTTTGATGATGTGAGCAACAAAGTTTCTTATTTTTTTACATTAAAAAAAGCGTAAACATGAATACACTCAAAAATAAAGTTTGGTTATCGTTCCTGGTTATTTTAGTTTTTGCTTGTGGTAAAAAACAAGAGAGTCTCACCCCCGAAATTGAAAAAGGTCTTTTGCAAAATCAGACCATTCGTATTTTGGGGAACGAAAGGGAGTACCACTTGTATATTCCTGAAAACCCCACCAACGCCCCGTTAGTGATTTTATTCCACGGAAATGGTGGAGATTTCGATGCCATGTTGGGCTTGACAGGGGTAAAAGCACCTTATAAAGTTTGGCTAAACCTTGCCCAGTTGCAAAATTTGATAATTGCCGTACCCAATGGCAATCTTGGTTCAAATAATTCCAGAGGTTGGAACGACTGCCGAAGCGATAACCAAACCAACCCCACAAGCGATGACGTGCTTTTTGTTAGTGAGCTAATTGACTTCATCAGCACGAAATATCAATCCGATAACACAAAAGTATTTGCAGTCGGTACTTCAAATGGTGGGATTTTCGTCCAAAGATTAGCAGACGAAATCCCACACAAAATAACTGCTTTTGCATCCATAATCTCAGCAAGACCTATAAATTCTGTGTGTAGTAATTCAACTACCAAAGTTTCTGCTCTTTTTATGAACGGAACGAAGGATGATATTGTACCTTATGCGGGTGGGCAAGTTGCAAATAACCGTGGTGAAGTTTTATCAACTGAAAGTACAGTGGCGTATTGGATAATCAGAAACGGAACAGAAACTACACCTGAAGTAAGCGATATGTCAAATATTAATATTACAGATAACTCAACGATAACAAAATTTTTGTATAAAAATGGTGAAAATAATACGCAAGTGCTTTTCTATAAAGTAATCAATGGTGGGCATACTGAACCAAGTATTACAGAACGTTACAGCACCTTTTTTTTACAACTTGTAGGCAACCAAAATGGCGATGTAGAAATGGCTAACGAGGTTTGGAATTTCTTTAAAGACAAGTAAAAATAAACAACTGCACACCATGACAGTACCCCCAAAAAATGGCGGTTCAGTAGTTAATCAAACTTGCCACTTCTATCAAAGTTTCTGCCTGGCTGACGGCGAAGTGCTTTGAAGTTGCCACCTTCTGGTAGCTGAAAGACTTTAGCTACGATTGTAAGAAAGCGTCCCATAGCAATCGACTACCTAAGAAAATTGAATGCTTACCCAAGATTTGAGTATGATTATGATTTTAAAACTGACGTACCTTTGTGTTGTAAGTTATTTAAACACAAAACGTAATGAGCGACAAAATTCTAAAATTAATTGATCCAGAAATTTTGGAAGGATTAAATCAATTACCCCCTGAACTAACCCAAGGTGGTCCAGTTGAACAATCCTACCTAAATATTAGAGCGTTGCTTAAAAAAATGGAAGCCGCTCCTTTTGTCAGTGCTACAATGACAATGGAAGAAAGGTCGGTAAGCCCAGAGGGCAGAGATATTCGGGTTATGATATACAAACCGAAAGACATAACCCAACATTCAGATATTTGTATCTATTGGATTCACGGAGGCGGGAATATTTTAGGAACGCCAAGAGAAGATGATATCGCAGCACTTTTTGTAGATCACTTAAAGTGTACGATGGTATCTGTGGACTATAAAGTAGCTCCTGAGTATCAACACCCTGAAGGAATGGAAGACTGCTATGCAGGTTTGGTTTGGACTTCTCAACATGCCGAAGAATTGGGCTTTGATAAAAATAAAATTATCGTTTGCGGGGAGAGTGCAGGTGGGGGTATGGCGGCAAGAATTGTCCTACTGAATCGTGAACGTAAAGGAGTAAATATTTCTTTTCAACTTTTAAAATGCCCTATGTTAGATAACACCCATGATACACCTTCGGGGAGATTATCGGGATATTTGGGCTGGGATAGAGATTCTTCCTTATGGGCCTGGAATGCCTATTTGGGTGGAGAATTTGGTAAAGAAGCCTCCCCCTTGCAAAGCCCCTCAAGAGCTACTGATTTGAGTGGTCTTCCGCCTACTTTCTTGTATGTTGGTGCCGTTGAACTGTTCAGAGATGAGGTGATCGCTTATGCGCAGCAGCTTATGAAAGATGGGATACCCACAGAGTTGTACGTCGCTCCTGGAGTATTGCACGGAGGAGAAAGAATGGCACCAAACGCCAGGATTTCACAAACGGCACATCACCTTATGATAGATGCTATTAAACGATTTTTTAAACTTTAAAAAAATAACAAAAAGGACATCATGAAACTTAAAAATATTTCACCCATCGAAAAAGTAGGATACCAGAAACTCAACATGAGGCACTGGGTATCACATACTGAAATTATCATTGATGCTACACCCGAGCAGGTTTGGAGTGTACTCACAGACACGGAAAGCTATCCAAAATGGAATGAAATTATCCTCAAGATGGATGGGATGATTGAGGATAAGGGTACGGTTGATGTTCTATTCAAAGCGGGTCCCAAAGCAAATCCCCAACTGTTTCACAACACACTTTTTGTAGAAGAGGGTGTAGAATTTTATTGGAGTCAGGTGCAAGCTATGGGTATCAAAGACCGGCATTGTTTCAGAGTAGAAGCAGTAGAGAATGGAAAAACAAAATTCATTCAATCAGATCAGGCTCTTGGAGGCTTAACTTGGTTGATTGGCAAAATGGCAGTAAATATTCAACTAACCGTTTACCCAATGTTTAACCGTTCCTTAAAGGCAGAAGTTGAAAGAAGATTTCCAAAATCAAAAAGTTAAAAGATGCTAGAACAACTTAAAAGCTATCTGTATGTTGGCTTTTGGGTTTATTATGGTGCTTGTGCTTATTCTATTTTGCAGGTTTAAAAATAGTTCTACTTGTTTTTGGGCTATGCGTAGTAAGCGAAATTCCTTAACGATCAAATGTTGCTTCCTATGTGTGGGGTAAGTCGTTTTTGCTGTCTTAATTGTTCTCTCACTAGGTACAAATCTTTTGCTCAAAAACCTTCATGGATGGGTTAATGTTTTCACTAGTTATTTATTTAGTGGGAAATGTAATTAGTAATGAGCTAATTTTCGACTATGAAAGATATTCTTAAAATTGAAAGTATCAGCAAGTTTCATGAGCTATTGGGTTTAGCAGCTCCCAATCATCCACTGATTAGCGTGATTGATCTATCAAAACTCAATTTAATTGAACAACCTGCTCAATCCGTAGGGTTAAGAGTTGCTTCCTCTTTTTACGCGATTACGCTAAAGCATCTTAAAATAGGAAGTTTGCAATATGGAAGAAAACAAATAGATTTTCAAGAAGGTAGTTTATTCTTTTCATTTCCCGATCAAATAGGCGAGTTACAAAATCCTGTTTTTGAAGAATGTAGCTACAGTTGGGGCTTGTTCTTTCATTCGGATTTGCTACTTGGAACTCCCCTTGCTTCCCAAATAACAGAATACAACTTTTTCAGGTACTCAATAAACGAAGCATTGCATCTTTCCGAAGACGAAAAAGATAGTCTTTCTAATATAATTCGTTCTATTCAAACGGAGATTAATCGCCCAATAGATAAACATACCAAAAATGTATTGGTATCCGCAATAGAATTTCTATTAAATCACTGTAATCGTTTTTACGATCGACAATTTACTACCAGAGAGAATATAAATCACAGCATAGTTGATGCCATTACCAATTATTTAAATAATTATTTTACTTCGGCAATTATTTTAGATAAGGGATTGCCAACAGCTTTGCAATGTGCTGAACATGTAAATCTTTCACCTAATTATTTAAGCGATTTACTCCGGAAAGAAACCGGAAAGACTACTCAAGAGCATATTCACTATCACCTTTTAGAAATCGCCAAAGACCGATTGCTGGGAAGTAATGACTCTGTGAAAGAAATTGCCTATTCCCTTGGCTTTGGGCATTCGCATTATTTCAGTAGTCTGTTCAAGAAAAAAACAGGTGTAAGTCCAACAGAATTTCGTAATTTGAGTTAAACAACATTACCTATACGCAAGTAGGGGCTTCGTGTTTGCTAGAACAGATTTTAGTAAATTTAAGGAGTTTCAAGGATTAAAAGTTCTGCCTGCGGTTAGCTGCAAAACATCGGCATCAGTCTAAAGAGAGATCACATGAAAAGACAATTAATCTTTATCCTGCTAATATCCACACTCATTGCTAGTTGTGGAAATGAAAAAACGAAGAAATCAAACGACCAGGATCTTGACGAAAAAACAAACTGTAAACTACCAAGAGTCGTAGATGGACCCATTGCCCTTGGATTCCCAAAAGTAGAAGGACTGGCCCCATCAGCAGGGAAGCTCAATATGTGTGTTCTTTTTGTCGATTTTGATGATGTTCCAGCAACTCAAAGTACCGACAGTGTATTTTCAATCATCAATCCTGTTGCTCCAAATTTTTATAAAGAAATTTCATATGGACGACTGGAGCTTAATTTGAACCCCCACCTGGAATGGTTGCGATTAAGTAAACCTTCAGCCCATTATGGTAAGGCAATAAGAGAATTTCTGCCACATCGGGAGTTTATTCAAGAAGCTATTGACTTAGCAGGAGCCAGCGTTGACCTCAGTCAAACAGATGTAGTTCTCGTAATGGCAAACCCAAAAGCTGCCTTAATTCCTTTTGGACCTGTATTTAAATCTATTGAACCTGAATATCAGCTAAAAACGGCTGAAAAAACTATATCCGTCGGAATAACCTCTGGTTACGATTTAAACTACTGGGGCGGGCTTTGGTTAGCACACGAAATAGGACACACATTTGGTTTGCCAGATTTATATGATTTTGAGGGTGAAAATCAACTAAAATCTGTTGGCACTTTTGGAATAATGGGAACTCAAGCGGGAAATGCACCGGGCTATTTTGCATTTGAACGCTGGGTTTTGGGTTGGATTGATGATGGTCAAATTATCTGCCACGAGGGTAGTGAGACTGTAGCGGAATTAGAAGCTATTGAAAATATCGGTGGGACAAAGGCTGTTATGGCACTTCTGGACAGCACGACGGCTTTGGTTATCGAGAGTAGAAGGAAAATAGGAGTTGATGTAAAAACGCAAGAAGGGGCTTTGATTTATCTTGTAAACACTGCGTTACCAGGTGGTAGTGGACCCATTCAGGTAAGGCCAGGATTTAAAAGTGAATATAAATACCTTCAAGATGCTCCATTAAAAAAAGGTGAAACCTATACTTTTAAGCATATCACAGTAGAGCTTATCCATTCAACAAAGAGCAGTGATAAAGTTAAGGTTATAACCAAATAAATAAAAAGAAAAACGAACAGCCACTAACAATGGCTTAGCCAAAACAGTGGAAGATGCGCTTAAACCCCGCCTTCGCAAAGCCGGAAAACACCCCCCCAAAAAAAAAACAAAAACCTCATTCCACCAATACCTCACCGTCCATGGCTGCGGGTATGGGCAGTCCCATGAGGTGGAGCAGCGTAGGGGCTACGTCGCCGAAGGACTTCCTCACCCCTTTGAATGATCCACCAAGGCTTTGACGAAAAGCCCTGCGGCCAAAACCACAGATGATAGATGTCATTTTTTTGTGAATTTAAGCACCATAGCAATATTTTTTTTTTGAAAAATAAATTGTGTTTGTATATTTGGGTTTAACATGATATTAAAAAAATAAGTAGATCAGAACAATGAAGCACAAAAACTTTATAGATGACCTTTCGCAAAATAATGCGAATTACAATAACCCAGAACAGGCTATTACAACAGCTAACCTTTGTGAGACGATTTCAAAGGATATAAATACTGATAGTCAACGATTCCTTTACGAGCTTCTACAAAACGCGGATGATGCAAGTAATCAAAGTGAAATGCTTGACGTTCGCATAGATTTCATGGGAGATTATGTTGCGATTTCACATAAAGGTGAGCCGTTTTCTGAAATTGATATTGAAAGTATATCAAGCGCAGGAGATGGGACAAAAGCAGGAGATAGTAATAAAACAGGTTTCAAAGGAATCGGCTTTAAGTCTGTTTTCTCACACTCCAATTTTGTGATTATCAAAAGTGGAAATTTCTGTTTTAAGTTTGACAAACAATATTGGTCAAACCATTGGAATAGTGCTTGGAGTTCTCAAAGTGTTTGGAAAGCAG
Source organism: Bernardetiaceae bacterium (assembly GCA_036822015.1). Lineage (GTDB taxonomy): Bacteria > Bacteroidota > Bacteroidia > Cytophagales > Bernardetiaceae > DAISIL01. The sequence goes on along the minus strand of DAISIL010000014.1, from coordinate 3,442 downwards.
AACGAAAGGGGAAAAACAAAGATGAAAGTTTAAAAATGCCTTGGCAAATCATTCCAATTTGGACAGAATTGCCAAATGAACTGAAAAGCTTATCCATCTTTCAAGAGTATAATGTATCAACAATTATTCGCTATGACAAAATTGAACAACTGAAAGGTGCTCTAAATGATTTATTTTCAAAAAGTCAAATTGTTCTTTTCCTGCGGAGCAAACAAGTTAAAATTTCTATAAACACAAATAAAATCATTACCCTTGAGAAAGTTGTAAGTGGAGAAAAAACTATCTTAAAACGAAATGGAGATATTCTAAGCGAATGGCTTATTAAAACCGAGCAGTTTTCTATCCCCTCAGATGTTCAGACCAAAATTAATGAAGATGACAAGTCGCCCAAAAAACTAAAAGAAGCAAAGCAAACAGAAATATCTTTTGCAGTTCAAGTTGAAAACGGTAAGTTGAAAGCTGTTGATAAAGCAAATAGACTAATATTCACTTATTTGCCAACCTCTATTAATTACGATTTTCCTTTTTTGGTAAATGCAAGTTTTTTGACAGATGCAGGCAGACAACACTTGCACCAAGATACTTTTTGGAATAATTGGCTTTTTAAGCAAATCCCAATAAAGTTCTTTTCTTGGGTTGCTGAACTTGCCCACAAGAAAAGCAAATACAACAAGCAATTTTTAACTGTTGTACCGCACAAACTTGGCGGTTCTTTGTTGGAAAGTAGTTTTAATAAAGGCTTTAATACAGCACTTCAAACTATTGCGTTTGTCCCTAATCTAAAAGGTGATTTGCTTAAAGTTAAAGAAAGTGTATTTGACAAAACAAATATTTCGCAGTTTATCAACCCTCAAACTCTCATCAACTACATCAACAAAAGTAGGAGTAAAAGTTTCTCAGTATCATCTTATACACCCTACCTTGAACCACTAAGTACACTAGGCAGGTTAGGTACGGAAATGTTTGATATTGATGATTTAGAAAGATTTTTTGCCTCATCAATATTTGCGGAAGAACACAAACTAAACGAGAACTTTAACCTGATTTCTTTTCTACACGAACAGGCTCAACGAAGCAAGGGAGATGACAGCAGAAGAAATGCTTGGAATGAAATACTACGACAAACACCTTTCATCTTTGACGAGAACCAGCAACTAAAAAAACCAAGCCACATTTATTTTCCTGCGGTTGAGTTTTCAAATGAATTTTCAGATAAGATAAGCATTATTAACAAAAATATTGTTTCTAAAATCAATGCAAATTCACGCATCAAAAATTGGCTTGAATATTTAGGTGTTAAGGAGCCTTCCGATTTGAGTTTCATTGAAAAAACGATAATTGAGCAGGGAGAAACCTTTGTAACCAAAGGAAATGCCATTGAAATTGGCAGGTACTTATTCAATGCACACAAAAAAGGGGTATTGCAAGACAATCACTATGAAAAGTTAAAAAACCTGAAAGTATTAACGAAACAAAGCAGTCTAATTTCAGCATCAAAATCTTTCTTATCTGATTATTATGAACCTGATTTGAGAATAGAAAGCGTTTATGATAACGACATTTTTGTTTCTAAAAAATACTTTGAAAGTAAAGACCTCAAAAGCGAATGGAAGACATTTTTTATTAGAATTGGTGTGAAAAACCAATTAAATTGGGAAAGTTTTACTGTATCAAAGATTACCTGTAAGTTTCGCAGAGATTTTGAATATTTTAAGCCAATTATTTCATTAATGGATGGTAACTCTAAATATTCAAATTTTGGACAGTATAACTATTCAATCAATGAATTTACACTACACCATTTTTCTTTTATTGATTATGTAAACAACTACCATTTTGCTAAAATATACTGGGAAAATGTATTCAAGCTTGCCTTTGAAGCAAATAGTTATGACAGAATAAATGGTTCATCAGGACTCTGGCCTATTTATCACGGAGTAGTGGAAACTGCAAATCAAAAGAGATATTTTATTTGGACTATTGAAAATTTAGCACTCTTTCCAACCAGAAACGGGCAATTAAAAAAAGTAAACGAAATTCTCATCAATTCGCCAGAAAACATTGAAATTGCAAGTAAATTTTTGTCTGTTTTGGATTATAGTGGGACTTTACCCGAAAATTGGTTAAAAATTTTACCTATTAAACAAACCTTAGACTTAGATGATTTACTCAAAATCCTTGAATTAATTTGGAAACAAAATAATTCAGACGAAGTATCATTGAAAGAAAATCAAAAAATCACAAACAAGGTTTATGAAAGACTATCCACAAACCATTTAGGCTACTCAGATAAACTAAGAAATTGGGCAGGTAGTAACAAGTTGTTAGCCAAAAATGGAATAGACTTTTACTATCCAAAAGATTTGTCTATCGTTACAGTTGAAGGTTTTAGGGCATCTCATTTGGCGTTTGCCGAAAAACAAAGTCCCGAAATTATTGAGTTGTTACGTCATTTTGGCGTAAAAATTATTGACAAAGTCAATGCGACTATTTCTAATAGCAAAGTTGAGATAACCGACCTTAAAACTAAGTTGTTACAAACTTCGCCTTTAATTGCATTAGTTACGGTTGAGAAGTCAAAAAACCGAAAAGAATGGAAAAACGAATACGAAAGAATTAAGCAAAAACTTTCAGCCATTCATTTCTTTGAAACCACAGAAATTTACTTGTCGTACGGAAACGAAGACGATAAGCAAAGGCGTAGTTCTTGGGCTGAACACGATAACTTTTACTATGTTGGTAAATGGTATAGCCCAAGAGTTTTAGACGGTTTAGTTGAGCCGTTGGGTAGTTTCCTAAAAATCCGATATGCTGAAAGGATTTTGACTGTTTTACTTTTGGAAACTTTTGCAGGTGGTATTGAGTACCTCAAAGAAAAAGGGTTTGATATTTCATTAATACCTGATGATTTATTGAACCAAACAAAAAGCGAATTTGTGCCACCAACAACAAGTGGAAATACAAATCCTGATGTTGAAGATTTTTTGAGAGATTTAGGAAGACAAGGAGAACTGTTAGTATTTAAAAAATTAAAACAGATTTATACCCAAAAGTACAATGAAGTTATTTCTGAAACTAAAACTGGTTTTAAAGTTGGCGATGCTGTTGAGGTTTTTTGGAAAAATATTTCTGAAGATACAACAGCAGACCACGACTTTAAAGTTGTAGAACTCAATAAAGAGATTTACATAGATAGTAAGGCAACGACTTACGGAAAGAATGTTGAAAAACTTGCTTTGTACATCTCAGGCAACGAGTTGAATTTAATGGAAAACGCAGACAAATATTTAATAGCAAGGGTTTACAACGCAACAAGTGAAAATCCTATTGTTGAATTTGTGAGACTAAAAATAGACAGCGTAACGGACTGACACCCCCCCCTCAAAAAAAACCAAAAACCTCATTCCACCAGTACCTCACCGTCCATGGCTGCGGGTATGGG